>JAMORC010000001.1 GCA_027063785.1 Desulfurobacteriaceae bacterium
GAAGAGATAGCGTCTGTCCTGAAACAAATGCGCACTTTCACAATCTCCGACGTTGTAAGGGAGACGTGGGACATCTCAAAGGCTCAGGTCAACTGGGAAGCCACTGTAAGGAGCTACGTGAGGACCTCAGAGAAGAGAGGACACGTTCGCAAGATAGACAAAGTCAAAAGGAACTTTTACACGAAAACTTTGCAGAAACAAGAGAGGAGTTCACACGGAGTCTTCTTAAAGGGAGTCGCCTTCGGCTTTCCCTATCACCTTTGCAAGTTCCTTCACTCAGAACCGGGCTATGGCTTAAAAGCATTGGAAGTGCTTTTTCAAGGAAGGCTCTACCGAGTGAGCGCTGAAAAGTTCTTCAGAGAAGGCTACTTCCTCAACTTCAAGAGCAAGGGCATAGAACTGAGGATGTTTTTAGAACTTTCCAAATGGGAGGTAGTGGAGTGATAGCCAAAGTAATTGAACGTCCAATCGGTTGCATTGAAAAAGGACTTGATTGCGTTTTACGGGAACATGAGGAAGAACCCAGTTTTGTGAAGCTCGTCAACCTGCTAAACGCCAAAGGAATTAGAAAGGAAATCAAGTACGAGGACGGCAAAGTGGTTTTCCACTTTTGGCGTATGAGAAAAAACGGTTGGCGAATTCTCGGACACTTTGAAATAACCCCAATAAAGGAGGTGCAGGATGAACAAGAAGGAGCTTGTGAGAGAAGTAAGGGAAACGGTGAAGGAACAACTGCCTAAGCCCGAATGGGCAAAGATTGAAGTGATTGAGAAGACGGTTGACGCTGTCTTTGAAATCATCAAGAGGGAAGTCCTTGCAGGCGGAGAAGTTTCAATTAGGGAATTCGGCAGATTCTATCTGAAAAAGACTTCTCCTCGCACCGCTCGCAATCCTAAAACCGGGGAAAAAGTGAAGGTCAAAGCCCGTAAACGTTTCACTTTCAAGCCTTCTTCAAAAATCAAGTTTGTGGAGGTAAGTGATGAGTAATAAAGTAGTAATTGAAAGACTAAAACAGCTCGGACTTCAGAAAGATCTACACTGGGTAATTTTGGAAGAAAACGGCAAACCCTACGTTACCCTTGACGGGCTCCTCTACCTTTCACAGAACCACCCGGAAGAAATCAAGAGGGTCAGGAGTATAGATGCGGAAGTTCTTGACCCGAATCTCCCAATTGTGAAAGTAACGGTAACCCTTAACGACGGTTCAACCTTTTCAGGTCTCGGCTCAGCATCCGACGGTGAAGATACAGAGAGAAAGATTGAGCTTGCAGAAGGTAGAGCCACATCAAGGGCTTTAAGGAAAGCCTACGCCCTCGGAGTCCCGGTCAAAGAGCCAGAGGAGAGTAATGCCTGATAGGAAAACGTTGGCAAAGATTCACATTGCCAAGAGGGAGCTTGGACTTTCGGATGCCGAGTATAGGCGGATACTCCACCTGTGCTTTGGTGTTTTAACCTCAAAGGGGTTGAGGGAGGAGGAGGCTTCAGACCTCCTCTCCCTCTTTCGGGATATGGGATGGAAACCTGCAAAGAAGGGGAGAAAAGATGCTTAGCTCTTCCGAGGAAATTTTAGCCAAACTAAACCTTGCGGAGAGGGAAGTTTGCGTAGGGCTTGAACTCATCATCAGAAGCCACTACCAGCTTGACATTGCAGAGGAAGCACTACTCAGGGCAAAGAAAGCCATTGAAGGAGCAAAAGAACTCATCGTTGAGAGTGAAAAGCTCTTAAAGGAGGGAGGCGTTGGTTAAGTTTATCTCCGAAGCAGTTTTCAGGAAACGTTGCGGTTATCCCATTACCACTCTTTTCAGAAAAAGGAGAAGGTTAACCTTCTTCTCCGTTAAGCTAAAACAGCGGTTTATCCTCGTGAAGATTCACACAGACGGTAGAGTTGAACCTATCCACGTAGACAGGCTAAGAGGCTTCAAACTGCCTTAAAGTGGTAACCTTTCCACCTGCCATCTCTCTTTGCCTTAGACTACAAAGAAACTGCCTTAGAGAGGTAAAGAGAGATGGCAGAATTCTTTCACGGCGTTAAAGTTACAGAGAAGCTAAAAGGCGTAATTCCCTTTGTAGAAGTTCCCTCAGCAATAATAGGTCTCGTTGGAACTTCCCCCCTCGGAAAGAAAGACGAAATCCTTGTGGTAAGAAACTGGGATGAGGCACTTGAAACTTTTGGAGAACCTTCACCAGACTCCACAATCCACAAAGCCCTAAGAGCTTACTTTGACCACAGAGACTGCACCTGTTTAGTGGTAAGCGTCGGAGAAAATCCCGACGAAACTGCCGACACAGACGTAACGGAGGGACTTAACCTTTTTGAAAAAGCAAAAAGCACGTTCGGATTTTTCCCGAAAATCCTTGATGCTCCCGGCTTTTCCCACAAAACAACCGTTGCTCAGGCTATGTCCTCTTTAGCAGACAAGATAAGGGCAGTAGCCTTCATCAACGCACCTGCCGGAGTCTCTCCAGAAGAAGCACTGAGTTTTAAAAACAACTTCTCCTCAAAGAGAACCTATTGCTTCTATCCGCGGGTTAAAGTCCTTGACCCGGCAACCGGAGAAGTAGTCTACGACTGGCTTTCAAGTAGAGCGGCAGGTCTAACGGTCAAAACCGATTTTGAGAAAGGCTTCCACATTTCTCCGTCAAACAAGGAGCTAAAAGGGGTCGTAGGGCTTGAAAGAGTATTAACCTATGTTCCCAACGACCCCACAAGTGAACTCCAGTACATAAACAGTCAAGGAATAATCTCCGTAAAAAGAGACAGAGACGGCTTTAGGCTCTTTGGAAACTGTTCAACAGCTTTTCCCGCCCACACTCACCCGGCAGAGGTATTTATAAACTGGGTAAGGGTTTCAGACATCCTTGACGAAACCATAGAAGACAACCTCGTTCAAACACTTGACGAAAACATCATAGACAATCCTAACGATCCGACAACCTCAATCGTTTACAGGGTAAGGGAATCCATTGACGACATTCTGAATACCTGGAAGGCAAAGGGAATAATCATCTCTGGAAGTGCGGAAGTTCCCCTTGACCTTAACACTCCATCAGAGCTTGCCTTAGGTCAGGTTCACTACCGCATAAACGATTTTGCAGTCTCTTCCCCGCTTCAGGGAATCACGATAGAGAGAGTAGCCAATTCCGATGCCATAGCTGAGGTGTTCAGGAAACTATTTGGAGGTAATCAGTAATGGGGAACAGAATTATCTCCTTTGACCAGAATAAAGTGTGGGTCAACGGCAACGAGTTCTTCGGACTCGTTGAAGAAGGTAGCGTAGAAGCCAAAAGGAAAATGCTTGACTACGACGGCTTTGCTTTGCCAGCCGGCGTGAAGGTTCCCGGCGGAAAGCTTGAACCTATGACGGCAAAGCTGAAAGTCAAAGTCAACGACCCTTTAGTTTTAAAAGAACTCAACAAGAACAGAGGCTTTGTCCAGCTAAAGCTAAAGGGAAGAGCCACCGTTTACGCTTCCACTCAAGGCATAGTTGAAAATCAGGATGTTTCCACCCGGATTAACGGCTTCTTAGAAGAAGTTCCAACCCCCAATTACAAGAACGGAAACGAAATCTCCAGCATGGAACTAACGATTCATGTTCACTTCCTTGAGGTAGCAGTTAACGGAGCTGTTGTTCTTAAGGTTGACACGACGAGCGGAGAAGTAGTTCCGAGAGACCTCATCTAAGGGGTGGGTAAATGGTTAAACAGAACGTCATAATCGTTTGCGAAGGCATAAAGAGAAACGGGCTTGTAGTAACGGAAGAGGTTATAAACCAAGTAGTAGAGACCTTTTCCTCCCTTAATTACAAGCCTCCGGTAGTTCTTGGACACATAAACCAGTATAAGGACGGAGACCCGGCGGCTGGAAGGGTTCTTGCTTTAAGAAAGGTAGAACACAACGGAAAAGCTTGTATCTCCGCAGACCTTCTTATAGCCCCATGGATAGAAAGAAGCGTTGAGTCCGGTGAATACGACGGGTTCAGCGTGGGCATCCACGTAGACCCTGAAAGTGGAAAGTACTACCTCCACCACTTAGCTCTCCTCGGGGCAGTTCCGCCAGCAGACCAGTCTGCAGGTCTTTCTGCTGGAGAAGTAAAGCTCTCTGTAAAGCCAGAAGAGCTGATAATCCTTGACTTTAAAGGGATGAAACTTTCAACCTGTTGTGAAGGAGGAGAAAAGATGGACATTAAAGCTCTCGTTACTGCCCTTATTGCAAGCGAAGAGTTTAAAAGGGAGCTTGCCAAAGCGGCACAGGAAGCTGTTAAGGTAACCCTTTCAGCTTCTCAAAGAAAGCAACAGAAAGAACCGAACGAGCTTGAAAAGCTCTACAAGGAAGAGAAGATAGGGAGAATTAAAGAGATTGCCCTCTCTGCTGGAATGAGTGAGGAGGGTGTAAAAGCTCTTGAAGCCTTGTGCAATCTCTTTAAACCAGTAATCCAGCTATCGGATGGAAAGACGCTCTCTCCCTTTGACCTACTTGAAAAGGCACTAAAAAGCATAAAGCCTCCGAACGACGATCTGCTGAAGCCCATAACCCTTTCGGCTTCAGAGCAAAAAGAAAGCGACATCTTTGACCCGTCAATTGCAAAAGTCTTTACCGTGGGAGGTGAATAATGGATGGAAAGATTGCCACATATGAAACTCAAGAAGTTACGGTAGTAGCAGAAGTTCCCCATAAACCTGTAATCCTCACCAAACAGCTTAAAGCCGACCAAGGCGTTCTGGAAGCCGGGAGCGTAATAGCAGAAGATGCGGACGGTAACCTCGTTCTATACGACCCTTCAAATACAGACCACAAGGTAGTGGGCGTTCTAACGAAAACTGTTGACACGAGCAAGAACGTTAATGCCCTCGTCCTCGTTCACGGCGTTGTAAACGGTAGGTTCTTAAAGACGGCTTCCGGTGGAGCAGATGAAACCTCCGTCAAAGCCCTTGAAGAAAAAACGATTTGGACGATTTAGGAGGTAAAAGATGGGATTCCATATTGACCTTTCAAAGTTTTTAACCCCTGCAAAGGTTAAAGACTACATTAAACGTTCTCCTGTCAATCCGAGAACTTTTACAAAAGAACTCTACTCAAAAGACGTTGACACCCATCCTTCTCCTGTTTACAGCATGGCTGAGATTCAGGAAGTTACCGGGAACGTTCCACTCGTTGTAAGGGGCGGGGAACCTGTAAACGTTGCCGGAGACAAGCTCGCTTTCAGCCTAATTGAACCGCAACCGATTGACATTACGGACACTTTAAGTGCCGTTGACATTATGAACATGATGGCTCTCGGCGACGTTGCCGTTGAGAAGCTGATACAGGAGAAAGTCAACAAGTTCAGAAGAATTGTCCTTAACACCGTAGAAGCCCTTGCAATAGACTCGTTGGACGGAAAAATCAACTACAAGATGAAGGTTCAGGGAGGCTACGACACCTTTGAGGTTAACTTTGGAAAAACAAAGAGGAAAGATGCTTCTGCTAAACCTGAGAAGCTTTCAGAGTTTTACAAGCTCCTAACTGCTATGAAGCTGGAGCTCCAAAAGGACGGCTACGGTAACAACGTAGTTACTTACGCCGGCGTGGACGTTTACGGACTCCTCCTTGACCTTTCAAACAACTACACTGGAAAAGCCATAAGAGTTGAAATGGCAAACGGCGGCATCATGGTGGGCGATGTTCTCGTCAAGCCTGTTAACTCCGTTTATACTGACCCTCAAACAAAAGCCGTCGTAAAAGCCGTTCCCGACAACCAGATGGTAATGGTGGACCTTGATGCTCCATTCAGACTCAGGTACCTCGCCATTGACGACCTGAGAGCTTTGAAACAGGCAAGAACCGCAAGTGCAGTTGCTACTCCTCTCTTTGTAACCTACAACGACAAGGGTAAGAACATAGAACTTGAAGCTCAGAGTAAACCGCTTGTTATCCCTGTCCCTCAGGCAATCTGTTGGAGCAAGGTAATCGTATAACCACTTTCGGGGGCTTCCGCCCCCGGTTCTGAGGAGCTCCCATGACGATAGAGGAACTCAAAAGCCTTATTACCGTAGAGGACGTAAAGAACCACACGCCGAAAGACATTTTAGAAAGCGTAACTTTCAACAGCGAGTCTCTTGGCATTGACAACACCATCATAGAGAGAGCCATTGACGTCGCCGTTAGAAAACTCTTCATAAAACTTAAAAAATGCGGGAAATCAGACCTTACAGACGACGAAAAAGAGATTGCAAAACTCTACCTGTTAAAGGATGCAGTCTACCAGCTCTACGCAATGAATGAAACAGAAAACATCTCAGCGGATAAACTCCAAGAAGCACGGCAAATTCTAAAAGACTGGCTCGGAGACTGCGGAAACGAAGAGCCAAAAAAGATTACTACCATCAAGGTGGTTCGCCATGAAAGAAATTTCCCCTTCTGATAAAAAAATCGGTAGCGTAAGGTCTTTGACGAAAAAGTTAAACATCGGCGACATCCTCTTTGTAAAGAACTTCATAGAAGCGCCTGTTAAACTCTTTGAAAAGCCCACAACCGAGGAGTACTTTGACCTTATAGAGTATATGCTACTTGATTACCAGATAGAAACAGCTCTTGAAACAAGAAAAGCGGCGGTTCTTTCAATTCCCCACTTTTTTGACGGAGACGAAGATGCAGTTGATACTGTAAAGAAAGCACTTGAAGACATTGACTTTGAGCAGGACTTAAAGCTCTTTCTGAATTTCCTGCCTTACGGTTGTTACTTCTTCATAGTAAACTGGAAAATTGAGAACGGTTTCTACAAAGTTTCTTCAATAGACCCAGCCCACCCTCGGTATTTTGCCTTTGATAAAACCTCAGGAAAGCCTGTTTTAAGAACGTCCTTTGGCTACAAGTCTTTACCCGACCGCAGAATTCTCTATTTCCGCAGGAATCCTACGCCGGAAAATCCGTGGGGACAAAGTATCCTAAAAGCCTGCTACCCCATGTGGAAGTTAAAGTATGAAACGATTTATCAGCTTTACCTTTACCAAGACAAGTTTGCGAACCCGCCTGTTGCGGCGATAAAGAAAGAAGGAGACATCCCGGAAGATAAGGTAGAACAGCTAACAAGAGACTTGGCACAGCTTCAGAGCGGGGCTTCTGCCTTCTTTCAGGGAGTGGATGAGGTTATCACCATAAACCCCGGCAACACCTCAGACTTCTGGACAACGATAGAAAAGTGTGATGCCGCTATTTCCAAGGCTATAACAAAGCAGACTCTCACAATGAACAACGCGGAAGTGGGAGCTTACAGCCTCGGTAAAGTTCATCAGGAGACTTTAGAATCTGTAGCCATACTTGACGCTCAATACCTTGCTCGCAAGCTCAACATCACTCTAATAAGATGGATACTTGAGCTTAACAATGTCAAGGACAGATGTGAGTTCAAATTTGAAATTCCGAACGAAGCAGACCTCAAAGATATTTTTGAAGCGATAGACAAGGGGCTGAAAGTTCCGGCAAGCTACCTATACCGCCGTCTTAACGTTCCTGAGCCTAAGGAAGGAGAGGAAGTCATAACCAATTCCCCACAACCCATTTCCCTTTCCGGAGGTAAGCCCGTAAATTTTTTTTAAGTAGCGAAGAGAAAAGCCCTCTGGAAATTCAGGGGGAGTTGGTAGATAACTTCCTGTCCATAGTTAACGAAATCAAAAAGGAGAATGCAGAATTTTTAGCGAATACTCTCAAAAAGAGGCTTGAAAAGCCCCGATTAAATGAAAGGGAGCTCCATACCTTTGCCGACTTCCTACATACCGTGTTAGTTCTCTCCTACCTTCTCGGACACTATCACGGAGCAAAACTTACAGGAGAGATAAAGCTCTCAGACCATTTTACCCTTCCGTATAAAGAAGCCATTACCTACCTTCGCTCAATGATTCCAATGACGAGAGAAGAATTCAATAAGCTTAGCGACCACCTCAAATTTAGAGCCTTTACTATAGCCTACGTTTCCTCAGAAGACTTAATCAATAGACTGAAAACCATCTACGAGAAAGGGCTAAAAGAAGGAAAAACAAAAGCTGAGGTTCTTCAGGAAGTTAAAAAACTCCTGCCAGACCTTACCTCTGCGCATTTATCCACTCACTACAACACAAACGTAATGACAGCCTACAACGCAGGTAAGCAGAGCTATTTCAGAAATAGTAAGTCTGTTCACTACCTTATGTATAACGCCATCCTTGACGGACACACCACAAAACTGTGCAGGAGACTCCACGGAACCGTTAAACCTAAGGACGACCCCTTCTGGGATAGATTCTACCCACCCAACCACTATAACTGCAGAAGCACCGTTTACCCTGTCCACAAAAGTGAACTTGGGAAAAAATTCACCACCGTAGAGTTCACAAAAGACGGAAAACTCCGCAAAAGAGAAACCGTTTTAAAGCCCTCAAAGCTAACCGGTAAATTTAAAGACCCCCAAATTCTCAAAGAGCACCAGTTTAAAGGAAATCCAGAAAAAGCAATCTACGAGATTCCAGACTCACTAATAGACAGAGCCTTAAATTGCGGTATCTTAGAAGACCTAATAGAAACTGCAAAAGGCATCTTCCAAGAACTCACAGAAGAAAAGCTCAAACAAGCTTTTGGATTTGCCCAGCCTAAGGCTCGTGAGTTTATGAATTGGGTGAAGAAAATCATAAAAAGCGACTGGAAACCAAAAGGAGAGCTTAAAAATATTGGCTGGATAGACAAAGAAATAAGGGAGCTTGTAGAAAAATTAACGGGCTTTAGAATTAAAAATCCAGTAATAGCCGTCAACGACAAAGGAATTTTGCACATGATAAGGAATGCCAAAGAGAAGAGAGAAGCGGCTATACCTTTAAAGGAGCTTTACAGAATTCCGAAAACGATAGCTTCACCTGAGGCTATACTCCTTGATACAGAGGATAAATCGGGAAAACCTGTGCTACTCTTCGTAAAAAGTGTTCCGGGTAAGAAAGCAAAGTTTGTTGTTAAATTGGAAACACCTGCAAAGGTGAGAGTTGAAGGCAGAAAGAAAAAGATGCTTCTTAATCTTCTTAAAACCTCTGGACTTGTTGACATAACAAACCTTTGGGAAAAAAGATATAAACTTCTAAAGGGAGAAATTCAGTAAGGCGGTGGTGGGAGGACGCCCACCCCCTCCATAGAACGAATCCTCCCTTTTGGAGGACCCGCCCAGCCAGCCAGGGCGACTTTCTGGCTTTCACCACCGCCTACTATAAATGATAGCTCTTTCTTAGCCTACCTGCAAATTAACCTTACCTAACAAATTTCTCAGTTTTTTCTTGAAAGTAAAGAAATAAATAAGAAATTTCAGCGGACAGACCGAAAATTTCTCATCTTTTTCTTGATTTCTCCCTTTACCCCCTTTTACGCCTCTTTACGCCTTCTTACATTTTTCTCAAATTTTTCTTTACCGTTTCTCATCTTTTTCTTTACCTAATAGGAGGTCAGCACCGCTCCGTTGCCTTTGCCCAACTCCTTGCAGAGAAAGTTGCAGAGGAATTTCCAGATTACGAGGTCTTCGTTGAACACAGAGAGCAGGGAATAAGGGAAAAAGTAAAGGGGCAAAAAGCCCCTACTGAGAAAGCCTCTCCTGAGAACGACAGATAAACTGCTGAAGGTTATTAAGAACTCTTTCAAGTTCCCTCAGGTAGTACTTATAGTCCCTCTTAAGGAGACTCAGCTCTTTCTCTAAAGTTTCCTCTTCCTCAAGAAGCCTGTTCTCTTCAAAGACAAGCTCTTTATACTTCTGTCTCAAATCTTCAATCTCAGAACTTAACTTCTCAGCCCTTTCAACTAACCTGTTCCTCTGTTCAAGCAACCTCTCGTACTCCCTGGGAGAATCTGCATCCTGGAGCAACTTCCTGTGGCGGGCAATCTTATGGCGGAGCTCCCTAAGCTCCCTCTCCTTCTCCTTTAACTCCTTTAAAACTGAAAGGACCCTCTTTTCAACTTCAAGGAGGCTCTCCTTAAGGGCAGAAAGCTTGCTCTCCTTCTCTTCAATGAGAGCTGAGAGCTCCTCCACCTTCCTCTTTAAACTCTCAGCGCGCTCCCCTAACTTCTCAACCTCCTCAACTAGCGCCTTTAACCTCTCCATCTCTCTCCTCCTTCCTGTTTTCTTGAGTTGTAAAGAAAGCAACCGTCAACACTATCCATCCTACCCAGCTGACAACTGCTCCAACGGCAACAACAGTTAGAATCGCTCCCCAAAAGAGGAGCTTTCCACCCCAATCAAACAGACCGTTTGCCGTAATTAAGGCTATTTCTGAAAAGACCTTTTTCATATAGTAGGAACCAAAGACCGTAGCAGCATACATTATTGTAAAGGCTACAACCATTAACCCGTAAGCGAATATCCCCTCTTGCTCCTGAG
Organism: Desulfurobacteriaceae bacterium; assembly: GCA_027063785.1. Classification (GTDB taxonomy): domain Bacteria; phylum Aquificota; class Aquificia; order Desulfurobacteriales; family Desulfurobacteriaceae; genus JAMORC01. The sequence continues at coordinate 10,363 of JAMORC010000001.1, forward strand.
ATAGAGAAAGGAAACTACCTACACCGAAAATTAATCCAACAAAAGCACCTACGATATAAATAACGATTCCCTTTACGAAATCGCTAAAAAGCTGTGGCCTTCCCTGAGAGTCTGAAAAGTTCTTAATGGCAATAGCAAGTAGAATAAAACCAACTAAAGCTAAAACTCCTCCTGCGTAAGGAATTACTCCAAGAACGATAAAAAGGCTTCCCAATCCCCCTAAGATCTTAGTATTACTGTCCATCCCTACCTCCTCCCTATAAAAATATTACAAACAAATTAAAAAGGAGAGCTTAGAGCTCCCCTTCCTCTCCTTCGTCCTCAAGATTAAGCTTATACTTAAAGGCATCAGCAAGGGCAAGCCACGAAGCTTCAATTATGTTTGGAGAAACCCCTACCGTTCCCCACTTACGTTTCCCATCTGTACTTTCAATTAGAACTCTGGGAGAAGCCTCAGTTCCTGCCGTTTCATTCAAGATTCTAACTTTGTAATCTGTAAGCTTTACTTCTTTAATTGACGGGTAGAACTTCTCCAGAGCCTTCCTCAAGGCCTTATCAAGGGC
>JAMORC010000002.1 GCA_027063785.1 Desulfurobacteriaceae bacterium
TTATGCCCGGTGATAACGTAACTTTTGAGGTCGAGCTTTTAAAGCCCGTAGCTATTGAGGAAGGGCTTAGGTTTGCTATCCGTGAGGGTGGAAGGACTGTTGGTGCCGGCGTTGTTACGGAAATTCTGGACTAATTAGAGAGGGGTAGGTATGGCTCAGGACCGCATTAGGATAAAACTTACAGCTTACGACCACAGGCTTCTTGACAGGTCTGTTCAGGAGATAATAGACACCGTTAAGAGGACCGGTGCAATTGTCGCCGGTCCCATACCGCTTCCCACAAAGCGTTCCTGGTGGAGCGTTATTCGCTCTCCTCACAAGTACAAGTATTCCCAGGAACAGTTTGAGATAAGGAAGCACAGAAGACTTCTTGATATCAAAAACCCCAAACCTCAAACCGTGGAAGCTTTAATGGACCTGAAGCTTCCCGCCGGTGTTGACGTTGAGATAAAGCTCGATTAATGAAGAGGTGAAGTGATGAAAGGCATCCTCGGTAGAAAAGTTGGTATGACCCAAGTCTTTACGGAAGACGGAAAAGCCATTGCGGTTACCGTGATAGAGGCAGGTCCCTGTACTGTGGTTCAAAAGAGGACTCCCGAGAAGGATGGTTACGCTGCTCTCCAGCTGGGATTTATGGAGAGCAAGAAACACGAGAGCAAGTTTCCTAAACCCCTTCTCGGCCACTTCAAGAAAGCCGGGATAAAGCCCACCAAGTGGTTAAAGGAAGTGAAATTTGACAACATCGATCAGTACGAAGTCGGAGACAAGATAACCGTTGAAATTTTCCAGCCCGGAGAAAAGGTCGATATAACCGGAACTTCAAAGGGAAGAGGTTTTGCCGGATATCACAAGAGGCACGGATTTGGCGGAGGTAGGCGCTCCCACGGTTCCGACTTCCACGAAGGTCCCGGTTCAATCGGTGCGTGTGCATTTCCCGGAAGAGTTCACAAGGGCAAGAGAATGGCCGGACATTACGGTAACGAAACAGTTACCGTAAAGAATCTTGAAATCGTTGATGTTATCCCCGAGAAAAACCTCATTCTGGTTAAGGGTGCAGTCCCCGGACACAAAGGCGGACTCGTAATAGTTAAAGGTAAGTAAGGGGTGAGAAATGGAGATAAAGGTAGTGAACGCTCAAAATCAGGAAACCGGAACGGTAGAGATAAGGGACGAGATTGCTAACGCTCCCATAAAGAAGCACGCCGTCTGGGAAACCGTAAAGTGGCAGCTTGCTAAGAGGAGAAGGGGAACCCACTCCACCAAGACAAGGGGTGAAGTAAGAGGTGGAGGAAGGAAGCCCTGGCCCCAAAAGCACACGGGAAGGGCAAGACAGGGTTCCATCAGGGCTCCTCAGTGGGTCGGCGGTGGCGTCGTCCACGGTCCAAAGCCGAGGGATTACTCCTACAACCTTCCCAAGAAGGTGAGGAAGGCGGCCCTCAGGAGTGTTATAGCCGGAAGGCTTCAGGAAGGCAACTTCATCGTAGTTGAGGACTTCTCCTTTGAAGAGCCCAAGACGAAGAAGGCTGTTGAGTTTCTCAAGAACCTCGGTCTTGAGAATGAGAAAGTTCTTCTTGTCGTTCCCGCAGACCTTGACGAGAATACATACCTCTCCTTTAGAAACCTTCCCAACGTCAAGGTTCTTGCAATAGAAGGGCTGAATGTTTACGACGTCCTCTGCTACGACAAGTGCGTCTTCTTTAAGTCAACCTTACCAAAGTTAGAGGAGAGGCTGTCATGAAAACCCCCTATGATATAATCCTGCGCCCGATTATTACAGAGAAGAGCGTTAAGCTTGCAAACCTGGAGGCCAAAAGCTCCAAGACAAAGGAGACGAGGAAGATAACGAAGCTTACTTTTGAAGTGGCCATGGATGCCACGAAGCCGGAAATCAAGGAAGCTGTTGAGAAGCTCTTTGATGTGAAGGTCGAGAAGGTTAACACGATGATTGTAAAGGGCAAGAGGAAGGGCATTAGGTTCCTCAGGGGTAAGAAGAAAGACTGGAAGAAGGCCATTGTAACCCTCAAGCCCGGTTACGAAATAGACCTTGAGAAACTCTAAATCGAGGAGTTGAGAAATGGGAATAAAGAGGTTTAAGCCATATACCCCTTCAAGGCGTTTTATGACCGTTTCGGACTTCTCCGAGATTACGAAGACTGAACCGGAGAAATCCCTTACGGTTGGTTTTGTTAGGGGAACAGGTAGGAACAACCAGGGTAGGATTACCTGCCGTCATAAGGGCGGTGGACACAAGCGCCGTTACAGGATTATTGACTTTAGAAGAGACAAGATAGGTATTCCTGCGAAAGTCGTTGCCATTGAGTACGATCCAAACAGGTCGGCGAGGATTGCACTCCTTGTTTACGCCGACGGAGAGAAAAGATACATTCTCTGGCCCGACGGACTCAAAGTCGGCGATACGGTTATCGCCGGTCCTGACGCTGAAATAAAAGTAGGTAATGCTCTTCCCCTCAGGAACATTCCTGTCGGTACAATCGTTCACAACGTTGAGTTAAAGCCCGGAAAGGGCGGACAGCTTGCAAGGGCTGCCGGTTCCTTTGCCCAGCTCATGGGTAAGGTCGGAGACTACGCCCAGCTCAGGCTTCCGTCGGGAGAGCTGAGGCTTGTTCACCTTGACTGTATGGCTACGATTGGTCAGGTGGGTAACCTCGATCACGAGAACATCGTTCTCGGTAAAGCGGGACGTTCAAGGTGGCTCGGTATCAGGCCGACAGTCCGCGGTACTGCAATGAACCCCGTTGACCACCCCCACGGCGGTGGTGAGGGTAGAACTTTCGGTAAGCATCCCGTTACTCCCTGGGGTCAGCCTACAAAGGGCTACAAAACAAGGCGTTCTAAGAAATACTCCGACAAGTTTATTATTAAACGCCGTAATCAGAAGTAGGAGGTCTAAATGGGACGTTCACTGAAGAAGGGTCCCTACGTGAACCCTAAGATACTGAAGAAAGTTAGAAAGATGAATGAGACCGGTGAGAAGAAGGTTATAAAGGTATGGGATAGGGCTTGCACTATCGTTCCCGAGTTTATAGGCCACACCTTTGCCGTTTACAACGGTCAGAAGTTCATTCCGGTTTACGTAACAGAGCAAATGGTGGGTCACAAACTGGGTGAATTTTCCCTTACCAGGACTTTCAGGGGACATGCCGGTCAGAAAGTAGCTAAGAAGAAGTAAGGAGAGGTAGGAAATGGCTGTTGAGCAGAGAGAGTATTACAGGGAAGGCGAAAGGGGATTCGCAACTCCTGAGGAGGCAAGGGCCATCCTCAGAAGGGCGAGGATGTCCGCCTCTAAAGTGAGGCTTGTTGTTGACCTCATAAGGGGGAAGCACGTTGAGCAAGCCCTTGCAATCCTTCAGAACTCCCCCAAGAAAGCTGCGAGGCTCATAGAAAAGGTTCTGAAGAGTGCAATTGCCAACGCGGAGTATAAGGGAATGGATCCCGAAGAGCTTATTGTTAAGAAGGCTTACGTTGACGAGGGCCCGACGATGAAGAGGGTAAGGCCCAGAGCTATGGGTAGGGCCAATATAAGGAGAAGGAGAACTTGCCACATAACTATCGTTGTCGGTAAACCAGAGGAAAAAAAGTAATTCGGGGGTAAACCTTGGGACAGAAAGTACATCCTATCGGATTTAGGCTCGGTATTACGAAAGACTGGGAGTCCAAGTGGGTTAGCAAGAAGAAGAGCGAATACGTGGCTCTTCTTCACGAAGACCTGAAAATAAGGGAACTCATTAAGAAAAAGTACTACCACGCAGGTATTGCGAGGATAGACATCGAGAGGACTCCCGACAAGATAAACATCAGGATTTGGGCTGCCCGCCCCGGACTCCTCATCGCGAGGAAAGGGGCAGAGGTTAAGGCCTTAAGGAAATACCTTGAAGACCTTACAGGAAAGAGCGTTTACATCAACATCGAAGAGGTTAAGTACCCTCAGCTTAACGCTCAGCTTGTTGCCGAGAATGTTGCTCAGCAGCTAGAGCGCCGTGTGGCGTTCAGGCGTGCTATGAAGAGGGTTATTGCAGATGCCATGAAGGCCGGTGCTAAAGGTATCAAAGTAATGTGCGCCGGAAGGCTCGGCGGTGCCGACATGGCAAGGAAAGAGTGGTACCGTGAGGGAAGGGTGCCCTTGCAGACGATAAGGGCAGACATAGATTACGGCACTGCCATTGCGAAGACGAAATACGGTGTCATCGGCGTTAAGGTCTGGATTTACAAGGGTGACGTTTACAAGGACGAAACCGAAGAGCTTCTCAAGAAGATTGAGAAGGAAGTAAAACAAGAGATGGCGAGAGGTGAGTAACCATGTTAATGCCTAAGAGGACAAAATACAGAAAGCAGCAAAGGGGTAGGCTTAAAGGAAAGTCCTACAGGGCCAACAGGCTCGCCTTCGGCGACTACGGTATTCAAGCCCTCGAGCCTCACTACGTTACTACTAATCAGATTGAGGCTGCAAGGGTTGCAATGACAAGGACTATGAAGAGGGGCGGAAAGGTCTGGATTCGCATCTTCCCCGACAAGCCTTACACGAAGAAGCCCCTCGAAACCCGTATGGGTAAGGGTAAAGGTAACGTTGAGACCTGGGTGGCAAAGGTTCTTCCCGGCAGGATTATGTTTGAAATTGCCGGGGTTCCCGAAAGCGTTGCAATGGAAGCTTTAAGGCTTGCAATTCACAAGCTCCCGATGAAGTGCAGGATCGTCAAAAGGGAAGAAACTCCAGCTGGTGAGGAGTAAGGGATGAAGAAGTACACCGAAGAGCTTAGAAAGAAGTCAAACGAGGAGCTTCAGAAAACCCTCCTTGAACTAAAGGAAAAGCTCCTCAAACTCAGGTTCAAGAACGCCTACGGCCAGCTTGAGAATACGGCCGAAATAAGGAACACGAGGCGTCAGATAGCCCGCATTCTCACGATACTCAGAGAACGCGGCGTTAAGCTTTAACGGAGGCAGGAATGGCTGAGACCAGAGTTAACAGGAGAAAAGTCAGGATAGGTGTAGTCGTCAGCGACAAGATGGATAAGACCGTTGTCGTTAGAGTTACGAGGGAGTTCAGGCATCCCGTTTACGGTAAAAGGGTTAAATTTTCGAAGAAATACATGGCCCACGATGAGAACAACCAGTGTCAGGTTGGAGACGTCGTAAAGATTATGGAGACGAGGCCCCTCTCAAGGCACAAGAGGTGGCGCGTCGTTGAAATTATTGAAAAGGCCAAGAAGCTCGGAGAGGAAACTCCAAAAGAGGCCGAGTAAACTCTTTGAAGGAGTGGTGAGATGATTCAGGTTCAAACTTACCTTAACGTTGCGGACAATACAGGAGCTAAAAAGGTTCAGTGTATAAGAGTTCTCGGAGGCTCAAACAGGAAATACGCCTCCCTCGGGGACCAGATAGTCGTTACCGTTAAGGACGCCATTCCTAACGCGACGGCCAAGAAGGGGGAGATTTACAGGGCTGTCGTTGTCAGGACAAAGAAGGAGGTAAGGCGTCCCGACGGTACGTACATAAAGTTTGACGACAATGCCGTTGTTCTCCTCAACAAGCAGGGAGAACCCCTCGGAACCCGTATCCTCGGTCCCGTGGCAAGGGAGGCAAGGCAGAAAGGATTCACAAAGGTAACAACGCTCGCTCCAGAAGTCATCTAAGGGAGGCTCTAATGGCTAAGAAGAAGTTCAAGATAAAGGCCGGCGACAAGGTCATGGTAATAGCCGGCAAAGATAAGGGGAAGGTTGGAAAAGTTCTGAAAGTCCTTCCCGAAGAGGAGAGGGTAATTGTTGAGGGAGTGAGAATAGTCAAGAAGCACCTCCGTCCCTCTCAGAAGTTCCCCGAAGGGGGAATAATAGAGAAGGAAGCTCCGATCCACATAAGCAACGTCATGCTTGTCGATCCCAAGACCGGCCAGCCGACAAGGGTTGGAATAAAGTTCGTTGACGGAAAGAAAGTCCGCTACGCCAAGAAATCCGGAGAAATTATCGATGAGATCAGCAAACCAAAGAAGGCGGGTCGGTAATCCGCCGGAGTAAGGAGGAGCTATGGCAGAAGAGAAGTACGTTCCGAGACTAAAGAAGAAGTACAAAGAAGAGGTAATTCCGGCACTTATGAGGAAGTTCGGTTACAAGAACGTAATGGAAGTGCCGAAAATCGAGAAAATCGTTGTTAACATGGGAGTGGGCGAGGCCGTTCAGAACATAAAGGCCCTCGAAAACGCCATGAACGACCTTGCCCTCATTACCGGCCAGAAGCCTTCCGTTAGGAGGGCAAAGAGGTCTGAGGCCGGTTTTAAGCTCCGTAAGGGAATGCCCATCGGAGCTAAAGTTACCCTCAGAAAGGATAGGATGTGGGACTTCCTCGACAGGCTCATCTCCATTGCCCTTCCGAGGGTCAGGGACTTTAAAGGGCTTTCCCCCAGGTCTTTTGACGGAAGGGGTAACTACAACTTCGGACTCGAAGAACAAACGGTTTTCCCCGAAATTGACTACGACAAGGTTGACAAGATAAGGGGGATGAACATTACTATCGTTACGACAGCCGAAACCGACGAGGAGGCAAAGGCTCTCCTCGAAGCTCTTGGATTCCCATTCAGGAAGTAATTGAGGAGGAAGTATGGCAAGGAAAGCGTTAATCGTTAAAGCTCAGAAGGAGCCGAAGTTCAAAACCAGGAAGTATAACAGGTGTCCCCTCTGCGGACGTCCGAGGGGATACATAAGGGCCTTCGGTATGTGCAGGCTCTGTTTCAGAACCCTTGCGCTCCAGGGGAAAATCCCCGGAATCAGGAAAGCAAGCTGGTAAAAAACGGTTAGAGGGGTAGAGAAGCCATGATGATGGATACTGTTGCAGATTTCCTTACCAGGATAAGGAACGCAAACCTCGTTTACCATGAGTATGCCGAAGCTCCTTACTCAAAGGTAAACGAGGCAATAGCCAAGATACTTAAGGAAGAAGGCTTTATAAAGGACTACGAAATCAGGGAAGAGCCTTTTAAGAGGGCTAAGAACCCTGAAAACAAGAAGAAAATTATCAGGGTTTACCTCAAGTACGGTCCTAACAAGGAGAGGGTTATCAACGAGATAAAGAGGGTCTCAAAGCCCGGTAGGAGGATTTACGTCGGTAAAGACGAGATACCCCTCGTAAAGGCGGGACTCGGCGTTGCAATCCTCTCTACAAACAAGGGGATAATTCCCGGCTACAAGGCGAGGAAGCTGGGAGTCGGCGGAGAAGTTCTCTGCTACGTCTGGTAAAACCATTAAAGGAGTGGAAAGATGTCAAGGATAGGAAGGCTTCCCGTTGAGATACCTCAGGGAGTAACCGTAGAGGTTAAGCCCGGAAACCACGTTGTTGTTAAGGGTCCCAAGGGACAGCTCGAGTTCACTTTTAACCCCAAGCTCACGATTAAGGTTGAGGATAACAAGGTTATCGTTGAAAGGCCCAACGATGAAAAGCAGATGAGGGCTTTACACGGGACGACAAGGGCGCTCATTAACAACATGGTAATCGGTGTATCAAAGGGCTTTGAGAAAGTTCTTGAGGTTAAAGGTCTCGGTTACAGGGCTTTTGTAAAGGGCAACACTCTTGAGCTTCACCTGGGATTCTCCCACCCAGTCCTTTACAAAATACCCGAGGGTATTCAGATAGAAGTCGACAGGGACAACAACATCTACGTTCGCGGCATAGACAAGCAGAAGGTCGGTCAGGTTGCGGCAGAAATCCGCTCCTTCAGACCGCCTGAGCCTTACAAGGGTAAAGGTATAAGGTACAGGGGAGAGAAGATCATCCTCAAGGCCGGAAAATCTGCTAAGAAGTAACCTTAAAGGGGTGAGAAAATGGCAAAGCTTACAAGACGTGAGAGGATAGCTAAGAAACACAGAAGAGTAAGAAAAAAGATATTCGGAACACCGGAAAGGCCGAGGCTTGCGGTTTACAAGAGCTTGAAGCACATATACGCCCAGATAATTGACGATACCAAAGGGGTAACCCTCGTTGCGGCTTCTACCCTTGATAAAGAGATAAGGCCTAAGCTTCCCGAGCTTACAAAAACCGAAGAGGCGAGGGAAGTCGGGAGGCTCATAGCAAAGAGGGCACTTGAGAAGGGCATAACGAAGGTCGTCTTTGACCGCGGTGGTTTCATCTATCACGGAAGGATTAAAGCCCTTGCGGAAGGAGCAAGGGAAGGCGGACTCGAATTCTAAGGAGGTAGTTGATGGCTAAGAGGGTAAAACCTGAAGGTTTGGAGTTAAAGGAAAGACTTGTTCACATTAACAGGAACGCTAAAGTTGTTACCGGTGGAAGGAAGTTCAGCTTTACGGCTTTTGTCGTTGTCGGTGACGGAAAGGGTGTTGTCGGCTTCGGCCGCGGAAAGGCCGCAGAAGTTCCGGATGCAATTAGAAAAGCTACCGAAGACGCAAAGAAAAACCTCATAAAAATCCCCGTTGTTGACGGGACAATTCCCTTTGAAGTTCAGGCCAAGTTCGGCGGAAGCAGGATAATCATGAGGCCCGCCGCACCCGGTACGGGAGTTATCGCTTCGGCTCCTGTTCGTGCAGTTCTTGAATCTGCGGGGGTTACCGACGTTCTCACGAAAGTTATCGGTTCTACCAATCCCCACACCGTTGTAAGGGCAGTCCTTAAAGCCCTTGAACAGCTCAAGACTCCCGAGGAGTTTGCAAAGCTTCGCGGCGTTCCGGTTGAAGAACTGAGGAGGCGCTGGAAGCTTCCGGGTAGGAAAGTTACCAAAGAAGGAGAGATTGTCAGGAGGTAATTATGGCTAAGGTTAAGATAACCCTTGTTCGCGGCCTTGCCGGAAAAAGTAAGAGGAAAAAAGCCACTCTGGCCGCCCTCGGGCTTCACAAGCGTGGGGCTACAACCGTTAAGGAGCTTAACCCCGCAATTGAGGGAATGATAGAGAAGGTAAAAGAACTCGTAAAAGTTGAACCTGTGGAGGAGTAAAATGGAGCTGAGATTGAATAACCTGAAGCCCAATCCCGGGGCTACAAGGGAGAAGAAAAGAGTCGGTAGAGGACACGGCTCAGGTCACGGTAAGACCTCCGGAAGGGGACAAAAGGGACAGAAGGCGCGTTCCGGATGGAAAGGCGGAACGAGGCCCGGATTTGAGGGAGGACAGACTCCGCTTTACATGAGATTCCCCAAGAGGGGCTTTTCCAACGCTCCATTTAAGAAGGAGTACGCAATTGTTAACCTGAAAGACCTCAATGAGAGGTTTGAAGAGGGAGCAGAGATAACTCCCGAAAAGCTGAGGGAAGTGGGACTTGTCAAGAAGAACCTCCCAGTTAAGATCCTCGGAGACGGAGAGATTACTAAGAAATTCACGGTTAAAGCCCACAAGTTTTCCGCTTCGGCTAAGGCAAAAATAGAGGCTGCCGGCGGTTCCTGCGAAGAGATAGCGTAAGGAGAGGTTAATGAACCTTCACAGGATTGTTAGGGGTATTACGGAAGTCCCTGAACTTAAAAAGAGGATTTACTTTACTCTTATTATCCTTGCCATATTCAGGCTGGGGGCCCACATACCGGTCCCCGGCATTGATATCCATGCTTTGGCGGAGTTTTTTCAGAGAGCACAGGGAACGGTTTTCGGGATGATGGACGTCTTCTCAGGAGGTGCTCTCAGGAGACTGACGATATTTGCCCTCGGCGTTATGCCTTACATCAGTTCTGCAATCATAATGCAGCTCCTTACTGTTGCCGTTCCGGCAATTGAGAAGCTCCATAAGGAAGAGGGAGAGTACGGCAGGAGGAAGATAAACCAGTACACCCGCTACGGTGCCGTCCTCCTTGCCTTTATCCAGTCCCTCGGTATAGCCATCGGCCTTGAGAAGATGACAAGCCCCAGCGGAATTCCTGTCGTTCCCAATCCCGGATTTACATTCCTCTTTGTCTGCGTTACCTGCCTTACTGCCGGTGCTACATTTCTTATGTGGCTGGGAGAGAAGATAACGGAAAGGGGCGTCGGGAACGGAATGTCTATCCTCATCTTTGCAGGTATTGTGGCAAGTATTCCCAACGCCGTCATTACCCTTATAACGATGGTTAAGAACGGGGACATGACCCTGTTTAAATTCATATTTGTCGTAGTAATAATCCTTGCAATAATCGCAGCAATCGTATTCATAGAAGAAGCCGTAAGAAAAGTTCCTCTTTACAGTGCGAAAAGAGCCATCGGAAGCTATACAACGGGGAAGTTTAACGCTTTCCTTCCCATAAAGCTTAATCCTGCAGGTGTTATTCCCATCATCTTTGCTGCTTCTGTCCTTATGTTCCCTGCAACAGTTGTTAAGTTTATTCACCACCCGATAGCTCAGGCAATTTACGATGCTTTACAGCCCGGTTCTCTTCTTTACTTGACCCTTTACGGAGGTCTGATCTTTTTCTTCACTTATTTCTATACGGCCATTGTCTTTAACCCGGAGGAAATTGCGGAGAACCTCAACAAGAACGGGACCTACATACCGGGCGTGAGGGCAGGCACAGATACGGCAAAGTATTTGGACAGGATAGTTTCAAGGCTTACTTTTGCCGGTGCCGTTTTCCTTACTCTCGTTGCAATTATTCCCCTTATGATAACGATGAAGATGAAACTTCCGTTTTACTTCGGAGGGACTGCCGTTCTCATCGTTGTCGGAGTCGCCATACATACCTTAAAGAGTATGGAGCGCTACACCGACATACTCCACTACGAGAATTTAAAACTGGTCGGCAGAAGACAGAGGAGATTCGGTTTTCAGGCGGGAGGTGAAAGATGATAAGAGTTGTTTTCCTGGGACCGCCCGGAGCGGGTAAGGGGACGCAGGCGGTAAGGATTGCAGAAAAATATAACGTTCCCCATATATCGACCGGAGACATTCTAAGGGCTGCGGTCAGCGAAGGGACGGAGCTTGGGAAACTTGCGAAATCCTATATGGATAAGGGAGAGCTTGTCCCGGACGAAGTTATCATCGGCATAATAAAGGAGAGGCTTTCTCAGCCGGATGTGAAGGAAAGGGGATTTATTCTTGACGGTTTCCCGAGGACCCTTCCCCAGGCGGAAGCCCTTGATGAGTTGCTTTCCGAGCTTAACATGCCTCTCGACAAGGTTATATACCTGAACGTTGACGATGAAGAGATAGTAAAGAGACTGCTTTCCAGGGGAAGGGCGGACGACACGGAAGATGTTATAAGGAAAAGACTTGAGGTTTACAGGAAGCAGACGGCTCCGCTGATAGACTACTATTCCGAAAAGTGCCTCCTCGTGGAAATTTACGGTGTCGGAGATGTAGAGGAGATAACCAAGAAGATTGAGGAAGCCCTCGGACTGGAAGGTTAGAGTTGAAGAAGACGAAGCACGGAATAATCCTTAAAACGCCGGAGGAGATAGGGAAGCTCAGGACTGCCGCTGCGACGACTATGGAAATACTGCTGAGGGTTGCAGAAGAGGTTGCTCCCGGCATTTCGGCCTTTGACATTGACCAGATAGTCCGTTCTCTCTGTAAGGAGTATAAGGTTAAGCCCGCTTTTCTCGGCTACGGCGGTTTCCCCGGAGCGATTTGCGTTTCGGTCAACGAAGAGGTAGTCCACGGACTTCCTACTAAGAAAAAAGTTTTTAAAGAGGGAGACATAGTTTCCCTTGACTTTGGGGCAGTTGTGGACGGATGGATAGGGGACGTTGCGGTTACGGTTCCCGTAGGGAAAATCAGCCCTGAGGCCGAGAGGCTTATAAAGGTTACAAAGGAATCCTTATATAAGGGGATAGAGGCTGCAAAGCCGGGAGGCAAGCTGATAGATATTTCCCGGGCGATACAGAAATACGTGGAAGCTCACGGTTTCCACGTTACGAGGGGGTATGCCGGCCACGGCATCGGCCGTTCTCTTCATGAGGAACCCCAGATAACCAACTACGTTTATAAAGGTTATCCCGACATTACCCTGGAACCCGGGATGACCTTTGCTGTAGAACCGATGGTTAACCAGGGAACGGGGAAAGTTAAGGTAAAGAGGGACAGGTGGACTGTTGTTACAAAGGACGGGAAGCTCTCTGCCCACTTTGAACACGATATTGCTATTACGGAGGATGGGACTATAATTATGTCCGCAATTTAGGAGAGTTAGTATGGCTAAGGAAAAAGGTATTCAGGTAGAAGGAAAAGTCGTTGAAGCGTTGCCGAACGCTTACTTTAAGGTAGAGCTTGACAACGGGCATCAGGTGCTTGCCCACGCTTCCGGAAAGATGAGGGTTCACTTTATCAGGATTCTGCCAGGCGACCGTGTGGTCGTCGAGCTGAGCCCCTACGATTTAACACGGGGAAGGATAGTTTACAGGAAAGGTTAGACCGTCCCTTCATATACCGCGGCTAATGGCACGAGAAACAAAATTTCAGGAGAGGACAGATGAAGGTAAGGCCGTCTGTAAAGAAAATCTGCCCCAAGTGCAAGATTATCAGGCGTAAAGGGGTGGTAAGGGTTATCTGCGAAAACCCTAAACACAAACAGAGACAAGGTAAGTAAGGAGGAAGGCTGTGGCGAGGATAGCAGGAGTTGATATTCCTGACAACAAGAAAGTTCCCTATTCCCTTGCCTACATTTATGGCATTGGAATCAAGACCGGATTTAAGATTTGCGAAGAGGCGGGTATTGACCCCGAAAAGAGGGTGAAAGACCTTACCGAAGAGGAAATTGCAAAGATAAGGAAGATTATCGAGAACAACTACAAGGTTGAGGGTGACCTCAGGAAAGAGATTGCAATGAATATTAAGCGCCTCATTGAAATCGGCTGTTACAGGGGCGTTCGTCACAGGCTCGGTCTTCCTGTCAGGGGTCAAAGAACAAGGACAAATGCAAGAACAAGGAAAGGTCCCAGGAAGACCGTTGCCGGTAAGAAGAAGGCAACCAAGAAGTAATTGAGGAGGTAATTAATGGCAAGGGCTAAGAGAGGCTCTAAGAAAAAGCAGAAGAGGACTGTTGGATTTGCTATTGCCCATATACAGACCACTTTTAACAACACGATAGTTACCTTTACCGACAAAGAAGGTAACACCCTCTGCTGGGAAAGCGGGGGAACAGTAGGATTTAAGGGGACGAGGAAGAGTACTCCTTACGCAGCTCAGCTTGCGGCTACAAAAGCTGCCGAAAGGGCAATGAAGGAGTTTGGAGTCAGGGACGTTGAAATAAGGATTAAAGGAAACGGCGGCGGAAGGGAGACTGCAATTAAGGCAATTGCCGCTGCAGGCCTCAACGTTAAGGTAATCAGGGACGTTACTCCCATTCCCCACGACGGTTGCAGACCACCAAAGAGAAGAAGGGTTTAACGGAGGTAGTAGATGGGTAGGTATACAGGTCCTAAGTGGCGTATTGCCAGAAGGCTCGGCGTTAACATATACGTTGG
>JAMORC010000003.1 GCA_027063785.1 Desulfurobacteriaceae bacterium
TTTAAAAATGCCGTGGTTGTGTAGTATATCTGCTAAAATTCTCTCGATCAAGGGTTTCACCTCCTAAGATTTTTGCTTTAATAATGATACCCCCTTTCGGGGGTATTTTTTTTTGATTACAGATGAACGGCAAGGAAACATCCGGCGGAAAGATTGCTTAGAATATATCAAACACCCGAAGACAAGGAAGAGCAGTGAAAAGGATAGCATTAATAACCGTAATCCTCACAATTCTGCTGGCCGGAGCAGCCTCGGCCGCCAAATTTTACCTTCCCTATACGTATCCCGGCTCAATCGGATTCTTTCAGCTCGAAGAAAAACCGAAAAACGCCAGAGTTGTGGTCGTTTCAAAGGGAAAAATGTTCATTTTCCCGGTAGTTTCAAAGAAAGCATACTTCGTAATTCCCTACGGAAGCGGAAGGTGGGTAAGAATTTCCCTTTACGAGGGCAACACAGAGAAGGAGAGAAAAACCGTAAAAGTAGCCGGGAAGAAGTACAGGTTTTCGAAAATATGGGTAAAAGAGCACAAGTACACTCCGGAACTTATTAAGAGAATAGAAAAGGAAGAACGCCTCCTGAAGAAAATTCTCTCACAGGTTACGCCGAAAAAGTTTCGGGAAAGCTTCATGAGGAAGCCCTTAAAAAGGCTGATAGTTTCTACACCCTTCGGTGCCAAGAGGATAATAAACGGGAAAAAACGTTCAATCCACTGGGGCACCGATTTTGTAGCTCCAAAAGGCACCCCCGTTTACGCCGCCCTTTCCGGTAAGGTCGTTCTGGCAAGGGAACTGTTCTTCACCGGCAAAACGGTGGTAATCGACCACGGCCTCGGAATTCACACGCTTTACGCCCACCTTTCCAAAATAGAGGTAAAGGAAGGAGATACCGTAAAGGCAGGGAAAGTTATAGGAAGAGTCGGCTCAACCGGCAGGTCTACGGGACCGCACCTTCACTTCGGGGTTTACGTAAGCAGCGTCAGGGCCGACCCGATGCTCGTCCTGAAATCTCACCTCTGAAGGAACGACTCTCTCCACTCCTTAAACTCGGGAGAGTTCTTCCACCTTCTGTGTACCCAGAACCACTGTTCCGGATGCTTCCTGACTGCGGCTTCAATGGCAGAAGCGTAGGACTGCGTAAGCTCTTCAACGCTCTTTCCTTCCGGATATATGGGACGGAAAACCTCAATTTTGTACTTTCCTTCCTCAACAAAGCAGAAGGCCGGTATAACGGGCTTCTCGCTCTTTATCGACAGAAGAGCTATTCCCCGATTCGTATAGGTTTTACGGCCGAGGAAAGTGGTCAGAACGCCCTCCTTTACCTTTGGCCTCTGATCTCCCAGTATGCCGACAAACTTTCCCTTTTTCAGCTCCTTTAAAACAGAAACTCCCCTGCCCGTGGGAATGACTTTTACTCCCCAGGACTCCCTTATCCCGTTTATCAGCCGGTCAACTCTCCTGTTTTTCATCGGTTTTGCAACGACAGAAAGCCTTCCGCCGCTGAGCCTCGAAAAGAACGCACCCATCAGCTCCCAGTTTCCTATGTGGGCTGTCAGGAGAATCCCACCTTCATCGGGAAGCACGGACGGATCAAAGGGATAAAAGAGACTCCTGAGGTAATCAAAGGAATAAGTAGGAAGTCGGAAAAAGTCTATGGAATATCTGACAAAATTCTTTAGACTTTCCCTCCCGATTGAAACCGGAAATCCTGCAAAACGAAGGTTTTCTTCCGTAACTTTCTTTATTCTGGGCAAGTTGTAGGCAAGGGAAGAGAAGAAATCGCCAAGCTTGAAGGCCGACTCCCTGCTCAAACTCCTTATCAAGGAAAGACTAACCCTTAAAGTCAGGTACTCCAGTAGATGCGAAAGCTCCTTCAACCTCTTCCTCTTCCTGCTTTTCCAGGTTCTTGATGTTTGCAAGAATAAACTCCTTCAGGCCGTAGGCTTCAAGCCTCAGCACCGGAGCTTTTACCTTTACTCTTCCTCTCAGCTTTACTAAGTCCTTTTCCGTCGTTACGGGATTTCCCAGCCTGCTTATCTCTTCGATTTCCTCTTCCGTATAGACATGGTGATCTTCAAATATCAGAACATTTCTCAACCTGTAACCTTTGTCCACAAGCATTTTCAGAAACTGATCGGGGTTTCCGATACCGCAGACGACGTCCACAAACTCCCCTTCCGGAGGAGTTGTTCTTTCAAAGTTCTCGTTTACCCAGAATTTAAAGACCTGTTCGGCTCTGAATACGGGCTTTTTGAAACTTTTAAGGTAAAGCTCCAGGGAATCAAGCCTCCTCTCATCAACAAGGTTTGCCCTGGTTACAACAAAGGCATCAGCCCTCTCCAGTCCGGAAAGAGGCTCTCTTAAAAGCCCCAGAGGCAGGCAGTAGCCGTCTCCGAAGGGGTTAAAGGGATCAATCGCAACTATGTTAAGTGAAGGCTTGACTTTCCTGTGCTGAAAGCCGTCGTCAAGAATTGCCACGTTTGTGCCGTTTGAGAAGGCAAATTCCACGCCCTTTGCTCTGTCCACGGAAACAATAGTCCTGTAACCTTTAAGGGCGTAAACCGAAGCTTCATCTCCGAAGACCTCCGGCTTCGGACCGGCAATCGCAGGTCCCTTTTCCTTACCGCCGTATCCCCTGGTAACGATCGCCGGAGAAAGCCCGGCTTCCTCAAGGCAGAGGTAGATTGACTCAACGAGGGGTGTTTTTCCCGAACCGCCGGCAACTATGTTTCCCACAGAAATTACCGGAAGAGGAAAACTCCTGGAAGTTAACACACCCAGATCGTAGAGTGCATTCCTCAGCCGGGAGAGGAAACAGTAGAGCTTCGAAAGCAGATACAGGGGAACAAACAGGAGCAGGTACGGAAACTCCCTGTTCAGAACTTTCTTCCTAAGCCTGTTCAATGACAACTTTTTCTCCGATTATCTCTAATATCCTTTCGGCCACGCCCCTTGATGCAGTCCAGAGATTATAAGAAAGGTCTGAAGTAATTTCTCCCTTCAGCGCTTCCTTCAGGAAGTTCGGAAGCTCTTCCGCCCTACACACGGGAATTTTAAGCATTTCCACTATGTGGGAAAAGTGGTCTGAATACGGACCGACCACAACCGGTTTTTTCCAGACGAGAGCTTCCACCGGATTGTGCCCCCCTATGCCCGGGACAAAGCTTCCTCCTATTACGGCGACATCAGCGTGGGCGTAGAGGGCCGGAAGCTCTCCCAACGTATCAACAACGTAGAACTCAACGGTAGAGGGAACTGTTACGGAACTGCTCCTCAGCAGGGTTCTGCCCGGGAGGCGAAGCTCTTTTACCCTACCGACGTGCCTCGGTGCAATGACAGTCAGCAGGTCGGGGAACTCCTCCTTCAGCTCAGCGTGAACCTTTACGGCAATATCCTCCTCCCCGGGATGAGTGCTTCCCCAGAGGATAACAGGTCTCGGCCTCTCCAGGACAAGGGGAGCAGGCTCTTTCGGCCTGTTAACGTCCAGTTTAAGATCACCGACCACCTTAACAGACCGGAAGCCGAGCTTCTCCGCCCTTTCGGCATCGGGCACACTCCTTGCCAGGAAAACAACGTTCTCAAATAGGGGCTTGAGAAAAGCCCTGAACCTTAAAAGCCTCCTAAAAGCTTTCTCCGAAACCTTCCCGCTGATAAAGAAAACCGGAATCCCGAGCTTGCTGCAAGCCCTTAAAAGGGAAGGCCAGATCTCCGACTCGTAAATTAAAACCTTTTCCGGCCTGTTTTTCTTAAGAAAAGATTTAATGACGGGATAAAAATCAAGGGGAAGGAGCCTCGAAGGAATGTTCGGATAAAGTGAACCGGCCCTCTCAAGGCCGTAATCGGTAAAAACCGTTAAAGCAGCCCTTCTACCGAGTCTGTCAAGAACCGGCTTCAGCGACACAACCTCTCCGACACTTGCAGCGTGAACCAAAACCTTTCCCCGAGCTTCCGGAAATTCAGCGGATAAACGGCCGAAAAGGGACACCTTCCCCCTTTTCCGCAGGGAGAACTTTATAAAAGGAAATGCCGGAAACGAAAGGAAAACCAGCAGGTTATAAAGCCAGAACATTACTTAATCCCCAAGAACTTGTGAACCTGAGGGATTACCCTGAAATCAAACTGAGAGAGCAGATCCCCGTCACTTAACAGCATTTCAACTACTCTCCTGCAGGTGTCGGAGTAATTTTCCGTCGGAAGGTGAAGCGGTTGAAATACCACGGGTCGGGGAATAAGAACGCTGTTTTTCTTTAAGAAATTCTTGATGAGGCGGAGGTCTTCTTCACTGAAGAGCGTGAACTTAAGCTCTACCTGCCGGTAACTTTTCAAGAAGCTCAAAACGGACTCTTCGGGGAAGGAAACGCCCATGGTGGGAGGCTTTGGGGAGAGGACAATTCTCACTCCCTCCGGCAAGTCATCCCTGAAAAAGTGGCCGCAGGTCTCGAGAATTACCCTCCTGCCGGCATCCAAAAGCCCATTCAAGAGAAGGGGAAGGTCTTCCTCCTCCAGAGGCTCCCCTCCGGTCACCACAACCGTCGGAACCGGAGAGCTTGATGCACTTAAGATAATTTCTCCGACGAGGATTTCTTCCCCGGAATTCCAGGAGTATGCCGTGTCACAAAACCTGCATCCGACAGAACACCTGCCCGTTCTAATGAAGAAAGCAGGAGTTCCGACTGTCAGTCCTTCTCCTTGTATAGAAACAAACGTTTCGCAAATTCTCATTGTCAGTAGTCTATTCCTCTCCTGGCCGGTTTACCCCGATAAAAAGGGTGTTTGACCAGTTCAAAGTAAGTCACGTAGTCGGCAAGTTCAATCACTTCCGGCTTTGCCCACCTACCGGTAAGCACAAGCTCAAGCCCTTCGGGCTTTTCCTTAATAAAGTTAACCAACGTCGGCAGGGGAAGCAGTCCCAGGTGAACAGCAACGTTAACCTCATCAAGGACAAGAAGATCAACTGAACCAGCCCTTTCCCTTGCAAGCCTCATAGCTTCAAGAACCCGCTTCCTGTCCTCCTCGTTCGGATTAAAATCGTAATCGGGACGTCCTGTTTGAACAAACTCTACGTCCGGAATCTCCGACAGGACTTTCATTTCTCCCGTAGGCCTGCCCTTTAAAAACTGGATGAAGGAAACTTTAAGTCCCCAACCGACCGCCCTGACAGAAAGGCCGACCGCGGCCGTTGTCTTTCCCTTCCCGTTCCCCGTATAAACGTGAACAAATCCCCTTTTCAAAAGAGAAACTCCTCAGCAACTTTTAAGGCAAGTTCTTTGGACAGCCTGTCCACCTCTACGACCTCTTCAACGGAAGAAGGAGGAGGAAAATCTGCTATTTCCAAGGTTTTCTCTATCAAGACCGGAATGGCAGTAAAGGGTATTTTCCCCTTCAAGAAAAGCTCTACGGCAATCTCGTCCGCAGCGTTGAGAACTATGGGATAAGGATATCCCCTCCTCATGGCCTCATAAGCAAGTGAAAGGCAGGGAAACTTTTCTACATCCGGTTCAAGGAAATCGAGGCTCAGTCCCGGAAGTTTCAGTTCAAGTTCCCCGTTTAGAGGTAGCCTCTCCGGGTAGCTCAGGGCATAGGCTATGGGTATTCTCATATCAGGAACTCCCATTTGAGCGATGAGGGAGTTATCGACAAGCCTCACCAGTGAGTGAACAATGCTCTGAGGATGAATGACAACCCTTATTTTCTCAAGGGGAAAGCCGAAAAGCCAGTAAGCCTCAATTACCTCAAGCCCCTTGTTCATTAACGTGGAGGAGTCAACAGTAACCTTTGCTCCCATACTCCAGTTAGGATGTTTTAACGCCTCTTCGGGAGTAACGGAGGATAAATCCTCCCTCTCCCTAAAAGCACCTCCGGAAGCCGTAAGGATAATTTCTGCAACATCTTCTTTCCTTTCCTTCCTCAAGCACTGGAAGAGGGCGGAGTGTTCGCTGTCCACGGGAACTATCTCCTCTGCAACCTTCACTATAAACCCGCCGGCACAGACAAGGGATTCTTTGTTTGCAAGGGCAAGCCGCCCGCCCTTTTTAGCCGCCCAGTAGGTCGGAAGAATTCCCGCAGAACCCGTTATCGCAGATACGCAGATATCAAAGTCAACATCCTCTATTAACTCCTTAAGCCCGGAAAGTCCCCGGTAAAACTTCCCCTTAAAGTCGAAACTTCCCTCAAAGTTTACAAGACAGGCGGCCTCCGGCGAGAACTTCTCGACTTGTTCCCTAAGTGCACCTGCACTTTTCCCTGCAACGAGGCCAACGACCTTAAATTTGTCGGGGAAAGCTTCAATCACCTTTAAGGTGTTCTTCCCGATTGAACCCGTAGAACCGAGGACTAATACCCTTTTCAATTTAAAGCCTCGCGAGAAGCTCTTCTAAGCCCGATATCTTTTCCTGCTTTCCCGTATCAAGATCCTTAAGGGATAGAAAGTCTCCTTTAAGCTCCTCCTCTCCGATGATCACTACGAACTTCGCCCTCACCCTGTCGGCAGCCTTCATTTGGGATTTAAAGCTTCCCTGCCTGTGATCAATCTGAGCCTTTATGCCCTTACTCCTGAGGAAAGCTATAAGCTCCAAACCTTTCCTGTATGCCTCTTCTCCTGCCGTTACGACAAAGACACCCTCCCTCTCTTCCTCAACCTGAGGTAAGAGTAACATCACCCTATCGATACCCATGGCAAAGCCGAGGGCCGGAGTTTCGGGTCCTCCAAGCTGGGACACAAGCCTGTCGTACCTACCGCCGGCCAGAACCGTACTCTGAGCGCCAAGTTTTTCGCTCTTAAACTCGAAAACCGTTCTCGTATAGTAGTCAAGACCCCTTACGAGACGAGGGTTAACCTTAAACCCAACACCGAGGAGCGACAGGTATTCCTTCACCTTTTGAAAGTGAACCCTGCACTCATCACACAAGTAGTCCGTTATGACAGGAGCTTCCGAAACCACTTCCTTACAAGTCTCAACCTTACAGTCAAGAACCCTCAACGGGTTTCTCTCAAGCCTCCCTTTGCAGTCGGGGCAAAGTTCTTCCACTCTTAACTTCAAGAACTCCAGAAGAGCTTCCCTGTAACGGGGCCTGCACTTCTCACAGCCGATTGAGTTTACCTCAAGGTTGAACTCAACCGAAAGGGATTCAAGTATTGAAGCCGCAACTCCTATGACTTCGGCATCTGCGCCGGGCTGAGAAAGGCCGAAAACCTCACAGCCCGCCTGGAAGAACTGCCTCCTCCTGCCAGCCTGAGGCCTTTCAAACCGGAACATAGGGCCGACGTAAAACCACTTTGTAAAAGGCTCCTTGGCGTAAATCCCGTGCTGGATGTAAGCCCTGACGGCCGACGCAGTTCCCTCGGGCCTTAAGGCCACCTGCCTTCCTCCCTTATCCTCAAATACGTACATCTCTTTTTGAACGATATCGGTAGTCTCCCCGACGCTCCTGGCAAAAAGCCCCGCTTCCTCAAATATCGGCAGGATTACTTCTCTGAAGCCGGCCTTTTCAACCGCTTCTTTGAAAGTCTTAACAACTTTCTCAAACTTCTCACTCTCCGGAGGAAGAAGGTCCTCAACTCCCCTTAAAGACTTAAAAACCATGGCTTTCAAAAACCTCCACCTCTTCAGTTCCGCAGAATCTATCTCCGGCATCTCCGAGGCCCGGAACAATGTAACCGCAGTCGTTCAGCTTTTCATCGATTGAAGCGGTAAGAATCTCAAGTTCTTTAAACTTTTCAAGCCTTCCGAGCCCTTCGGGAGCCGAGACAAAGGAAACAAACTTCACCCTTTCTTCGCTGATACCCCGAGACAGAAGAAAATCCACGGCCATTTCAGCCGTACCGCCCGTTGCAAGCATGGGATCGAGGAGAAAGTAAAATCCGTCTTTAATTACCGGTAACTTCGCGTAGTAGAGAACCGGTTTAAGGGTCTCCTCATTCCTGTATATCCCCAGAAACCCGAGCCTGCCCCGGGGGAAAAGCTCAACAGCTGCCGGAATCATAGAAAGCCCGGCCCTGAGAATTGCCACAAAAGTAACTTCACACTCCAGTGAAACCCCCAAGCCGGCCGAGACAGGCGTCTCTAACTCTACCTCTCTAACCGGGAGGGACTTCAAAGCTTCCGCCAGCAGGAGAAGCGAAAGTTTGTGGGCAAGGAGCTTAAAGCGCCCGCTGTCCGTCTCCTTTTTCCTAAGCTCTGTCAGAATTGACCCCGCAATGCTGGAGTCCAGAACCTTTACGTTCACTTCAGCAGTTCCTCCGCAAGGGCCGAAAGGCCGGAGTTCGGATAG
Organism: Desulfurobacteriaceae bacterium; assembly: GCA_027063785.1. GTDB lineage: Bacteria > Aquificota > Aquificia > Desulfurobacteriales > Desulfurobacteriaceae > JAMORC01. Next base: position 8,268 of record JAMORC010000003.1, read on the forward strand.
TCTCCCTTCAGGACATCTAAAGCGTTTAAAGCCTCACTATCGTTCCCTTTCATAATCTCGATCAAGATTCTGTAGTACAGCGCTTCCGGATAACTCCAGTCTCTTCCCCTCTCTACTTTGGAAAGGACGGCCTCCGCACCCTTTAAGTCCTTCTTATCTATGCTGACAGCGGCAAAAGAGGTTTTTGAGGGAGGAGATAACAGGTAGTCCTTATCGTTTATAAATCCGACGTAATAGTCGGGGTTGTCTTTCAACTTACCGAGTAAAAAGGAAGCAACTTTTGAGGACGGAGCAGCGGGGTACTCCTTGACGGCCTTTTCAAAGAGCGAAAGAGCTTCCTCCCTTTTCCCCTCTTCAAGGTAAAAAAGACCGGCATCTACCAGTTTTGCAGCCTTCTCTTCAACGGAAAGTTTATACCACCTGTAACCGCCGAAAACTCCCGCAAACAGCAGAACAACGAGGACTACACCCAAAACCTTCTTTCTGTGTTCCGACAGCCAGTGGAGTAATTTATAAACATCCAATACAAACTGTTCGGCCTGGGGCGTATCAATCTTATCGGGAAGCTCTACAGGAAGCTTTTCCTCTTCATCTCTTTTCCTATAGGCTTTGTAAGGGGGCTTTTTCAACCCTATCCTCCGAAAGCAGTTATAATAGTTTCAGCGTCACAGAATTTTAGCAGCTCCAAAACCGGGTGTGAAAGGTGCCGAATAAGGCGAAAAACAGATTAATAAAGATTCATTTCTTTCTTGCCCTGATAGTCATAGGCGGCATTGCCTTCTCAATCTACTCGAGCTACTTCTTCCAGAAAGAGCTTGAGAAGGCAATATACCTTTCCGTTTACAATGAAGCAAAGAAAAGGCTGAAAAACACTACCGACTTTATCCTGGCCGATGTTCAAACCAGGGACGAACAGCTCGAGGAAGATCTTAAAAACAGGGTAAGGGAGGAAGTCCTAAACGCCTACAAGATAGCAGAGTCAATCTACAAAGGATGCAGAAAAGCCGGATGCAGCAACAGGAAAACAAAAGAACTGATTAAATCCGCCCTAAAGAAGTACAGGTTTTTGGACGGAATGGGATACATTTTCATTGACTCGGTAAAAGGGCCGGTCATCCTAAACCCTGCCTTTCCGGAAGTTGAAGGGAAAAGCCTGTGGAACTGGAAGGACAAAAAGGGGAAGTTTGTTCACAGAGAATTTGAAAGAGTAGTCCTTTATTCTCCAAACCACGAAGGATTTGTCTCCTATTACTGGTATTTACCGGGAACCCGGGAAGTGGATAAGAAAATTTCCTTTGTGAAGCTCTTTAAACCCTTTAACTGGATAATAGGGGGCGGCGTATATCTGAAACAGTTCAAAGAAAAGTACAAGGAAACCCTAAAGGCCGAAAATGCCGTTTACAACGTCTTTATAATCGACCTGAACGATAAAATTCCGCGGGAATTTTCCTTTGTTAAAGGAATACCGATAGAAAAACTGAAAAAAGGCATCTTCTTAGAGGTAAAGGATAAAACCTATTACCTCCGCTACTACCCCGACTGGAACTGGATAATCGGAAGCTACATTACCGCAAACGACATACTAAAGCAGGTTTTAAGCCTGAAAAACTCCTTCCTAACAAAGTTTAGAAGGGGAATTGCGTTAACAAATGTCTTCGTCATCTTAATACTCATAGGTTCCGGCGGTGCAATCTCCTACTACATTCAAAAGATGCTTAAGGCACTTAAACAGTTAAAGGAAAAGGAACGTGAACTCCTGAAAGTATCCCGATTTCTGAAAATTAAGGCCTTTAAGGATGACGTAACGGGGCTTTTCAACAGGAAAAAGCTCGAGTCAGACCTGGAGAAAATCGACCCGGCCAGACAGCTAAACTTTGCCCTCTTCAATATCAGAAACTTTAAAGACGTTAATGAACTTTTCGGATTTAAAGAGGGAGACACCATACTCAGGGAGTTCGGAAAAACGCTAAAAAGACTTGCGAAAAAGAGAGTTAAAAAAAGTAACGTATACAGGATCAGGGGAGACAAATTCGGACTGCTTGTCTGCGACATTGAAACCTCAAAGTTCCTGAACCTGGTAAATGAACTTATAGGTCTAATAGAAAGCAAGGATTTCAAAGTAAGGGACATTGAATTCCGGTTAGACGTCGTGGCAGGTATATCCAACAACAGGGATAACCTGCTGGTAGAAGCCGAAATTGCAGAACAGGAAGCTAAAAAGAGGAAGCTCGATATCTTTATATTCAGCGGAAAGCTTGCCGAAACTTTCGAAATACTTAAAAAGAACGTAACGGTAATAACACAGGTGAAAAAAGCTTTAGAAGAGGAAAGAGTTATTCCTGTTTTTCAACCCATAGTAGATGTAAACAGCGGGGATATTTTTGAGTATGAAGCCCTTATTAGAGTAAAGGACGAAGAGGGTAATTACATAAATCCCGGGGAATTCCTACCACTGGCCAAAAAACTCGCCCTCTACAAAAAGCTCTCAAAGGCCGTCATAGAGAAAGCAATAAAAACAGCGAAGGAAAAAGACTTCAGGGTTTCCCTAAACCTTTCCTCTGAAGATATAGCATCGGAAGAAATGATAAGCTGGCTTCTGGAACTTGTAGAAAACGAAGGAATGGGCGAAAAAATCAGCTTCGAAGTGGTAGAAACAGAAGCCTTTAGCGACATAAAGCTTCTTAAAAGCTTTCACGGAAAGATAAAGGAAATCGGAGCTTCCCTCGCTATAGATGATTTCGGAAGCGGCTACTCAAACTACGAGTACATTGCCGCCGTTAAGCCCGACTTCATAAAGATTGACGGAAGCCTCGTATCGAAGCTGCCCGAATCAAAAGAGGTAAGAACCCTTGTCAAACACATCGTTACCTTCTGCAATGACCTTAACATAAAAACAGTAGCAGAGTTTGTCTCATCCCAAGAGATATACGAAATCGTTAAAGAAATCGGCGTTAACTACGGTCAAGGCTTTTACCTCGGAAAACCGGAAGAAATCAAATAGATTTTTCCTATAAAAACTATCAGCCATTATAGCCAAAATCCCATTGAAACCTTCTTGAAAATGATTATTATTTACAACAGCAAGAAAACTGAAAACAGGAGGGAAAGATGGCACTCGTTGGACAAAAGGCGCCCGAGTTTGAACTCAACGCTTACGATCCGGTAAAGAAGGAGTACACAACAGTAAAGCTTTCGGACTACGCAGGAAAGTTCCTCGTACTCTGCTTCTACCCCGCAGACTTTACATTTGTCTGCCCGACAGAAATTGCCGCTGTTAACGCAAAAATTGATGAAATCAGGAAGCTCGGAGCAGAAGTCCTTGCAGTCTCCACCGACACTCACTTCAGCCACCAGCTCTTCTGCGAAGTTGAACCGCTTCTCAAAGACCTCAAGTTCCCGCTCGCAGCAGACCCGACAGGAAAGACCGCAAGGGACTACGGCGTTTACATCGAAGAGGCAGGACTTGCAAGGAGGGGAAGGTTTATCATCAACCCCGACGGCGTAGTCGTTGCAGAGGAAGTTCTTGAACCGCCTGTCGGAAGAAACGTAAACGAGCTTTTAAGGCAGCTCGAAGCCTGGAAGTACGTCTATGAAAACCCGGAAGAAGTTTGTCCCGCAAACTGGAGACCCGGCAAGAAAACTCTCAAGCCAGGACCCGATATTGCAGGAAAAGTCGGCACAGTCATTACAATTGACGAAATCCTCTCCTGATACAAGCCGGGGCTTCCCCGGCTTTACTCTTTAGCTCTCCAGAAATGTTTTTATTTCAGATAGCGGAAATTTTGAAATAAAGCAGACTTTTTGTTTTAAACTTGAGAAAAATAGGAAGCCAGCCGGCAGGATCAGGCAGTGGTTTTGGTGGGTTGTTTAGAAGAGAATTTTTCTTCGTAGTATCTTTTAACCGCCTCAAGGACTTCTTTAAAAGTGGCGTTTTCTACGCCTAACTCAGGGACAGTGTAAAAGCCGGGGATTTTAGAAATTAGAGGGTTTTTAATCAAACTATTGATTTGCTCTGGAGACTTCCAAAGTTCAAAATCAAAATACCTAATCCTACCTGCCTCATCAATGCCAGTGGCTGCTTCAAAAAACTCATATTCCAATTCCTCTAATTCTCCCAAACTATCAATGTCTTTAACTTGGGGGTCTTTAAGTAAGAATCCGTCCATATAGCCTTTAAATTCCAGTTTGACATTCATAATAATTCCTCCTATTTACTATAGATACTAACATAACGACCGGATTTCAAGCCTGCAGGAGGATAAGGAGCAGGTTCAACGGTATAGATATAATGCCTATTCTCAGCACCTATAACAACTGCTGCAATACAAATTCTGTTACCCACTTTTCGCCTCTTACAGTAGAGGATAGATTTTTCCTCTCGGTCAAAAAATACCACATCAGGATTACGTAAGATATTGTGAATGTTGCGAAATCCCCACGTTCTAACCTCCTTCCTCCAAAGACGTTTTTCCCGGCTAATTCTGTGCATAATATGCTCCCTTACAAGTTTTGTAAGAACCCTTTCGTTACCCAAGATATCTTTGTATTTTCTTACCACCTCACTGGGAATCTTGGTAATCGGATGAAGGACGTTATCCCCTTCACTTACAGGAACTTCCTCTCCCCTACCTATGTATTTTTCCAGCTCTTTGTATGTCCTTTCAAGTTCCTCCAGCTTTCCTTTAACTTCTTCAAACTCTGGGCATTCCCAATCTTCAAAATTCTTCCCGCACATTCTTTTAGCCTTCTCCAGAACCTCGTCTTTCAGTCCGTATTTTACGACCCTCCTTGCCATAGAGTCGCTTAGCTTCCACCAGCTATCAAACGGGCTTGCGTTAAATCCTTCGGGAAGTGGCGGAATGCCCTTTGGTTTTCGCTTTCCTGCGGTTTTTGCCTCACGGGAGCTTCTGAATATTGAACGGCAGTTGAAGTGGTTAGGGGAGTGTAGGTTG
>JAMORC010000004.1 GCA_027063785.1 Desulfurobacteriaceae bacterium
AAAGTCGTCGAAGTTATTAAAGTTAAAACAAAGTCGGGAAAGGTTTACGAAATCACACCCCACTTAAAGAAGGAAGAAATCCCAAAGCCGGTAAGTACTCTACCGGAAAAGACGTCAAAGACGATAGTGGAAGTCCTGATCGGGCTGAACGTTTTACTTTTTGCCGCGGTAGTATTACTGGCTATTAAAGTTAGAAAGTTAAGGAAGGCCGCTAACGGGCGGCCTTCCTAATAAGGGCTTCTTTCCTCTTTATTTCTGCCTCTATTTCAGCCCTCCTCTCCTCCTCTTCTTCGGAGAGAGAAGAGAGCTTCTCTTTTAATCCGGCCACTTCCTTCTCAATTTCCTCTACCTGCACTTCGCCGGGTTCGTAAATCTCCTCAGCGCCTATTCTAACGGCATCAGGCTCTATCTGAACATAACCATTGTAAATGAGCTTCCTCTCCTCCCTTCCTTCCTTATCCTTCCAGACCGCAAACCCGGCGCCCATCGAGTAGAACTCCGGCTGGTGGCCGGGAAGAACGCCGATGTCGCCGTCGTCCGTCTCTATATAGACCTCCCTGACTTCCGCCTCGAAGTGTTTTCCGGTAGCAGAAGCAAGGAGGAACTTCATCTCCGTCGGCAGTCCCTTTGTAGCAGCCATCTAACTTCTCCTCTATTTCTGAGCTTCCTTCATAAGCTTCTCACCCTTCTCTATTGCCTCATCAATCGTTCCGACCATGTAGAAGGCGTTTTCGGGCAGGTGGTCGAGTTCGCCGTTAATAATCATCTCAAATCCGCGAATCGTTTCGTCTATCGTTACGTACTTACCGGGCATTCCGGTAAAGACCTCTGCAACGTGGAAGGGCTGTGTGAGGAAGAGCTGGATTCTCCTTGCCCTGTGGACGACCAGCTTGTCCTCTTCCGAAAGCTCTTCCATACCGAGAATTGCGATGATTTCAAGAAGCTCCTTGTACCTCTGAAGGTACCTCTGAACCTCCCTTGCGACGCGATAGTGCCTCTCACCCACGATGTGTGGGTCAAGCATACGGGAGGTTGACTCAAGGGGGTCAACTGCCGGGTAGATACCCTGCTCTGCAAGTGCCCTTGAGAGAACGGTTGTAGCGTCAAGGTGAGCAAAGAGGGTAAAGGGTGCGGGGTCTGTAAAGTCGTCAGCGGGAACGTAGATTGCCTGAACCGACGTAATTGAACCCTTGTTTGTAGATGTAATCCTCTCCTGGATCGCTCCTACCTCCGTTGCAAGTGTCGGCTGATAACCGACCTCGGAGGGGATCCTTCCAAGGAGGGCAGAAACCTCGGAACCGGCCTGAATGAAACGGAACATGTTGTCAACGAAGAACATCATGTCACGGCCTTCAACGTCCCTGAAGTACTCGGCCATCGTAACGCCGGTCATTGCAACGCGCCACCTGTTTCCGGGGGGCTCGTTCATCTGACCGTAAACGAGAACCGTATTATCAAGAACCCCTGACTCCTTCATCTCAAGCCAGAGGTCTGTTCCTTCCCTCGTCCTCTCTCCGACGCCGGCGAAAACGGAGAAACCGCCGTGCTTCATAGCAACGTTGTGAATCAGCTCCATGAGGAGAACGGTTTTACCGACTCCGGCACCACCGAAGAGTCCCGTCTTTCCACCTTTTGCGTAGGGCTCAAGAAGGTCGATAACCTTAATTCCCGTCTCGAATATCTCGGCAGTAGCCTTCTGCTCCGTGAGGGGCGGTGCAGGTCTGTGGATAGGCCAGTACTCCTCGGCCTCAACGGGACCTTGGTTATCTATCGGCTTTCCTACAACGTTGAATATCCTTCCCCTTGTGGCGTGCCCGACGGGGACTTTAAGGTAATCGCCCGTATCGATTACCTCCATACCCCTCTTCAGTCCCTCGGTAGCACCGAAGGCAACGCACCTTACCCTGTTCTCTCCGAGGTGCTGGTGAACCTCAAGCATAAGATCGCCTTCCTCAACCTTACCGTCCCAGGTAATCTGCTTAACATTGGGAACTTTGAGAGCGTGGTAAATCTCGGGAAGTTTTCCGTCGGGAAACTCTACGTCTATAACAGGACCTACTATCTGGACTATCTTTCCCTTGTGTTCAGCCATAACTATCCTCCCGAATTATTTCATAGCTTCAATTGCCGTTGTAATCTCGATAAGCTCTTTCGTAATTGCAGCCTGACGCGCCTTGTTAAAGGAAATGGTCAGCTTCCTTATAAGGTCTTCTGCGTTCTTCGTAGCGTTGTCCATTGCAGTCATTCTGGCAGCATGTTCCGAAGTCTCAGACTCCTTCAACGCCCTCAGGACAATAGCAGAGACATACGATTTCACAGCCCTTTCAACAACCTTCTCATCGGGACCAACAGTGTACTCTGCTATCGGAGTGCCTTCCTCTACCTCTACAGTAAGAGGCATTATCTTCTCAAACACAACTTCCTGCTTGAGGGCGTTGTAGAATTTGTTGTAAACAAGGTAAACCTCATCGAAATACTCGGAAGAGTAGCCGAGGTAAAGGTCGTAAGCAATCTCCTCAGCAAGGGGAAGACCTATCCTCCTGAAGATATCCCTAATTTCCCTCCTAACTTTCAAGTCGGAGTACTTGGTAAAAAACTGGGATGCTTTGTTTCCGACCGTTGTAAGACTTATCTCTATTCCTTGATCCTGCTTCTCCTTCGCAAACCGGTTAACTCTCCTGATGATATTTGCGTTAAAAGCCCCGCACAGACCCTTATCAGAAGAGATAACAACAAGCTCTATCCTCTTAACAGGCCTAACCTTAAATATTGAATGAATTGCAGGGTTTTCTCTGAGGTAGAGGCCCTCTACCATCTCCTTCATCACAGCGGCATAGGGGCGAACGTCGAAAAGCTCCGTCTGAGCCTTGCGGAGCTTCGCAGCGGACACCGCCTTCATTGCGGCGGTAATCCGCTTTGTTCCCTTCAGGCTCTTTATCTTGGCTTTAATTTCTCTCATTCCGGGCATTTTTACCTCTCCAATTAGGCGGTGAAGGTAGCCTTAAACTCCTTGATGGCCTTGTGGAGCTTCTCCGTCAGCTCGTCGTCAAGCTGTTTCTTATCGAGAATTTCCTTGAGGACGTCGGAATACTTGGCGTCCATAAAGGCGTAAAGTTCCCACTCGAACTTGTTAACGGCCTCAACGGGAATGTCGTCAAGGTATCCGTTGATTGCGGCGAAGAAGGCAACAATCTGCTTCTCAACAGGAATCGGCTTGTGGGGAGGCTGTTTCAGTAGCTCCATTAGCCTCCTACCCCTCTCAAGCTGAGCCCTCGTTGCCGGGTCAAGGTCGGAAGCGAACTGAGCAAATGCTTCAAGCTCCCTGTACCTTGCAAGCTCAAGCCTGAGCTTACCTGCAACCTGCTTCATGGCCTTAATCTGGGCCGCACCACCGACCCTTGAAACCGAAAGACCTACGTTAATAGCCGGCCTCTGACCTTTATAGAAGAGGTCGGTCTCAAGGAATATCTGTCCGTCGGTAATTGAAATAACGTTTGTAGGAATGTAAGCAGAGATGTCTCCAGCCTTTGTCTCAACAATCGGGAGGGCTGTAAGTGAACCTGCCCCGAGCTCGTCGTTGAGCTTAGCAGCCCTTTCAAGGAGCCTTGAGTGAAGGTAAAAGACGTCTCCGGGGTAAGCCTCCCTTCCGGGCGGACGCCTGAGGAGGAGAGACATCTCACGATAAGCAACGGCCTGCTTTGAGAGGTCGTCGTAGATTATGAGTGCAGCCCTTCCCGTATCCCTGAAGTACTCTGCAACTGTACAGGCGGCGTAGGGAGCGAGGTACTGGAGCGCCGCAGGATCTGAAGCTGTAGCGGAAATAACGATTGTATACTCCATAGCCCCCAGCTCTTTGAGGAGCTGAACTGTCTGGGCAACCGTTGAACGCTTCTGGCCGACAGCACAGTAAACGCAGATAACCCCTTCTCTCTTCTGGTTAAGAATAGTATCTACGGCAATCGTAGTCTTTCCGGTCTGCCTGTCTCCGATAATCAGCTCCCTCTGTCCCCTTCCGATCGGAATGAGGGCGTCAATTGCCTTGATTCCGGTCTGGAGGGGCTCGTGAACCGGCTTCCTCGTTACGATTCCGGGAGCGATACGCTCAACAGCCCTCCTCTCAACGTACTCTATATCACCTTTACCGTCTATTGGGTTCCCGAGAGGATCAAGAACCCTTCCTATAAGCCCGTCTCCGACGGGCATGTCGAGGATTCTTCCCGTCCTCTTCGCCTTTCCTCCCTCAACTATTCCTCTTCCTTCACCGAGGAGAACAACACCGACGTTGTCCTCTTCGAGGTTAAAGGCAACACCTTCTGTTCCGTCTTCAAATTCAACAACCTCTCCGTACTCGACGTTCTCAAGGCCGTAAACCCTTGCAACTCCGTCGCCGACCTTGATGACGATACCGGTTTCATCAAGCTTTACAGAGGCCTCAAACTCTTCAATCTGCTTTCTTATCAGTTCGGAGATTTCCTCTGCCCTAATCTGCATCGTCTCACCTCGCTTACTGGTTTTATATTAATCGGCTATCGCTTTCCTCAGGTTTTCAAGCTGAGTCCTTATGGAAGCATCAAGGACTTTATCGGCGACCTTAACGACAAAACCGCCGATCAAGGAGGGATCAAGCTTTACCGAAACTTCGGCTTTCTTTCCGAAAAGTTCCTCAATTTTTGCCTTTATCTTATTAAGGGTTTCCTCATCAAGCTCAGTAGCACTAGTAATCTCTGCCTTCACAACCCCAAGCCTTGCATCAACGAAGTTTTCAAACTCCGAAAGGAACTCCCTGAGAAGGCCGAGCCTATCTTTCTCCGCCATAAGAAAGAGGACCTTTTTCAGTTCGTCGGAAATCTCAACTTTCTCGAGGATCTTTGAAAGAAGCTCTTTCTTCTTTTCTACAGGAACAACCGGACTTTTCAGGTAGCGCAGGGCTTTCTCGTCAAAAAGGGAAGCGAGGTTCTTTAACTCCTCTAAAACCTTTTCAAGTCTCTCATCGGGAAGGACCTCGGAAAGTGCCTTGGCGTACCTTCTGGCAATTCTGACTTCCAATCTCAACTTGATCCCTCCTAAAGCTTTTGAAGGCTGGATTCTATAAGTTTCTTGTTAACTTCCGGCGTTACAGAAGCCTTTAACTTCTTTTCTGCAGCTTCAACCGCCTTCTGGGCTGCTATCTTCTTCAGTTCCTCTTTTGCCCTGTAAACCTCTTTCTCTATCTCCTCGTTGGCCATCTCAATAATTCTCTTAGCGGTCTGCTTGGCCTCTTGAACTATCTGCTCCCTTTCCCTTTGGGCTACTTCCTTCGAATACTCAAGAACCTTCTCGGCCTCTGCCTTCGCATTCTCAAGCTTTTCTTCGGCTTCTTTAAGAAGTCTTAAAGCTTCCTCTTTCTCCTGCTTGGCCTTTTCAAATCTGCTGACAATGGCGTTTATCCCGTCGTTTATGAACTTTGAAACGGGCTTTCTAAGGAGCCAGTAAAGAAGGGCAAAGAGAATTATCGTGTTTACCGTTTTCCAGAACAGAAGATGTCCTCCGTGTTCCATTTCTCCCCCTTAAGCAGCCTTTCCAAGGATTTTCTTGACAATTTCTTCTGCAATCTTTTCGGCTTCTTCTATAACTTTCTCCTTTTCAGCCTCAAAGGCCTTCCATATCTCTTCTTTTGCCCTTTCAACTCTTGCCGCAGCCTCCTCCTGGGCTTCCTTGAGGAGTCTCTCCCTCTCTTCCCTCGCCTCCTTTACGGCGGTGTCTATAAGCTTCTTCGCCTCCTCCTTGGCGCCCCGGAGCACCTGATCCACCTCTTGAAGCAACTTATCCGCCTTGGCCCTCAAGGCCTCAACTTCCGAGTAGTGAGAGGCAATTTCGCTTTCCCTCTCCTCCATAAGATTCAGGAGGGGTTGAAAAAGGAACTTGTTAATCAAAACCATGAAGATAAGGAAGTTAACGGCCTGAACCGCCAGCGTCCAGTCTATCGAGACTATGCTCCCAGCCATTCTCCGACTCCTTCCCGTGTTATTTCTCCTCCTCCAAGGAGCAGGTCACCGCTGTAAACTGCACAGACCTGCCCCGGCGCAGGAGCTTCGATTTCCGCCGCTAATTTTACACGATAAATTCCGTTTTTAAAACACTCTATCGAATCAACGTCAACGGGCTTCGAGCGATACCTTACCTGAACCTTCAGATTCGGTGCTTCCACAACCTTTTCAAACGGAACGTGCCAGTTGGCCTTCCAGACAAAAATTTCCTTTCTCATAACCTCTTCTTTGCTCCCAAGAACAACGGCATTATCTTCGGGCCTCAACTCAACCACGTAAAGAGGCTTTCCGTAAGAGATTCCAAGCCCTTTCCGCTGTCCAACGGTATACCTGAAAAGCCCCTTATGTTTACCGAGAACCGTTCCGTCCTTCAACACAAACTTGCCCGGCTTCGGCTCTATGAAACGTTCAAGAAACTCCTTATAATCCCCGGGGATAAAACAGATATCCTGACTCTCCCCCCTGTATTCAAACCCGGCATTTTTCGCGATCTCCACAACTTCTTCTTTCCTGTACCCGCCAAGGGGAAGAAGAAGTCTGTCAAAGACTTTCCTCTCGACAAGGGATAGAAAGTAGGACTGCTCTTTCCTTATATCTGCCCCCCTCTTAATCAACTTAACTCCGTAAGGATTTTCATCAGTTACAAAGGCATAATGGCCCGTAGCAATGTAAGGTATGGAAAGCTCTTCAGAAAGCCTATAAAGATACTTCAGCTTGATTTCTCTGTTGCAGACTGCACAAGGATTGGGAGTAAGCCCCCTCCTGTAGTAGTTAATGAAGTACTCTATAACCTCTCTCCTAAATTCCTCTGTCAGGTCGACAACAGTAAGGGCAAGGTTCAACAATCCGGCTGCCTTTTTAGGCTTTTCAACATCCACATTTTCCAGCAACTTAAAAAAGACGGGATAGACGGTATATCCCTTTTCCCTCAGGAAAAGAGCAGAAACAAAACTGTCCACTCCTCCGCTAAAACCCAAAAGAACACTCTCACTCATAGATCACCTTTCAGGAAACAATGGGATATCGACTGGCTAATTCTAGTCTAACAGTTCAACCGGCAACTGAAAAAAGAAGGGGCGCCTCGAGGCGCCCCTTAGATATTAATGGGGAGGAGGGAGGGGGATAGGGGGTGTCTGCTATTAATAATAGTTCTCATTCTCAAACTGTCAAGTGGTATTCAGAAGTTCCAATTACTGAATACCGACTGATAGTATAGGCCTCAGAAAAACCTTTTGCAACCTACCGCATCTCCAGCCACTCCCTGAGGAGAAGGGCGGCCGCAACGTCATCAACCGCCTCCCTCTTCTTCCCCAGGCTCTTAGTCAGCTCCCTTGCTTCAACAGTTGAGTAGGACTCATCAACAAAGTGAAAGGGCAGATTAACTCCCCTTTCCGACAGGAAAGCCTGAAACTTCTCGGCAAACTTCTTTATTTTCTCCCCTATCTTTGTTAAACCGCCTTCTCTATTTATAGGAAGGCCGACCACCACCTCATCCACTTTTTTCTCCTCTATTATGGAAAGAAGCCTCTCAAAGGTTTCCTTGTTGCTACCCCTCTCTATCACGCAGTAAGGGGAAGCCGTAAGACGCAGGGGATCCGACAGAGCAACCCCAATCCTCTTAAACCCAACGTCTAAAGCCATAACTCTTCCCACAGTTACCCCTTTGAGGTCGCAACTATAACCTTTACCTTTTCACCATCGTTTACAAAGTCATCATCACAGAGAAGCTCACCATCCCTAACCAGAACGGCAGTTTCCGGGAAAAGCCCCAACTCCTCCAAGAGCCTATCCACCCTTACTTTCTTACCTTTCACCTCAACCCTTTTCTCTTTCCCGTCCATTTCCACTAAAATTGTCCCCACAACTTGCCTCCGGAGCAGGAATTGAAAATATACCTTGACGACTGGAGGGACGCCCCTCCCGATTATATACTTGTCAGACGGGTCGACCACTTAAAGGAGATTGTGAAGAAGTTCGGGCCGAGGATAGAAGTCCTTGACCTCGACAATTATATGGAAGAGTACGCCCCTTTCGGGGGTAACGGCATAGACTTTATCAAGTGGCTTGAGGAGGCCGTCTATACAGGGGAGGTAAAACTTAATCCCAATATCAGGATAGTTTCCCACTCTTCAGACCCGATAATGAAGGAAAGAATAGAAGAGATCGGAAAGAGCATAAAAGCCTATTTAAGGAGAAAGAAATGAGGCTGACAAGGGAAGAAGTACTCCACATCGCTCACTTAGCAAGGATTGAGCTAAAGGAAGAAGAAGTAGAAAAGTTCAGGGAACAGCTATCGGAAATCTTAACGTTTGTTGAGAAGCTAAACGAGCTTAATACCGAAGGGATTGATCCCAAGTTTCAAGTAATTCCTGCAGAAAACGTGCTGAGAGAAGATATTCCCGGGATGAGCCTTCCCAGGGAAAAGGTCTTCATGAATGCGCCGGAAACCGACGGCGAATACTTTGTCGTGCCGAAAGTTGTGAAAAAGTAGGAGGAAGGTATGGAGCTTCTAAACAAGAGCTTAAGGGAACTCGGAAATCTTATAAGAAAAAAGGAGCTGAAGCCGTCAGAGCTTCTTGAGACTCTTTTGAAGAGGATAGAGGAAACCGAAGAAAAGCTCAACGCTTACATAACCGTAACAGAAGAAGAAGCAAGGAAACGGGTAGAGGTTGCAGACAGAGAGCTGGAAAAGCTATCAGAAGACGAAATACCCGAACTTTTCGGAATTCCCATTTCCATAAAGGACAATATAAACGTTGAAGGCGTAAGGATGACCTGTGCCTCAAAAATCCTGAAGGATTTCATTTCACCTTACGACGCAACAGTGGTTAAAAGGTTAAGGGAAAGGGGAGCAATTTTCATCGGGAAAAACAACCTCGACGAGTTCGCAATGGGATCCTCAACCGAAACATCCTACTTCGGCCCGACAAGAAATCCTTGGGACCTTGAAAGGGTACCGGGAGGCTCCTCTGGAGGTTCAGCCGCAGCAGTTTCTGCCCGTTCGGCCCTTGCCTCCCTCGGTTCAGATACGGGAGGTTCAATCAGACAACCCGCTTCCTTCTGCGGAGTCGTCGGTTTAAAGCCGACCTACGGAAGGGTTTCAAGGTACGGCCTGACCGCCTTTGCCTCATCCCTTGACCAGATAGGCCCTATAACAAAGAACGTAGAAGACGCTGCTTTACTTATGAACATCATATCGGGTCAGGACTCAAAGGACGCAACAAGCGCAAAAGTTCCGGTACCGGACTTCCTCTCCTCAATCAACGGTGAAGTAAAGGGACTTAAGGCCGGACTGCCGAAGGAGTACTTCGTGGAAGGAATAGAACCGGAAGTTAAGGAGAAAGTTTTTGAAGCCGTAAAGCGCCTTGAATCCCTGGGGATAGAATTTGAAGAAATATCCCTCCCTCATACGGCCTATGCCGTAGAAACTTACTACATCATAGCTCCCGCCGAAGCCTCTTCCAACCTCGGAAGATTTGACGGCGTGCGCTACACTTACAGGGCTAAGGACTACAAAGACTTAATAGATATGTACAAGAAAACGAGAGCCGAGGGCTTCGGGGACGAGGTAAAGAGAAGGATAATGATAGGAACCTACACTTTAAGTGCCGGCTACTACGATGCCTACTACTTAAAAGCCCAAAAGGTAAGGACGCTAATTTACAGGGACTTTGAAGAATCCTTTAAGAAAGTTGACTTTATCGTAACCCCTGTATCTCCAACGACTGCCTTTAAGATAGGGGAAAGAACGGACGACCCGATTAAGATGTACCTGTCCGACATATTCACAATAGCCGTAAACCTTGCCGGACTTCCGGCCCTCTCAATGCCCTGCGGGTTCGACAGCTCGGGACTGCCGATAGGAATACAGTTCATCGGAAAAGCCTTCGACGAAGAAACGATATTAAAAGTAGGAAACGCTTTGGAAAAGGAACTAAAACTCAACACTCTTCCCCCGCTTTAGGGGGATCCTCATTTAGAACTTTACTGCCATAGAAACCTGGTAGTTCCTACCGGGCATTTGGTAGTTTTCGACAAAGTAGTACTTCCTGTTAAACAGGTTATTAATGCCGAAGTCAAAGGAAAGCCTTTCCGTCGGTGCAAGCTTGTAACCGAGGTCAAAGACACCGAAACCGGACAGATTTCCCTTTAGCCCTTTTCTCTTTGAATAGAAAATACCCGTAATGGTGAGTTTGTCTCTCCCAAAGATCCTCAACTTCGAGATCTCAAGGGTAAGCTTGTGCTTTGGAACGAGCACAGAGGGGTCGGGAGTAGATTCAGGAGTAAACTTGGAAGAGGAAAACTTTGAGTTCCTGAAACTATAAGCAGTGTAAAAACCCCAACTTCTTCCTAACAAAAGATTACCCGTAACTTCCAGCCCATTTACTTTGTAATAGTCAAGGTTCTCAATAATCCTGTGGGGAAATCCTTCACCGAGGATTTTCTCTGCAGCTTCAAAGTTACTTACTATAAAGTTATCTAAGTCATACCTAAATCCTCTCAGGGATACCACTCCTCTTTTTAACTTCCACCTGAAGCCGACCTCGTAATCCCATCCCTTTTCAGCCTTTAGACTATAACCTGCGGAAGAAAGTTTCCCGTATTCTTTACCGTACCAAAGAAGCTCCTCTGCCCTAGGAGGCCTATAGACCCTTCCGGCTCCGAGAAAGAATGTGACTCCCCTCTTTCCAAAGGAAAGCGTGAAAGACGGCAGAAATTCCACGCCGTCAGGATCGGGGACACCGGCAACGCTCCCCCTCCACTTTTCGGCCCTGATACCAGCCCTTAAACCAAAAACGGAAGTCCTCCTCTCAACCTCCCCAAAAGCAGCATACCTCCTCAGGGCGTTGTAGTTAGCGCTTATAAAGGGCAGACCGTTCTTTTTTATCGCTCCATAACCGGAACTCTGAAACTCCCCACCCAGCCTTACCGTTCCAAAGAAAGACTCAAACTCACCGATAAACCTGCCACCGTAAGTCCTATCATCTTTTCCCGAGAACTTCAGCTCCATCAACCTTTTACCAGCCGGTGTCTTAAAAAACCCGTAATAGCTTTCTTCTTTTACACTCTCATTCTCATAGACCACAAACTCAAAAGACCCCGCTTCAAGCTCCTTTAAAAGCTCAAGACCTTTCCTGGTCGTGATCCTCTTTATGTAGTTATCTCCATCCTTATAGATCAGGTTGAGCTTACAGTAAGGGGCACATGCAAGGCTAAAGTAAGTTTCCTCAACAATCGGGTAGTCATCATCGTAGGAATCCACCTTCGGCGTATTGAGAACCGGAAGACCGTCTTTAAGCCTCGTCCTGTCAAGGTAGAGCCTTACCATTGTTGATTCGTCAAGCATGTAGTAGTAATCTACCTGGCCGAAAAAGCGCTCATAGAAATCGTTCCTCAGGTAACCGTCACTGCTTCCGCCGGAAACGGTAAAGCTAATACCCCGAATGCCGTTCCCGGCCCGATAAGTTAAATTCCCCCTCTTGGTATTGTAAGATCCCGTTGACGTCTTTATTTCAAGGTGACTTGAGAGGGGAATCCCCCTGCTCCTGAAGACAACAGTTCCTCCCGGATTATTACCGTAGATCACTGAAGGACCGTAAATCACTTCAACCGATGAAAGATTCATCGGATCAACTGTTGAAAGATCCAAGTAAAAGTTTCCCCTTATACCGGAACCATTTAACGGGAATTGATCTAAAAAAACCCCCACCCTTTCGGGAGAAAATCCCCTCAGCCTCAACTGATCCCTCGGAGTAGGATCAGCAGAGAGGCTAACGACATTTACCCCCGGAAGCATCTCGAGCCTCTCTATAACCTTGTTTCCCTCAACTTTCACTCCAGCACCACTTCCTTCAATAGCAGAAGTCCCTTCAACAACAACCTCAGCCGCCACAGCCGAAGAAAGGAAAGAAAGGATTATCAGGAAAGAACTGACCAACCTCCCCATAACTCCTCTCTGGCGTTCAATAGTTCGCATCTAATATACCATAAGTATTCATTTATTTCAAAAATAGAATACCAAGGGAATTCTGTTTAAAAGATGCTATAGTTAACACGACTCCTTCCTCCATAAGTGAGAGCTATTGCTATATGACAGCTTAAAGCCTTTTCACTCTTACTGTAACTTCTCGTTCTCCTTTTCAACCTGC
>JAMORC010000005.1 GCA_027063785.1 Desulfurobacteriaceae bacterium
AGCAGGATGTTGGAAGTTATGAGAGAACGAAAAGTTTCCATATAGCACAGTTGTTTGTTTTGGCGAAATTTATCCTCTTTAATCTGGGAGTTCTCTTTTTGGTATGGTGGATTTTTCAAACAGTCTCCACGTTTTCTTTACATTTTTGGAAATAAGATGTAATTTTAAATGTAGCAAAATCAGAGTTTTCAATATTTTTCAATTCTCTTTCAGCCTTCCAGAATACGAATGGAGTTATGGAGAGCGACTCTAAAAATTCTTCAAATTTGTTTTCTTCAATGTAATTTTTTAAGAAAAGCGTGTCATAATAGGCTATATTTTTGTTATTTTTATAGAAGTTTACGTTGCACGATATTTCGAAATCGTCTAATCTGCTTTGGTCGTATAGTTTTTTCAAAAGGGCATATTCTTCTTTGGCTTTTTCAAAAATCTTTCCTGCCAGCTTTTCAACATTCAACACGGAAAAGCCTCCTTCAATTGCTTTCTAAAGAGTTTAAGGGTTTAGTAAGACGTTGAATGTCCTATAAAGTGATTAAATTTGTTTCCAAATTTTGGGAGGCCGAATTGTGAAAAGTATTCCTAAATCTGCTTTTGAAGATTTCGGTAACGTTGAAAAGGTTATTAAAATCCTTAGATTGGTTTCAGAAGAATTTAGTGGCAATTATGCAGTCATAGGCGGTCTGGCGGTTCGGATTTATGTAGGGGAAATCAGAAAATTAACTCCCGACATTGATTTACTCATAAAACCGGAGGTTGAAAAGAAAATTCCTTTTCTATTTTCAGAAAATTTAAGAAAAAACGTTTTTTGCGATTCTGTTTGGTTTGTAGGCAGCGCAGAAGGGGTGCAGATTGACTTCCAGATTGCAATAAAAGATTATGAAAAGGAAATTATTGAAAGTGCAGAAGCTTTCAGCATCGGCGATTTTTCTGTAAAAGTAGCTAAGCCCGAATACTTAGTTTTGATGAAGCTTGGTGTTTTAAGAGAAAAAGATGAAAGAGACATAGTTTTGCTTTTGAAGCACGGGAACCTAAACTTGAAAAAGCTATTTCAGGTTGTGAAAAGTTATCTACCTTCTGAAATCGATACGCTGGAGCAACTTGTTTTGATAAGTAAATTGAAATTTAATCAAGAATTTTAAGGAGGGAAATTATGGGATGGATGAAAATATTCGGCGTCGGGCAGAATAGTTGTGAACTAATTTCTAAGTTAAGTCCTTTAGTAGAGAGGGTACGGGGGTATGATGGTAGTGAGTTAATAGAGAGAAAAGATTTAATCTGCATAAAAGGGGTTCGTGGATTGGAAGAACTTTCACACTATGTTAAAAATGGAGAATATTGCTGGTTTGTGCTTGATAAAGGTTTGGCTTTTCAGGAAGTTTTTAGAGTTGCCTGGAGAGAAATTAAAGAGAAGATTGATTTTTGCTTAGTATTCCATCTTTTTGGAGCGCCGGATGAAAAGTTTTATTATGAATTATTGGCATATGATTCTGTAAATCATCTAATTGAACTTGCTGATGGAAATGCATCTGATACTAAAAAGAAGGCTTATGAAGTTTTAAAAGGATTGTTTCATTTAATGCTTGTTCCTTCTATAATTTGTATGGATGTTGCCCTTATCAAATATGCTTTTTCCCGTTCTTTCCTCATAAAAGCTACATCGTTAAAGTTTAAGTTTGGCGAGTTTAAGAGCACTATAGATAAATGGTTATCCATGCTTGACTCTCAACCTAAGTTCTTATTACTTGCAGTATTTGCTTCAAATAGTGCGACCATAGATGAGATTTATGAATTTATGGGCTATTTAGTTTCCGGTGTTTCCTCTATGGGCGAGAATTTTGAAAAAAAGAAAGATTTCTTTTGGAGCTTTTTTATAGAAGATGAGCTTCTTCCAAATCACTATCAAATAACTTTGTTTTGGGCTTAGTTTTTGTTGCCGAATTGGTTATAAGTTATGCTTTGAGTTTGAAATTCAGGTAATTAGGCAATAATTCTATGTCCTCTATGTTACTTTTTTAGTTATTTTTGATTATTTCTGCTTTTTTAAATATTTTATTAATGTATGAATTATCATCTAAAAATAGTATGTTGTGCTTTTCAAAATCATCTTTTGTGTACTTTCCTTCTCCAAATATAGTTTTGATATCCTCATAAGAAGAAGCGGATATGATAAAAGCGTTCAGTGTCAAAGTAACGGGTTCCTGTTTTCTCTTTAATTCTTTATTAATCCTCTCCTCTATTTCTTTTATATAGGAAGTGCATAGTTGAATCTTATCATCATTAAAATTCCCGAGATTTCTGATGCCTTTTGGGTCAATAAAGACCATATTTTGTTTCTTTTCATTTCTAACCCACATAATAAAGTCAGGATAAAATCCGGAATTTATAAAAAATCCTATTCCTCGCTTTGAAAGATTTCTGAGCAGGAATACCTCTGCATTTTTGGGTAGAGTGTTACTTTTGGAAACCAGGAATTTTTTTAAATCCCTCACGAATTTTGATTCACCTTCATTCAATTTTACCGGAATTGACTTAATTTCTTCTTTATGTTTCTCCCAGATGATAAGTGGAGTATATAAATGATTGCCGAAATGTACTATGAAGGAGTTCCATTCTTTCCACTTTTCGGGAATTTTTTTGCTATCGGGATTGTAATTCTTTAGCTGTTCTACAATTTCTATTATGGTGTCTATTGACTTTTTGGGGATTTTAATAATAATTCTATTGTCCTCCGGAAACATAGTGGAATGTTTTTCCCTGTCTAAAGGTTTTGCTTCTATGTAATTCATAATTTTCCTTTTTTCTTCTTTCCTGTAGAATTTTTGAATGTAATCCCTCAAAACCATTAGAATTAAATCGTGTAGTTTCCTAATCCCATCAAAAGATGTTATTCTCAATACGGGTTTTTCATCGTCAACTTCGACTTTTAATCCTGTGGATTCGGTAATAAAAATTTCATATTTCTTAGATTTCTTAATTATATCTTTAAGCTTTTCTTTGTCTATGATTAAGTTGAACATTCCTTTACTGATTTTGTAATTTGCAATTTCTGAATAAATTGAGTCCCAATCAAGGAGTTCAAAATAATCATCCGGTATTTCTACGGATTTATCAATAATAGTGTCTGCATTTTTAACCTTAAAACCTCGAGCAATCGTAATTTTCGGTCTTAAGTCTATTTTAACTTTCCTTAAGATATTTTCATCAACTTCAAGTTTTACAGTATGTTTAAGGAAGTCAAAGTCTTCTTTTGTTTCGATTGTATAAATTTTCCTTTCCCATTTTCTTGATTCGTTGAAGATAATTGGAATGATTATTTCTTCATAGTTCACTTCTTCTTTTTCTATTGTGTTAAGGAATGTATTCATGTAATTAGCATTTAAGCCGAAAATGAAAAGGGTTTGCAGTATTTTTAGTTTATAATCCGGATTTTCTTCTCTTTTTAGCGAATAGTTTTTGCCTTTAAGTCTTACTCCTCTGCCAAATAGTTGAATAATCTGAGGACCTTCGCTCTTTCCTATATTTATTAAACACATGTTTGAAACTCTCCAGGAGTTCCAACCTTCAATAAATTTTTTAGAACCGATGAGAATGTTTATGGGAGAATCAGTTTCATTTATTCTAAAAAACAGGGATTCAGTAAAATGGTCTGTATCTATTTTGACTTCAATCCCTGATTCCTCGATTAGCTTCTTCTTTAAGGAACGTACGTCTCCAACGTTAATAACACCGAAATACTCTTTGTCTGTTTTAAGTCCTATTTCTCCTTCGGCGTTTTTTATTTCGTAAATTTTTAATTTTCCCTTTCCTCCGAAAACTTTTTGATAAATATCTTCGGTAACTTCATTTACGGGCAACTTTCTTATAAGTTCAAATTTGCCTTTAAAGATATCATTTCCTTCATTGTCTATGAGACCCGATTTTCCCTCTGTGATTTTTGCTATATTTTCTTTTAGATAATTTTCATCGCTTGTTATCCTGTTTAAAAACCGAATTATTTCAACTATGTCGGAATTTATGCCTTTTCCGGAAACTTTGCTTCCGACAAAAATCCATAGCGGTTTTTCTATGTTATACTCTTTTAATTCCTCTTTATATTTGTCATAAATGAATAACTGTTCGTAAAAAGACAATAATCCTGCGGTGAGCAATAAATCTTTTGGGATTTCCGTATAAGCGTTCTCTTTAATATTGTAAACATAAAAGTCTTTTCCGTATCCGTCTGTGTAGAAGTATTTGTAGGAGTAATCAAAAATTATTGCTTTTCCGTACTCCTCAAGTAGGTCTTTGTTTT
The DNA here is from genome assembly GCA_027063785.1 of Desulfurobacteriaceae bacterium. Classification (GTDB taxonomy): domain Bacteria; phylum Aquificota; class Aquificia; order Desulfurobacteriales; family Desulfurobacteriaceae; genus JAMORC01. The sequence continues at coordinate 4,292 of JAMORC010000005.1, forward strand.
TCCCTATGATTTGCCCAAAGGTGGCTGAATATTCAAAGATGAATCCGTTTTTGCCAATTTCCTCTCTTAACTTTTTCCACTTTTGTTCCTCTGATTTTTGCCCCTTGTGTCCTTCATCAATAAAAACTAAGTTTTTGCCGTCAAAATAAGAGATATCAATACTTACACCTTCTCCTTTCTTCTCTTGTGTAAGTTTATGAATGTCTATGATAAAGATTTCCCCTTTTTTTGTTTTTAAATTGTCAATATTTCCGTCGTAGAGTTTACAGGGAATTCCACTCTGTTTTAGTTCTTCATGGTGCTGTCTGGAGAGACCTTCGTTCGGAGTTATTAAGATTATATTGTCCCAGCTGTTTTGAGAGTATTTAAGAATCTGCCAGTAATTTATGTGCATTATCAGAGTTTTTCCGCTTCCCGTTGCCATCCAGAAGGCGATTTTTCTAAGGTCTTTTTCTGTGAAAGGTGGTATTTTCGTTTTGTTTTCTCTATTGAACGCTTCTAAAAATTCGTTTAGTTCTTTTAAAAATCCTTCTTTGTCATTATAGAGCCTGTGAAGAAAAATTTCTGCAAATAAAACCGCCAGATATTGAAAATATTTTAAATTAAAATTTGGCTGTTTTCTGTTTTTTCTAAGTGTTTCGACATATTCTCTAATTGCTTTATCAAAGTTTATAAGCTGAACTTCCCATTCAGGTTTAAGAGCGACCAGAATATCAACAAAAAAGCTTCTTCCTGCGCTATCGTATCCTTCTGCGGTATCTTTTAACTTTTTACTTAATTCGTTAAAACTATTAAATCCAAAAAGATTTAGGAGGTATTTGTTTAAAACAAGATGCTTTTCAAGATTCAAGCTCATCCTCCCAGCCTTCATTTTTGATAATATTTCTGAGCTTTTCAAAAAGTACAGGGATATCCTCGTTTACTATATCCCAAACAACTTCTTTATCAATACCAAAATAAAAGTGTATAAACTTATCCCTTGTGCGTGCTATTTCGTTCCATTCTACATCTGTATGTTTTTTCCTAAATTCCTGTGATATGTTTTTGACCGCTTCTCCGAGGATTTCAATATTCCTGATTACAGCATCTACAGTTTTACTGTCTTTTTCAAAATCCTTAAACGACAAACCTTTAGTATATTCTAAAATTTTCTGGCATGATAAAAACATGTCCAGAACAAACTCTTTATCTCCTCTGTTATACATATTCCACCTCTCTTTTTATTCTTTCTCTCACAGATTTAATCCTTATGCTTTCAATTCCTCCCGGCGTTAGAATATCTATTTCTCTATGGAAAAGGTTTTCTAAAAACTCGATCAACCCACCAAAATTCTTAAAAGTAGCTTTCCCCTCTTCAAATTCAACAACAAAATCAATATCGCTTTTTTCGTTAGCTTCATCTCTCACCACAGAACCAAAAAGTCCTATTCTCTTTACACCGTATTTTTCTATATCCTTTCTGTGTTTTCTTAAAAGTTCTATAACCTCTTTCTTCCTCATGTTTCCACCCTCTCAAACATTAATGATTTAAACAAAGGTTCTATGTGCCTGAATCCTTTGACAAGTGCGTCTCCGTTAATGTAAATTTCGTCGGGATTAAAATCTTTCAGGTTCTCTTCAATGATTTCCCTATCTCTTTCAAAGTTAATATCCTTAATACTTCTCCAGACAACTGCCACTTTCTTCCTGTCTTTTTCTCCGAAAACAAAGACATATCTTCTGCCGTTTTCTTTCAGCATTCTATAGCCTTTTAAATGAAGTCCTAAAAGGTAGTTGAAAGTTTCAACTAAATCAACATTAACTGTTTTTTGCCGGTAATTTTCGATGATTTTGATTTTGTAGTTAAACGGGTCTTTCAGTTCTTTAAGATTTAAGAAGGTTTTATTCTCTTTTGTCTCCCACTCAAGCATGTATTTAACAAAGTAGTCGGGAAGCTCTAAAAGAATCTTCTTTTGCCTTTCGTCCTGCTTTTCTTCAAATTCAATGTTTTCTAATGCATCTTCGTATTGTTCCAATGTGTGGTATTGGAAGAAAACTCCTGTTCCGTCCATATCTTGTGGTTTTCCTTCTTTCCAGTTAAGCGAGTATGCAATCTTCTTAATTCGTGGAATAACTACCGTGTCAAAGTAGTCGGCTAATTCCACAAGAATAAATTTTCTTTTTCCGCCGTCTTCCTTATTTAGTTTTATAACGGCATGAGCAGTTGTTCCAGAACCTGCAAAGAAATCAAGAATGAGACTATCTGGATTATGTGAGACGGCTCCGATAAGTTCCATGTAAAGAGAAACTGGATGGCAATATGGGAAATTCTCAAGTCCCAATGCATCAAGGTCAGCTTTTCCACGTTTAGCATCTTGAATAACTGAAGTAATTTGCCTTTTATACTCCTCAGTCAAAAGTTTTTTCTGTCTTGGCTGAGTAGTTTCATCCGGCCCAAAAACAATCTCTCCTCTTTTTACCATTGCTTGAAGGGTCTCTGGAGTGCGGGAAAAACCGTTTGGCGGGACAGGACAAGGTTTCCCCGTAACTGGATGAATTAAAGGGATAAAGAATTTAGGGTCAGTTCTCGGTTCAGGAGCTCTTAGACTTACTGTTTGGTATATGCGTCCATCGTCATCTAAATATCGATAAGCCTTTTCTCCTCCGCTCAAATTGGGATTCTTTGTAACCCATTCTGCGTATTCCTTTTTCGCTTCTTCGGTAACACCTCCATATTTTTCTACTATTTCTCTTGCCTTGTTGAGCATGAGCTTTATGTTCCTATTTCTTAAATAGATTGGTTTCTTGGTATTTGTCCTCCAGATGATATACTCATGTTGAAGAGCAACACCACGACTTGCAGTCATCGGATTCCTTTTATCCCATACTACCGTTCCAGCATTCGCAAGTGGAAATTGTTCGAACAAAAGATGAAGCCTTTCATACTCGTTTTCGTCTATATGGCATTGAAAAGAACCTTCCGGTTTTAGTAGAGGAATACTTATGGAAATTCTGTTTTCCATCATTGTAAGCCAACTGGAGTGGCGATAATTGTTTTTGTAAAGGAAGCCACTTGTCAAAGTGTTATAAGGAGGGTCAATGTGAATGCAGTCAATTTTTTCTTTAAACTTGTTAGTTAAAAGATTCAACGCCTGCCAGTTTTCTGATTTGATTAAAGTTCCGTCAAGGATTTCATCTAAATCGTTATTTCTGCTTAAAGCAACCAGTAACTTCCACTTAAAATCGTCGTTAAAATACTTCGTATCAAGCGGTAACTTTTTCCACTCTTTGCCGTTTAACTGCAGTTGTTCGTTGTTCTCAAGCAAGTCATCTTTACTTTTAACTTCAATTCCAAATAATTCTTTCCATTCTTCTAACTGCTTTTTGTTATTTAGAATTTCATCTAAAATACTTTCTAAAAACTCTTCTCCCGCATATTCTTTAATCTTATCCAAAGTAATTACGTAATGCGTATCAATAACAAATTTTTTCTTCTCCCACAGTTTCTTCTGAAAGTTTTCAATCTGTGCCAGAAATTCAATTATCTTTAAAGCAATCTTTCTAAACGCTCTAACTCCAATTAAATAGAGTCTCAATCTGTCAAAATAACCGCTTTCTTCCAAAATTCTTAAATCTTCCAGATTTAAAAACTCATTTTTAATGTAAAAATCCAATTCTCTTTCCAGAAAGCCTTTTAAATCTTTGTGAATGAAATAGTCTGTTGTGTTTCTTCTTGTGTATTTGTAAAGGTGCTTTTCAATATACGTTTTTCCGGTTTTAGAATTTGGGTCTTTTTCAAAAATCAATCTTGCCACGCTGTTTTTCGGTATTTTTTTCTTTAAAATCTCCACTGTCCCTTCGTTTATCTTATCCTGAGAGGCTGACTGTCCGTGTTTGTATTTCTCTTTTTCCTTTTCGGTTAATCCTCTATATTCAAAATAGATATTTAGCTCTCTCTTCTCTTTGTCAAAATCAAAAACTTTTTTGCTTAAAACGAAAAATTTCTTCTCAGATGACTTAACATTTCCCTTTTCTTCCTCAGCTTCCACAACTCTAAAATTTACAGTTAAGTCTTTGACTTTAAAAGAATATCTTCTGAAATATTCCGTAGTTTTGATGTAATATTGGTCTTTATTAGCCCAGTAAAGTAAAACCTCTTCACCGTTATAGGGAATAACATATTTTTCGTTCTTTCCGTATCTTCTTTTGCTTATAAAGTCTCCTTTGTCGTAATACCTTGAGAAGAAGTTAATTAAATGATTATAAATTTCCTTCTCTAAATCTTCCGAAATTTTTATTTCTTCTATCTGTCTTTTTCTCTCGTAATATTCCCTTCCCAAAGGGGTGTTTTTGAACTCCTCTTTTAACTCTCCATTTACAAAAGCATTTTCTCCAAGAGCTTCTTTTATCTTTTGTTTTATTTTCTCAAACTCCGCTTTTATCTTTTCTATTTCTTCTTCTCCAGCCAACTCTAACTGTTTTACGACTTCTTCAATTAGCTCTTTTTCAATAAATTTCTCAATCTCCTTGCGCTTATAGTTCATTATTCTGTAAATTCCGAAATCTAAATCCTCATTCTCAAATTGAAAGATTTCCCTAAGTTTTGCTTTCAATTTTTCTTTCAGTTCGGTTTTGCTGTCCAACATACCTTTTACCTCCATCTGATTCCGGCAGAAATCCTTCTCTGGAATTTCTGCATTTTAGAAAACGTCTGAAAAGGCGGACTTAACGGTTTTATAAAAATGATAAGCGCTTACTGTGAACATTACCGCAAGTTACTCTGCAGAAAAGAACCTTCGCCATTCCTTGTCTCCCGGAAGCACTGCAAGAGATTATAACACGATACTTTCAGAACCCTATTTTCTGAAAATGTTTCCATTCTTTTTTGGAAACACTTGAATCTTTCAGATAATTCTTAACGGTTTTGCTGCGGGTAATAAAGTCCAGTATTTCCGCAACCTTTAATTCTCTCTTTCCGTTAAAAGCTTTAAGTCCCGGAGAGAGTTGAGGATACTTTTTGCACACATTTTCAAAATGTTCCTTAGGAATCGGTTTTAATTCTAAAACGTCAAATAGTCTGCTTGGTCGTAAAAGTGCCGGGTCTATCTCTTTAAATGTTTTGTTTGTGCTTATTATTATCTTAGCTCTTTTGGGCAAAAAACCGTCCGTTGCAGATAAAATAGTTGATATTACGCTTGAAATTTCATCGTTCCCGTCCCTCTTAAGAGAGACAAAATCAAAATCATCGAGAACAACGATATCGTTATCAAGATAAACGTTTATACTGTCTGCAGAATCTTTGATGTTTTCAATTCCTTTCATTATTAGAACGTTAACTTTTCTTCTGAAAACTTGAGGGCTTTTACCTAAAATGTATTGAATTAATTTACTTTTGCCGGTTCCGGGTTCGCCGAAAATTAGTAAAATACTTTGAGGCGACTTTAGAAAACTTTCAGATAAGTTTTCAACATCTATACCGTAAAATAGTTCCGGAGTTAATGGGTCTAACAGCTCTTCCGGAGAAATAAGATATTCTGTATTTCTTCCCCATCTTCCGAAAAGTATTAGTTTTACATACTTAGAGCTGATTGTTCTTTTCTGTGCGTATTTTTTAACGAGTTTGAATAATTCTTCTCCGTCTTCTGTTGGAGAATAGAAAAGAGTAACTCTTATGAATTTCTCTTCATACATTGAGGATTCATTGTTAACATGTATGGCTCCTATTAACTGATTATCTTTCAGGATAACTGCACTTTCTAATGTTTCCCTGTCTTTTAATACAACCTTTCTTTCGTAAACGTCAAACTTGGGTTTGAGTTTATTTAATATTTCTGTGATGATTTCATGGTTAACTTCTTCAAAGATGAAATCGGCATAAGGAAAATTCTCTCTAAAGTGGATTTCCGATTTTAAATTCTGCTTTCTCATGAGTCCTCCCGATTGAAGGTTACTGTGTCTTAAAAATTAAGTAATTGTGAGACAAATTTTGACCAATTTAAGGACAAATTTTGCGAGGATGAAGGGCAAATGGATAGGCGAAATAACAAAGTTGGAAGATTTTTCGTTCAGTGAAGCTTTTGTGTGGGACGGTAAAGAATTTAAAAGTAAGTTGGGAGAGTCGGACACTTTTTTTGTCCGTAATAAAGTTGTTAGAGCAAAGAGTTCTCCCTTTTTCAAAATTGTTGTGCATAATCTTTCTTACAAAATACATTTACCAGGGAATTTTCAGAGTTGGCTTTTAACGATTGATTTAGAGGGAGTGGGTTTTTCTCTCCTTGAAGGGAAATCTAAATTCAGAAATTGGCTTTTTAGAAACGGAATTTGGAGACCGAAGAACAGAAGTTTTCCGGCTTATAAGGTGAGTGGTAAAATTCCTTATTGGGCAGCACTAATAACTGTTTTGGAGATTAATAGTTGGTTGACAGGTTAAAGTTGGCTTTTGAGATTATTAATTTTCTTTTTTCCAAAGGGACTTTTGTTTCAACGACCGAGATTCACGAATATCTTTTTAAACGAGGATTTTTAAAGGATTCTTCTCCTTACAGCTCTGAGAGAAGAAAGCTTAATCGTTTGCTTGCCGATTTAGAATTGATAGACTGTATTGAGTCAGAAAGTGCCTCCCCCAAAGGGAGGAAAGCTCAAAAATGGAGGATAAACTATAAGGCGTTCCCTTCTTTGATATCCATTACTGATGAAGAGTTAATATCTCTTTTAACTTTCGCTACTTTTGTTCCTGATGCCTATAGAAAACTTCCTTTGTTTTCACCTTTTTATCAGCTTATTTTACGTTTGAGCGAAAGAATAGACGAGAAGAAAAGGAAATTAGTGGAGAAATCTTTTGTCTATGAAAGTCAGTTTCTGGAGAAGTTTATTGAGTTTGATGAAACCCAGCTCCGCCAGGTGTATGATGCTGTTATAGAAAACAGGGCTTTAAGAGTTAAATATAAAAACTCTGACGCTTTTAAGATTTTTCCCGTAAAAATCTTCGTTTATAACGGAATCATTTATGTGGGTGCCGTAAGAGAGGATAAAAAATACAGAACTTATCATCTGGCGGGTTTGAGAATTCTTGAAAAGCTTAATGAAACTCTTCCTGCCTATTACAGGAAAAAATATGAAGAGGTTACCTTCTTTATGGAAGATGAAAAACCGTTTGTTTTCGGTGTTAAAATTCCCATTAAAGAAAGTTTAGATTATTTTCAAACTCCTCACATCTTTCCTACCCAGTTTTTCTTTGAAAGGAAAGATGATTATTACCTTGTGTATCTTGTCGGTTTTCCGGGTCCCCGCTTTACAAGTAGATTTTTGGTTGAAGAAGTGATTGAGATAATTTCGCCCTCTGAAGATATGTTGAATTTTGCCAAAGATCACTCTTTAAGAAAGAAGTTTCCGGAAATTTCCTATAGTTTAAAAGAAAACAAAAGGAGATTTGAGAAATTTATGGAAGACTTTAAGCTTTTCCTTGAGCAGAGACGGCAAGCTATTGGTGGTTTTTAAGAATAGTGTCGTTTCCCGGAGGGGCAGAAAGGTTTATACTTTCGAAAATTTCCTGGAAAGGAGAGGGCTATGGACGTTTTCGAGAAGACCGAGAAGTACGTTATGAAGACTTACAACCGCTATCCGGTTTCTTTCGTGAAAGGAGAAGGGTGCTGGCTTTACGATGATAAAGGCAGAAAATACCTTGATATGCTTGCAGGGATTGCCGTCTGCAACTTGGGGCACTGTCACCCGAGGGTTTCTGAGGCCGTTTGCGAGCAGGCGAAGAGGCTGATTCACGTTTCTAACCTTTTCCACATTGAGACTCAGGCGGAGCTTGCAAGGCTTATCTGCGAGAATTCATTCGGTGATAAGGTCTTTTTCTGTAATTCCGGGGCGGAGGCCAACGAGGGAGCTATAAAGCTTGCAAGGCGGTACGGAACGGAAAAAAGAGAGGATAAGTACGAAATCGTTGCCTTCAGGCAGTCTTTTCACGGAAGGACGATGGCAGCGGTTTCCGTTACGGGACAAGGTAAGTACAGCGAAGGGTTTGGCCCGATGCTATCCGGCGTGAAGTTTGCGGATTTTAACGACCTTTCTTCTGTTGAATCTGTTATCAGTGAGAGGACTGCGGGGATAATTGTTGAGCCGGTTCAGGGGGAGGGAGGCGTCATTCCTGCAGAAGGGGAGTTCCTAAAGGGACTCAGGGAAATAGCCGACAGCGTTGATGCCGTTTTAATTTTTGACGAGGTTCAGACGGGGATAGGGAGAACGGGTAAGCTTTTTGCCTATCAGCACTACGGCGTAGAGCCTGACGTTATGACCTTGGCGAAAGCCCTCGGGAACGGCGTCCCCATAGGGGCAATTGTTGCAAATGAAAAAGCGGCAGATGTGTTGAAGCCCGGTCTTCACGCTTCGACTTTTGGCGGTAATCCCCTCTCTACGGCGGCGGGCATTGCCGTTATGGAGGAGGTGCTGAAGCCCGGATTCCTGGAGGAAGTGGAAGAAAAAGGTAGTTATCTTAAAAAGAGGCTTGAAGAAATCGTGGAAGAATTTCCAAATCTCTTAGATGGAGTTAGAGGAAAAGGATTAATGCTGGGAGTTGTTTGCAAGGTTTCCTGCGGTGATATAGTGATGACAGCTCTAGAAAGGGGACTTATTATTAACTGCACGGCCGGTAACGTTTTGAGGTTTGTTCCGCCTCTTATAATTACTAAAGAGGAGATGGATTACGGCCTTGAAATATTGAGAGGAGTTTTAAAGGAACATGCAGATTAGGGAGACTGCTTCATCTCTCTTTTTTGAGTCAGAGGAACTTTCTCAAGAAGTTGTTATCGATGTCCTTTCTTTTTTTATCGACAGGCTTGAAAAAATTGGTTGCAGGCTTGATGCCCTTTATCCGGGGGATCCCTTTTCCCTTCCTTTCCTTATGTTTCTTTCCGATAAACTTTCCGTTCCTATAAAAACCGAGCAGTTTCTGTCTGCAGATGAGAAAGTGCTTGTTGTTTTCTCTTTCCTTCCCTTGAAGGGAGTTTCCGAGAGGTACGTTGCAAGGAAGCTGAAGGTTTTCAGGGGAAGGTTCCCTAACTCTCCTTCTTTGCTCATAGCTTCCGATGAGAAAGTGGATTTTGTCGACTTTCAGCTTTTAAAGGCTCCGCTTGAGAAGGTTTTCTCTTACCGCTTTCTTGCCGAGGGAGAAAGAAACTTCTTTTATCCCCTTGAGGGGGAATTTACCCATTTTTCACAGGAGTTCTGGGAACTTTCGAAGAAAGAGCTTTCTCACTTCCTGCGGGCGAAAAGGATCAGGGACAGCGCCAGGAAATACCTTAAGGAGGAAGATTTAGAAAGGCTCAAGGTTGTTGATTCAGACCTTGATCTTGCCCTGTGGGAGAGGTTTGAGAAGGGTATTCTGACTTTTCCTTCTCTGAGAGAAGAGACTGATGAAGAGTTTGTGCTGAGGGTTGAGAAGCTCTTTCAGATTGAGGATAAGGTGTTAAGCTCTGCCGTTACTTCTGTTCTTGAATATCTCGCTCAGGGCCTTGAGTATAAGTTTCCTACTTACCTTGCTTATTCCAACGTTGAGGTAAGCGAAAGAGAGGGAGTTCTTATCATTCCGCGAGCTGTTCAGGAGCTAGACGGTGTTGACCTGAGGATTGAAGTAGTTGTAAGGCTTAAAAACATTGATAGATCTTTTCGGGAAGTCAGGGATTTACTTCTGAAATCCCTTTCTGAATTGATGGAGGAGATGTTTAAAAGGAAAGGGTTTAAGCCTTCGGTAGATTCAGTAGTGGAGTCGGAGCTTGGCAAAGCTACAATCTACCTGAACTGGTTTATCGATAGTGAGATGGCGCGGAAGCTGTATAAGAAGATAAACAGGCGCTGGCTTATGACGAGGCTTCTTTATCGAAAAAGGATAAAGAGTGAGGTTTCTGAGGCACTAAAGCTTCTGAAGGAGTTTGTTTTTACTCCGGATAACTTTGAGCTTCTTTTCTCAAAGCTTGAGCACATATGGAAAGTTAATCCCGTTTTCCTGAAAATGAAAAAGAGGGAGATAAAATCCGTCCTTGATGAGCGGAAGCTCTGGCCTATTGTGGGAGTTTACGGGCTTAAGCTGATGGGGTCTGTTAAAAGTTTAAAAAAGGAGCTTCTCTCCTTTCTCCTTTCCCTTAAAGGTTATGAGAACATTCACCATTTCTTCGCGGAGGAGCTTCGCTTCTTCCTCCCCGTTAAGACAAAAAGAATTTACAGACCCAACTGGGAAAGGGTAATAAGGGAGAAGGAAGAGGTAGTTCTCAAGGAGGAGCCTCTCAACCCCAACTCTCCCGTAACCTTTGTCCTTCAGAGCAGGAGCGGTAAATTCCTCGGAACGCTTCCGGAAACGGTATCTCACTATCTGGCCGCCAGGAAGGCTTCGGGTTATAAGCTTTCTTGTCGTGAGCTTTACTTTGATCCTGCTATCTTTTCGGAGAATTCTTACTGGATAGAGGTCGAATGTCTCTCGTTGTAGATAACCTGAGGATTTCTGCCGGACCGCTCCGAATTGTTAAAGGTAGCTACTGTTCTGTTTCCCGCGGGGAGAGGGTTGCCCTTGTCGGGGAGAGCGGAAGCGGGAAAAGCTTGACGGCATTGTCGGTGTTAAAGCTCTTACCTGATAACTTAACGGCAGAAGGAAAGGTTGAAGTCGACGGCGTTGAAGTCCTCTCCTTGAGGGGGGAAAGGCTCAGGCAGTTCAGGTGGGAAAAGGTTTCAATGGTCTTTCAGGATCCTTCCTCTTCTCTCAATCCCCTCATGACCGTCGGGAAACAGGTGGAAGAAGCTCTTAAGTATCACGGGTTTGAAGGGAACTTGAGGGAAAGAGTTGTGGAATTGTTCGAGATGGCCGAAATTCCGGAACCTGAAAAGAGGGTTGATGCTTACCCGCACCAGCTTTCTGGCGGTTTGAAACAAAGGGTTGCCATAGCTATGGCCCTTGCCTGTAATCCCGGTTACGTTGTAGCCGATGAGCCCACCACGGCGCTTGACGTTACGGTCCAGAAGAAGATCCTCGAGTTAATGGTAAAGCTGTCTGTTGAAAAGGATGTGGGTATTTTGCTGATAACTCACGATATCGGAGTTGTTGCAGAGTTTTCGGAGAAGCTCTTCGTTATGTATGCAGGGTATACCGTAGAGGCGGGAAGGACTGAAGAAGTTTTAAGAAATCCCGTTCATCCCTATACAAAAGGGCTGATAGAGTGTTTTCCCAAACTGGACGGCGGTGTTAAGAGGAAATTGAAATCCATACCGGGAAGAGTTCCGGAGCCTGGAGAGATAGAAACGGGATGTCCCTTTTACCCGCGCTGTCCGTTTGCGAAGCCTGTTTGTAGGGAGGAAATGCCCCCCATAGTTGAGGAAGGGGGACGGTGGTTTAGGTGCTTCAATCCCCTTTGAAAAGCAGTTTTCTACTAAAAAGTCCCCCAACGGGGGACTTTAAAGTTACACGTCGTAGTAGAGCATGAACTCCATCGGGGTTGGTCTGAGCCTTACGGGGTCTATTTCCTCTTTGCGCTTGTACTCTATGTAATCTTCAATGAACTGCTCTGTCATTACGCCGCCCTTTGTGAGAAATTCGTAGTCTTTCTCAAGGGCGTCAACGGCTTCCTCAAGGGAAGCGGGAACAGTAGGAATGTCTTTAAGCTCCTCCGGCGGAAGGTCGTAAAGGTTTTTGTCAACAGGCTCTCCGGGATGGATTTTGTTTTCGATTCCGTCAAGTCCCGCCATCAACAGGGCGGTAAATGTCAGGTAAGGTGCGCCGGCGGGATCCGGAAATCTCGCTTCAATCCTTTTTGCTTTTGGGGATACAACGGCGGGTATCCTGATGGCTGCTGACCTGTTCCTTGCAGAGTAGCACAGGTTGACGGGAGCTTCGTATCCGGGAACCAATCTCTTGTAGGAGTTAACCGTCGGGTTTGTAAATGCACAAACGGCCTTTGCGTGCTTAATGATTCCTCCGATGAAGTAAAGGGCTGTTTCGGAAAGGCCTGCGTAGCTGTCGCCGTGGAAAAGGTTTTCTCCGTTTTTCCAGAGGGAAATGTGGGTATGCATCCCGCTTCCGTTGTCGCCGAAGATCGGTTTCGGCATAAACGTTGCAGTTTTTCCGAACATCTTGGCAACGTTTTTAACAATGTACTTAAGCCACTGGACGTTATCGGCAGCTTCTACGAGATTTCCGTATCTGAAATCGATTTCACACTGCCCGCCGGTTGCAACTTCGTGGTGGAGCGTTTCGATTACGAGGCCGGCTTCCTCCATCTTCATGGACATTATCTTCCTTATATGGTCAAGCTGATCCGTAGGCGGTACGGGGAAGTATCCCCCCTTGACTTTTATCTTGTGGCCGAGGTTCGGGTTTTCATCCCTTCCTGTTCTCCACGCTCCTTCAACACTATCTACTTCAAAGAAGGAGTAGTTCATTCCGACGTCGTATTTAACGTCATCGAATATAAAGAACTCCGGTTCGGGGCCGCAGTAAGCAGTATCGGCAATACCAGTTGATTTCATGTACTCTATTGCTTTTTTGGCTATGTTCCTGGGGTCTTTGTGATAAGGTTCTTTGGTAACGGGGTCTACGATATCGGCAATGATTACAAGCGTGGGGATTTCCGAGAGGGGATCGACTTTTGCAGTTGTTGGGTCGAGTTTGAACATCATGTCGCTTGCGTTTATCGGTTGCCACTGTCTGATTGATGAGCCGTCAAAGTAAAGTCCCTGTTCGAAACTCTCTTCGGAAATTTCGTGGGCGGGGAATGTAATGTGGTGCCAGGTACCGAACATGTCGGTAAACCTGAGGTCAACAAACTTGATGCCCATTCTTTGTATGAGCTCTACTACTTCTTTGGGATTTTGTGGCCTCATGCTTCCTCCTTAGGTTATTTAAATGGCGTTTTCTCCCCTTTCTCCTGTTCTTATCCTTACGGCGTCTTCAACGGGAATTACAAAAACCTTTCCGTCTCCGATTCTTCCCGTTCTTGCTGCGTTGACTATCGTTTCAACTACCTTATCTGCTATTGAGTCGGGAACGACAACTTCTATTTTGATTTTCGGTATAAAGTCTACAACGTACTCGGCTCCCCTGTATAGTTCGGTGTGGCCTTTCTGCCTTCCAAAGCCCTTTACTTCCGATACGGTAAGACCCTGAACGCCAATCTCAGTAAGGGCATCCTTAACCTCTTCCAGCTTAAAAGGCTTTATTATCGCTTCGATCTTTTTCATTCCGGAATCCTCCTTTCTGACTTGCAAACTATTTTAACAAAGAGCGTGCCAGAACTTTATAGCGTTTGATAAAACGGGCTGTTTCCCTATTAGAAAGGGATCGGGTAGCATAAGAATGCACATAAATTGTGCATCAGCTACTTGTTTGTGTCCAGTTTTTCAGCACACTTACTGCATAGACCGTAGAACTTGTACTCTATTTCGTCTACGATATACCCCTTTTGCTCCACTTTCCTGCAGGTGTAGCGACACAAGGGGGTTTCTATATCCTCGATTTTCCCGCACTCCCTGCATATGAAATGGTGGTGAAAGTCCGTTCTCCTGTCAAAGTGGGACTGTTTGTTGACTATGATTTCCCTGATCTTCCCCTCCGATGCCAGTTCCTTTAGGACTCTGTAGACGGTTCCCAGGCTTAGTGTAGGAATTTCCTTCTTTGCCCTTTCATATATTTCTTCTGCCGTGGGGTGGTCGTGGGAGTCTTTTACTACTTGAAAAATAACGGCTTTTTGCCTCGTGTTTCTCTTTCTCTTTTTTACTTCCAATCCTTCCTCCTGTTTCCGTTCGTCAAGTTAATAATAACCATTACTGTTAAAGTAGGGAAGTGCTCGGAGTATAGTTTTGATAGTTTAGGAGGTGTTCAAAATAAATTAGGCCTTTAAGGATTTGATTTGATCTATCGAATATAATATTTTGTGCATAACCTATATTTGGAGAGGTGGTCGATGGAAGAGCCGAGGATAGGAGTTGTTCTCTGCACCTGCGGTGATGTTCTCAAATCAAAAATAGATTTTGATTCTCTTAAAGCCTTTGCCGAAAGCCTTCCAGGTGTAGAAAAGGTAATAGTTACAAAGGACTTTTGCAAACAACCGGAAAAACAAGCAGCAGAACTAAAAGGTAGGGTGGATGCTTTAATCTTCGGGGGGTGTTCCGAAAGGTCGTCACTTCAGTTCAACGAAGACCGCATAGAAAAACTCATGGTAGCTTTGGGTTTAGACCCTGCGGCATGGGAAACGCTCAACCTGAGGGAACAGTGCTATTACATCCATGACGACGTAGAACAAATAAACAACAAAGTAAAAGACATGCTTTTAATGGCTTACGAAAAAGTTAAAACGAACGTTCCGGCGTTAAAAGAGGAAAATCTGAAGAAAAAAGTTTTAGTAGTTGGTGGAGGAGTGGCAGGTCAACGCTGCGCTCAAGCTTTATCTGATTTGGGAATTGAAACCACGTTAGTTGAAGAGAAACCTTACCTCGGCGGCAACGCAGCGAGGATAGCTTTGCTGTGGCAGTCCGAATCTTCACCGTCATTCTGCACAAGCGAGTGTGTAATTCCCGTTGTAGGCAGAGATACAATGATAAAAGATAACATTAAAGTAATGGTTAACTCTGAAATTGCCGGCGTTGTAAAGGAAAACGGCGATTTCAAAGTGAGAATACTGCAAAAAGCACAAAAAGTTGACCCGGCAAAGTGCATTTCCTGCGGTGAATGTGCAAAAGTATGTCCTGTTGAAATTCCTAATCCGTTTAATTTGGGTAAAACAAAGAGAAAAGCTATCGATAAAGATTTTCCCCTTGCAATTCCAGACTCTTACAACATTGTTGATTCAGCCTGCACTAATTGTGGAAAATGCGTAGAGGTTTGTCCGACAAACGCTATAGACCTAAACGCCGAAGATAAATACGTCGAAGACGAATTCGGCGCAATTGTGATAGCTACAGGAATCGGCGGGAAGGATATGAGTGCCTATGAAGAACTGGGATACAAGTATCCTGAAGTTGTAACGCTATTTGAATATGAAAGATACGTAGCAAACAACTTTTTCGGAAGAAAACCGAAAGAAATAGCCTTTGTTTTATGTAAAAAAGATGATGTGGGTTACTGTTCAAGACTTTGTTGTCTTGCTACCGTTAAGGTAGCAGCAATACTTGCCAAAAATCATCCGGATGTGAAGGTGAAAGTCTTTTACAGAAGTTTGAGAACGACGGGAAGAGCGTTCGAAGAACTGAGAAGAAGAGCCGAAAAAGGCGGCGTTGAATTCATAGAAGAGGTAATAGAAAGGATAGAAAAGGACGAGAACGGAAGGCTTCTAATTAAAGGAGAAAAAGGAACTTACTCATCGGAAATGGCTGTTTTGGCAGAACCTTTAATTCCGTCTCAAATAAAACTTACCAACATGCTTAACGTTCAAACTGACCAATTCGGATTTCCTCTGGAATTCCAACCAAGGGTAATTAACCCTATAGAAACATACGTTGAAAGAGTTTTCGTAGCAGGAAGTGCAAAAGGATTCAAAGATGTTCAGGAAAGTATTGAATCAGGCTTAGGGGCAGCAGTTAGGGTTTATAAGGCGTTAAAAGGGCAGAACAAGAAGTATTACTCGATAATAGACCAGGAGAAGTGTTCAAGATGCGAAACATGCTTAATGTGCTGTCCCCACGGTGCTATAAGCCTTAAAAATGCTGAAAGTGAAGAAAAAACAATCGTGGAAATAGACCCCAATTTGTGTAGAGGATGCGGTCTTTGTTACTCAGCATGTCCTTCAAAGGCAATTAAGTTTTCCAACCTCGAAGATGAACAACTAATAAAAATGGCTGAAGTTGCATTTAAACACCTACCGAAAGACAAGCCGAGAATTCTGGCATTCCTGTGTTACTGGTGTGCATACGGAGCGGCAGACCTTATGGGTATGAAGCTAAAAGAAAAGCTACCGGAAAACTTTAGGAGCATAAGGGTAAGGTGTTCTGCTTCTTTAAGCCTTGACGTCATAGCCGAAATTATTGAAAGAGATTTGGCTGACGGAATTATTGTTGCGGGATGTCCCAAAGATAACTGCCACCACATCTGGGGCAACTACATGCAGGAAAACAGGATAGAAATGTTCAATGAATCCTTAAAAATGTTGGGAGTGAACGACAAAATCGTTCGCTGGGAGTACATCGGTGTTCCAAACGGTAAGAAACTTGCCAATGCGATAAGGGAAGTTAACGAAATTCTCCTAAAAGTTAAAGGAGGTAGCCATGTCGAAGCCTAAATTTGCTTATTACTTAGCCGGCGGATGCGCCGGATGTGATACGTCATTAGTGGATACTTCGAAGAAGTTAGTGGAATTTTTGGAAAACGTTGAGTTAGTGTTTTTTGCACCGACAATAGCGGACTTTAAATATAAAGATTTAGAAGCGCTTCCGGACAATTCTATAGATTTCGGGTTTTTCAGCGGAAACGTTAGAAGTTCGGAGCATGAGCACATAGCAAAATTAATGAGAAGAAAATGTAAAACGCTTGTCGCTTTCGGTATATGCGCAAGTTTAGGCGGAATAAAAGGACTCGTTAATCTTCATTCACAAAAGGAGCTTATGGAAAAAGCTTATGTTGATACTCCTTCAACGGACAATCCAGAAAAAATCCTCCCCACCCCCCACTGCACCGTTGACGGCAAATACGACCTTGAACTGCCCGTTCTTAAACCGGCCAAAGCGTTAGACCAAGTAGTAGAAGTTGACTACTACGTCGGCGGATGTCCGCCGTCTTACGGCCACATTAAATGGATTCTAGAAAAGCTGTTGTCTGGTGACCTACCGCCTAAAGGCAGCTGGCTTACAATGGGTAAAGCCGTCTGTGACGTTTGTCCCAGAAACCCCATAAGACACGGCGGTATCAAAAAACGCCCAACAGAAGTTAAAAGAGTTTTGGGTGAAATGCCGGAAGATGTCTGTTTACTTGAAGCAGGTTACCTCTGCCTCGGACCTGTAACCTTGGGCGACTGCGATGCAGCATGTTTGAAAGTAAACATTCCATGTAGGGGGTGCGGCGGTCCAATACCGGGAGTGAGGGACTTCGGCGTTAAAGCCATAAGCACCATAGCTACAGCTATGGGAAGCCTTGATGCCCTCAAGAAAGTTCCAGACCCAATGCACCTGTTCTACAGGTACAGCTTGCCGAAATCATCGGTACTTAAACCAAAAGAATAGTTGGAGGAAGCGATGAGAAAGGCCGAAATAGAACCAATCACAAGACTTGAAGGTCACGGCAAAATAACAGTTTTCCTTGACGATAACGGAAACGTTGAAAATGCCTTCCTTCAAGTTGTCGAATTTATGGGATACGAAAAGTTCCTACAAGGAATGCCCATAGAAGAAGTTCCGAGAACCGCAAGCACTATTTGCGGTGTTTGCAGAGCCGTTCACTTCTCTGCGGCTTTAAAAGCCGCCGATCAAATATTTTCCGCCGAACCCCCTCCTGCGGCAAAGAAAATCAGAGAACTCCTGCTTTTGGCCCATCACGTAGAAGACCATACAGAAATTCTTTACGCGTTAGGTTTACCAGATTTCATTTGCGGACCGACAGCACCGCCTCAGGAAAGAAACTTAATTGGCGTGGCTAAAAAGGTAGGAAAGGAATTGGTAAAAGACGTTCTCCAAAAACGCTTCTCTGCGGCAAAAATAGTAGAAATTTTAGGCGGCAAACCTGTTCATCCCGTTGCTGCAGTGCCGGGCGGTTGGTCCAAAAAGGTAACCGAAGAGGAAAAAGCCGAAATAGAAAAGCTTTCCGATGACCTTTTAGAACTCGGGAAGATGACGGTTGAACTGTTTAAAGAAGTTGTAGTTAAAAACCCCGAATACTCAAAACTCCTGAAAGAGGAAAGCTTTAACGTTGTTACAAACTATATGGGAACGGTTGACGAAAATAACAAGGTTACCTATTACGACGGCACCCAAGTAGTTGTATCCCCGGAAGGCAGGGAAATAGTCAGGTTCAAAGGGAAAGAATACTTAGACGTTTTAGCAGAAAAAACGCTTCCTTGGAGCTATGCTAAATTCCCATATCTCAAACGGAAAGGCTGGAGAGGGCTGGAAGACGGAAAAGATACTCACCTGTGCAGTGTAGGACCTTTGGCGCGATTCAACGCTTCAGACGGTTATTCAACACCTTTAGCCCAAAAAGCGTACGAAGAAATGATCGAGTTCTTCGGAGAGAAACCAGTCTACAACATTTTCGCCTACCATTGGGCAAGGGCAATAGAAATTCTTAACCAGGCGGAACTGATAAAAGAACTGCTTAAATCACCGGAGCTTACAGACGAAAAAGTTGTAACACCTCCGGGTAAAGTTACCGGTGAAGGCGTTGGAATTATCGAAGCGCCAAGGGGAACGCTCATTCATCACTACCGGACAGATGAAAACGGACTCGTAACAGACGCCAACCTGATAGTGCCGACCACCATAAACAACGGCTCAATTCAGGTAGCTGTAAGAAAAGCTGCAAAATATTTCATCAAAGACGGTAAAGTTGACGAAGGGACTCTTAACCTGATAGAAATGGCTCACAGACCTTACGACTTGTGTTTAGCCTGTGCAACCCACGCTTACCCGGGACACTATCCTACAAACGTTATTATCTATAAAAACGGCAAGAGAATAAAGGAATTGAGGAACTATTGAAAATAGTAGTTGTAGGAATTGGAAACCCCTCTTTCGGAGACGATGGGGCAGGGTTTGAAGTCATCAAGAAATTAAAAAGGAAGGTGGCTGCGTGCCACCTTCTTTCTCCTTCTCTTGAACTCTTAGAGAAAATCAAAAGTTACGATTTAGCAATCTTAGTTGATGCCGTTGATATAGGGTTAAAACCCGGTGAAGTGATTGAGTTTTCAATTGAAAAGGGAAAAAACAAAGAGCGCTTCGGCGGTTTAACCCACACCCTTTCAATGGAAGAAATAGTTACGACCGGTTACGAACTCTTTCCCGACGAAATGCCCCAAAAAGTCATCTTCATCGGTATTCAGGTGGAAGGCATACTGCCTTTCACGAAGGGATTGAGTCTGCCTGTTAAAAAAGCAGTTGAAGAAGTTGCAGATAGAATCGAATGTATTTTCGGGAGGACTTTGAAAACTTTTTAAAAACGAATATACAGGGTTCATGTCAAATCTTTCTATTTTCCGATTCCTTTTGATATGATTTCCGAAACTCCTCCGGAGAGGAAAGATGAGAAAGCTGTTGACTTTAGTTCTTCTTTTTACCGCTTCATGCAGCCTTAACAGCCTTAATCCGTTTTCGAAAAAAGAGCAGCATACCTATCAGCCTTACGTTCCGAAGCAGGAGTTAGAGCCGGTAAACAGTAATCTTAAAGGGGTTGATAACGTTGTTTTTTACATAAGAAGGGAATTTTCTCCTGCCGAAGGAGAAATAGTCCTCAACAGTTACGACGGCTTCATCATTGATCTCGGTTCCGAGCAGGGTGTACACGTGGGAGATCGGTTTATAAGCGAAAGCGGTGCCATACTTAAGGTGAAGGAAGTTAAGAAGAACTATTCTATTGCCCTTCCCACTCTGGGGAACCCACAGGTGGGTGAAAGCGTAAGGAAGTACACTTTCAACAGGGTGCTTCTTATAAACTTTGCAGGTGAGAAAGGGAAGAAGCTTTACGAAAGGTTAAAGGAGAAAGTTCCTCGGATTCCCCTTGCTGATTACGATAAAGGGGAGAGCTTCAAGAAAACTTTCAAGCTTAAGTTCCCCGCAGATTTCAAGCGGAAAGTCCCTGTAAATGAACTGACCGGTTACGACGGCTACCTCGTTGTTACTGAGCAGGGGGTTGAGCTTTTTGACGGAACGAAGAAGCTCCTCAGAGTTTATCCCTGGGAGGGGGCACCCGCTTCGACTTTTTCCCTGTCTCCGGAAATGAGCTTCAAAGTAGTCCTTGACCTTAAAGGTCACGGAACGAGCCTCTTTATAGGAAATGTTGACTCAAGTCCCGACAGTGAACTTGTCCTTACTACCGAGAACGATGTCAGGATTTATAAGCTGAAACCTTACGGCCTGAAGCTGGTAAAGCGGTTTAAGAATCCTTTCCCCGGTTCTTACCTGTTCCACGTTTCTCCGGTTGACCTGAACGGTGATGGGAAGTTTGAGTTTGTCATAGACGGCTTCTACCAGGATACAAAAAGCGTTTCCGGCGGTCTCTTCAAGGTTAACAAAGGAAAGCTTGAGAAGATAGCGTCGACCAACCTGATACTTTCCACCTTCGATACCGACGGTGACGGGATCAATGACCGGATCTGGGGTCAGAGAGTAAGTACCGAGAGCGACAAGCTCTTTAGCGGTGATGTTTGGGAACTTGAGCTTTCCGACGGGAAGCTGAAGAAAGGTAACAAGATTGACGTTCCGAAGGAATTCCAGGTTACAAGTGCTCAAGTTTTTGTAAGCGGAGGGAAGAAATACTTTGCTTACTATGACCTTGATTACTACTTTAACGTTTCCCTCGGCAAGGAGAGGGTGTGGCGTTCCCCCATACAGATCGGAGCTTCCCCGAACTGCCTCTACTGGACGATTGAGGATAACCTTGTTAGTTACTACATAACCCCCAAGCCGAAGCCCATAGATATGGACGGTGACGGGAATGAAGAAGTTCTCTTTTCTCAGAATAAGAATGCGGTTCCCGGTATACTGAGAAACATCTATACCTTTGACGGCGGAAGGGTTCTTCTCCTTTACAGGAACGGTTCTTCCTTTAGCTGGGAAGAAGCGACGAATCCGCTTTACAAACACGGAGGGATTGAGGAGTTTGATTATGCACCGGATTACGACGTCTTTATTTCTATATTTACCGAGGTAAACATACTGAAGAATCCTGAATCGAAAGTTATTTTCCTGAGGCCCAAGATATGAGAGCGGCCGAGTTTTTAAGGGAAAAGTTTGGAGAAGACCGATTCGAAGTTGCTGTTGTCGGTGGTTCGGGCATTAACTTGGGGTCTGGAGAGTCAGAAATCGGCTATTCGGAAGTTCCCGGTATGCCCACTCCCAAGGTTCCCGGCCACTCCGGGAGGTTGAAAAAGCTTAAAATCGGTGATAAGCGGGTTCTCTTTTTTGAGGGAAGGTTTCACTACTATGAAGGCAGAAGTGACCGGGAGATACGGTTCATCCCCGAGCTGTCGTCAGAGCTGGGAGTCAAGCTGTTTATACTTACCTGTTCTTCGGGTGCTGTGTCGAGGAGGGCTGTTTCTTCCGAAATCGGCGTTGTTTACGATCACGTTAACTTCATGGGCAGGAATCCGCTGGTCGGGCTGATATCCGAATTTGGAGAAAGGGTATTTTTTAATCCGAAGGAGCTTTACGATAGGGAATTTTCCGATATTTTCTTGAAGGTCGCTCTTTCGGAAGGGATAAGGGCTGTCCCCGTTGTTCTCGGTGCTACCCTCGGTCCTTCCTATGAGACTTTTTCGGAGGTCAGGCTTCTCCAGGTTGCCGGCGCTGACTGCGTTAGTATGTCAACGGTTCCGGAAGCGCTGGTTGCCGGCTTTCTGGGGATGAGGGTGGTGGCTTTGACCGTTTTCACAAATGATGTGCTTTCACCTGCGGCGGATCATAAAGAAGTTTTGAAAGTTGCCTCGGAACGTTCGGGTAAATTGAGCCTTGTCCTCAGGAAGGGGATAGAAGCTTTGTTGCTTTAGAGAATTTTTAGTCTTCTCTTGACCGCATCCAGCTTTTTTTTGCAGGCGGGGCAGAAGTCTTCGCCTTTCCTGTCGGTGTCGGCCAGGGAGTTGGAAAAGTGCATGACGCAGTGCGGGTTCGGGCAGTGGGGAAGGCCGAAGACGTGGCCCATCTCGTGGGTAACTTCCTTTCTTACTCTTGAGAAAAAAAGGTCTCTATTCTCTGAAAGGAGTCTTGCGTAGGAGACTATTGCGCCTTTAAAGGGGAAAGCAACTCCGAATACAAAGTTCAGTCCCCTCGAGTAAAGGTCGTAGGGAGTCACTGCAAGGGCAAATAGGGCTTCATTCGGCTTTTCAAGTAAGACATTTTGAAGCTGTCTTTCCGCCAGCAGCTGTCCTTCCCTTGAGGCCGTAGGGTCGGGGGGTATGGATCCCTCGTAAGCGGGCTCGAGGTCAAACTTCCTGATGAGCACTTCCTCGGTTTCTGAGATTACCTCGGGAAGGGAGTAGCCGACGGAAAGTATGGAGCAGATGGCCATTAGTTTTCTCCTTTCTCCTTTTCATTTAAGATTTCTTCAAGTTCTTCCTTTGTAAAGAAGTATTCTTCTCCGCAGAAGTTGCACTTGATGGAAGCTCCCCCTTCTTTTATAAGTTCCTTAAGCTCTTCTGCGGGCATTGCAAGTAGGCCTCCCCGTGCGATCTCCTTAGAGCACTTGCATTTGAATGAGAGTTCTTTAAGGGCTAACAGCTCTACGGTAAAGCCTTCAAACAGCAGTTCCGATATTTCTTCCGGCCTTTTTCCTTCTTTTATGAGTGAGCTTATCGGGGGCATTTTCTTGACGTTCTCTTCTAATTTTTCGACGGCCTTTTCTGAAGCTCCGGGAAGGGGCTGGGCTATGAAGCCTCCGGCTGCCTCTACCTTTCCCGTTTCCCCGACGAGGACTCCGATGGACACTGCAGAAGGTATCTGTTCAGACTTTAGCAGGTAATAGGCTATGTCCTGGGCTATCTCTCCTGAAACGAGGGGAACGGAGCTTTCATAAGGTGTCCCGAATCCGAGGTCTTTAACTACCGTTAGAACTCCTCTGCCGACCGCCTTGCCTATGTCAAACTTCCTTCTTCCGTTTTCTTCCTTGACAAACGTTGGTACGTTAGGGTTCTGAACGAATCCCCTAACTTCTCCTTTTGCATTTGCCTCGGCGACGACAAGCCCTATCGGGCCGTCTCCTTCAATTCTGAGGAGGACTCTCTGCTGGGTTCCGTGCTTGAGGAGGGATGTCAGCAGTATGGCTCCCGTTAAAGCCCTTCCGAGGACTGCGGTTGCCATCGGAGAGAGTTTATGCCTCAGCCTGGCTATTTCACACAGGTTTGTTGTTCTGACAATTAAAGCCCTCAGTGCATCCTCTTTCGTCAGGACAACAACTCCGTAATCTCTGTCCAGGAAGTATTTCTTTAGATCATCCTTGACTCGGTCTGTGAGTTCTTTAACAAACTGCTCCCTTTGGGAAAGATTTCCGATTTTTTTCTTCTCCATTTTCACCTCTGTCTTACTACCGATAGGTTATCCAAATCTATAATCATGTTGTCGTAGGCGGCCAGCGTCTTTATTCCCGTTTTTTCCGTTATTTCCCTTGCCACTTCCCAGGGCTTGGCTTTCAGCATTGTTCTTCCAAAGTGGGTCATTACAGCCAGTTTCGGCTTTATGTGGGAGATTATCTTTACGGCATCGGGAACTGATAGGTGGTCAATGGCGGGATTAGGGAGAAGGAGCGTAACGTTGAGTATTAGGAGCTCGGATCCGGCATAAGCTTCAAGGAGTCCGTCAAAATAGGATGTGTCGGCCATGTATGAAGTTTTTAGCTTCCACTCAAAGGTAATTCCATAAGTTTCTACTCCGTGGATGTGTTTTTTCGGGAAGAAAATAGAGAGATTGTTGTTAACGCTGTAACGCAGACCTTCCGAGATTATTACTGTTTCTTTTATATTTTTCCTCGTGTAATTGAGGACAACGGGATCATCTTCGATAGCATCCGAGGGGCACAGGAGTGTTCCTCTTTTGTTTTTTCCTCCCAGGGTCATAGCTTCCAATATGTGGTTGACGTCGGCGCAGTGATCAAGGTGCCTGTGGGAGAGTATAACGAAGTCTGTCCAGAAGGGTTCTATCCCCTTCCTGTGGGAGTGAACGAAGGCTCCGGGCCCGGGATCGACGTGGAAGTTAATTCCTTCAAAGTTAAAGTAGAGGCCTCCGGCCTGTCTTTCAAAGCCGAAAGCAACGTAGCGGGCGCCTGCTGTGCCGAGGAATACCAGCTTATTCCTTAAGGTTTCTCTTGTTAGCTTCAAGCCGGGCAGATACCTCTCCTGCTCTTTTTTATAAAGTCAATGAATTCTATAACTTCCGTTAAAGTGCCGAATTCTTCAAGAACTTTTTCAAGGGCAAGCTGAATGGGTTCGTCGGTCTTGAATACCATTTCGAAAACGGTGGTAAGCGTTCTTATAGTTTCTTTGGAGAAGCCTCTTCTTTTAAGGCCTACGATGTTTATTCCCTCGAGCCTTGCCCTGTTTCCCTGGGCAACAACAAAGGGAGGGACATCTCTGTGGACGGCGGAAGCTCCTCCGATCATTGCGTGCTTGCCGATTCTTACAAACTGGTGGATTCCTGTAAGGCCCCCGATAACTGCAAAGTCCCCGATTTCGACGTGACCGGCGATCTGGACTGCGTTTGCTACTACGACGTTATTTCCTATGGTGACGTCGTGAGCTACGTGGGTATAGGCCATCAGCAGGACGTCGTTCCCTATTTTTGTTATGCCTCCTCCTCCTTCCGTTCCCTTGTGGATCGTTACGTACTCCCTGACTTTTACCCTGTCTCCGATGATGACTTTTGTTTCCTCTCCTTTAAACTTCAGGTCTTGGGGATCTACTCCTATGTGGGAAGCGTAAATGACGCAGTCCTTTCCTATTTCTGTGTCTCCTTCTATTACAGCTCCTTTCCTAATCAGGGTATTTCTGCCCACTTTTACGCCTTTGCCGACGTACGCGAAGGCTTCAACTGTTACGCCTTCGTCAAGTTCTGCCCCACTTTCCACTATTGCCAGTGGATGAATGTTTACCATTACTTCCTCGTAACCATTGCCATGATTTCTGCGTTGCACACGAGGTCTTCCCCGACAAAGGCTTCTCCCTTCATTTTTGACATTTTTGATTTAATGACGGTAGGTTCTAAGACAAACTTTACCGTATCACCGGGTCTGACCGGTTTCCTGAAGCGTGCTTTATCGATTCCCATAAAGTAAACAACGTATTCTTTCGGAGATAGGTTGAAGGACTTAAACATCAAGATGCATCCCACCTGTGCCATTGCCTCGATGAGCAAGGCTCCCGGAAAGATGGGGTGACCGGGGAAATGCCCCTGGAAGAAGGGTTCGTTCATCGTTACGTTCTTTATGCCGACAATTCTCTTTTTCGGTTCAAGTTCGACGATTCTGTCAACGAGGAGAAAGGGGTATCGGTGAGGGATAACTTCCATTATCTCCACTATGTCCATCATTGAGTGCCTCCCTTGGGGATTTTTGAGAGGAGAACAACCGCTTGAGCCGATATACCTTCTTCTCTGCCTTCAAATCCGAGCCCTTCCGTGGTTGTAAACTTTACGGATACTTTATCTATCGGGGTATTTACTGTTTCAGAAATGTTTTGTCTCATTTGTTCTCGGTAGGGCTTCAATTTCGGTTTCTGAGCAACGACAATGGAGTCAAGGTTTTCTATTCTGTATCCTCTTTTTTCGGCAAGTTCCACTACTTTTTTTAGAAGGGTCAAACTTGAAATTCCCCTGTATTTCTCATCGCTGTCCGGGAAGTGCTCTCCGATATCCCCGAGAGCTAACGCTCCGAGGATAGCGTCACAGATGGCGTGTACGAGAACATCGGCGTCAGAGTGCCCTTTTAACCCTTTGGGATAAGGTATTTTTACCCCTCCAATTATGAGGGGTAAGTTATCTTCGAGCCTGTGAGCGTCATAACCTATTCCGATTCTAAACATTCAAGCAAGCCTGCTCTTTATGAGTTTTTCTACTTCTTCCTTTATTACTCTTTCTGCTATTTCGGGGATAACTTCCCAGGCGATTTCCCTTATGATTTCTTCCACCTTTTCGTCGGGTAGGGAGGGAGTAACTTGGGCCTTGCTAATGGCTTCCTTAGCTTCTTCTGCTACTCTTTCAACCGGCTGTGGTGCAGGCTTTTCTGCTTCTTCCGATTCTACCGGAAGCGGTTGTGGTTCTAAAGGTATAGACTCTTGAGAGCTGATCGGTGTTTCTGTCGGGGTTGCTTCCTGCTGAACGGGTTCCAAAATTATGGGTTCCTCAGCCGTTTCTAATGGTTCTATCGGAATTATTTCCTGCTGGGCTGATTCTGCAGTTTCTTCCAGGTTTATAACCGGAAGTTCTTGAGGAGAAACGGTTTCTTCCGAGCTAACAATTTCCGGTTCTTCTGTCGGTAAGGTAAGAACTTCACCGGAAGAGGGAAGGACAAGCTCCAATTTCTCTTCAACGGCCGGTTTTTCCTTCCCGGCCTTTTGAAGCTTCGAAATCAACTCTTCTACCGTGAACGGTTTTTCGAGGGTGTCTACGGCACCCTTTGCTTTGGCCTTTTCCGGGTCAAATCCTTCGAGTCTGTATCCGGTAACGATAACCGGACAGCCTGTTCTTTTAAGGTCTTCCAGAACGTCAAGAGCTGTTCCGTTTCTGAGAGTATAGTCAAGGAGTACGACGTCAGGTTTTTCCTTGTTGGCAAGGTTTATAACATCCCTCGGTGTGTAGGCGTGAATAACTTCTACCAGCCTCGAGGAGAGGACTTTTTCTATAAGCTGGTGCCAAGTTGCTTTATCATCTCCGTAAAGAACTTTCATTTTGCAACTCCTTCAAGCTCTTTCTTAACATTTTCGATCAGTATAACTAGTTCTTTGGATGTAATGACTTGCCTGTCAAGGTCTTTTAGTACCTCACTTCTGTCGGGTTCTTTGATTACGTTAGAAAGAACAAGCATTTCATCTTTAACTAATCCCTGGTTTAGGCTTTTTGCCATTGAAAGTGCTGATTCTATTGATTGGATAACCTGAGAGAGCTTTTCCTCTGAAAAGTGCGTTTCTTGTTGACCTGCCTCATTCATCTGGAGGTTTTGAAGGTCGTTTCTTATTATCATGAGGTTGTCCTTAACCTGCGTTAGGAGAGATGTGTCGCAGGAGGGAAGGGATAGGTCAATTTCTTTTAACAATTTCTCTGCTGTTTCAAGTGCTGACCTGCTGTCGGAAGAAAGGGGAAGGTTCCGGGAAGTTTCTTTAAGTCTTGAGATTTCTTTCGCCAGTTCCGACAAGAAATTCCTCAACTGAAGGAGTTTTTCTTCTTTTAGGGAGGAAATTTCTTTCTGGAGATCGTTAAGTAAATTTTCAACCTTTCCGGAAATCGCCTTCAACTCCTCTTCCAAGGGAGTAAAGTCCTGTTTGGTCTTATGTCCTAAAAGCTTTGTCAGAGCAAATCCGAGGATAAGACCTATTACCGTGAAAGTAGCTGCAACTATTGTAGTTAAGACTCCCCAGTCCATCACTGCTCCAGCTTTTCTTTATTCAAATTCCAACTTAAGTATATCGTAAATTCTGCCAATTGGTAAACCCATAACGTTAAAGAAATCTCCCTCTATTCTTTCTATGAAAAGCGCGCCGTAGCCCTGAATACCGTAGGCTCCAGCCTTGTCGAGCGGTTCTCCGGTGCTTATATACCACCTGATCTCTTCTAAGGTTAAGCGTTTGAACTTTACTCTGCTTTCCTCAAAAGCAGATATAAGTTTTCCGCCGGGAAGGCGTAAGGCAAAGCCTGTCAGTACTCTGTGCCATGTCCCCGATAATCTTTTGAGAAAGTCTACAGCCTCTTCCTTATCCTTAGGTTTTCCGAGTATCCTGTTTTCCGAAACGACAATTGTATCGGCAGCCAAGGCGATTTCTCCCGGGAAAAGCTCTTTGGCCGATAAAACTTTCAGTTCGGCGTTTTTTACGGCTGTTTCTTCGGGTGTGTTGAAGAGCTTTTCTTCCGTTTCGCCCTTTACCACTCTGAAGTTGAAGCCGGTCATTTTTAGTATTTCCCTTCTCCTGGGGGAAGAGGAAACGAGAGCAATCCTAACGCTTATCGGCTGTATCATCTATAACTCCCAAGGCTTTAAGCATTTCCTTTGCTGCTTCCTGTTCTGCTCCCTTTTTAGATTTACCGACACCTACGGTTTTAATCTCCTTGACCCTGCACTCTACGAAAAAGGTTTTATCGTGTTCGGGACCTTCGGATTTTATCAGGATGTAGTCGGGAATTACTTTGTATTCCTTCTGGGTTACTTCCTGAAGGAAGCTCTTAAAGTCTTTATACGTTACTGCCCTATCCAGGATGTCCCACATCCTTTTTAAAAAGTTTTTCTTGAAAACTTCCTTTGCCGTTTCGAAGTTACTGTCTAGGTAAATCGCTCCGAAAACAGACTCAAAAACGTCGCAGAGAATTGATGACTTTTCCCTGCCACCGGTTTTCCTTTCTCCCCTGCCCAGCAGCAGGTATTTACCCAGGTCTATATCCCTGGCAAGTTCCGAAAGGACGGTTTCGCTAACAAGGTAAGCCCTTATCTGGGAAAGTTCCCCTTCGCTCTTGTCCGGATACTTATTTATCAGCTCTTCACTGACGATTAAACCTATCACTGCATCTCCGAGGAATTCCAGTACCTCGTAGTTTTCTCCTGTTTCCTTTTCAAAAGCAAAAGATCTGTGTATAAGGGCACGTTTGAGGAGGCCTTTATCCTTAAAGGAATATCCGAGCTTCCTTTCAAGCTCTACTATTTCTGCCTCTCCTAAACCTTTTTCAGTACCAGGCAAGCGTTAGTTCCCCCAAATCCGAAAGAGTTTTTAAGGACATAGGTTATATCTGCCTTAACTGCCTTATTGGGAGTGTAGTCAAGGTCACACTCGGGATCCGGCTCTTCGTAGTTTATTGTTGGCGGAATAGTTCCCGTCCTTATTGCCATGACGGAGGCTACTACCTCAACGCCACCTGCTGCTCCGAGGAGATGACCGATCATTGACTTTATGCTGCTTATCTTTACTTTGTAGGCATGCTCTCCAAAGACGCTCTTTATTGCCATTGTCTCATAAAGGTCGTTGAACTTGGTTGAAGTTCCGTGGGCGTTTATGTAATCAATGTCTTCCGGTGAGATACCGGCATCTCTTAAGGCGTTACTCATAGCCCTTGCAGCCCCTTCGCCTCCGGGAGCGGGAGCGGTCATGTGGTAGGCATCTCCGCTTGTTCCGTAGCCTACGATTTCTGCGAGGATTGGTGCGCCCCTCCTCTTTGCGTGCTCGTATTCCTCCAGAATGACGATGCCGGCTCCTTCTCCCATAACAAAGCCGTCCCTGTTTTTGTCAAAGGGCCTGCTGGCCTTTTCGGGGTCATCGTTCCTTGTTGAGAGGGCCTTTGCTGCTGCAAATCCTGCAATAGAAAGGGGAGTTATACAGCTCTCTGCGCCTCCTGCAACCATTACGTCGGCATCGCCGTAAAGGATTGTCCTGTAGGCTTCACCTATGGCATGAGTCCCGGTAGCACAGGCAGTAACAACCGAGATATTGGGGCCTTTAAATCCGAATCTTATTGACACGATTCCGGAAGCCATATTTATGATTTCCATTGGAACGCAGTAAGGTGAAACCCTCCTGGGGCCCTTGTTTAAAAGAACTGAGTGTTGTTCTTCAATAGTCGTAAGTCCTCCTATTCCGGAACCTATAAGGACGCCGACCCTTTCTTTGTCTACGTCGGCCGAATCCAGTCTGGCACTTTTTACGGCCTGAGTTGCCGCTCCGACGGCAAACTGGATGAAGGGATCCGTTCTTCTGGCTTCTTTTCTGTCAAAGTAGTCGGAAGGGTTAAAGTCTTTAACTTCTCCCGCTATCTGAACCGGAAATCCCTCAGGATTAAACTTCGTTATTCTTCCGATTCCGGACTTCCCGGCTGTTATGTTTTCCCAGAACTTTTCAACGCTACTTCCTACCGGTGAGACTACTCCAAGTCCTGTAATAACTACTCTTCTCCTCTTTTCCATTATCCCCTCTCTTTAAAACTTTATGAGAGAAAAGACGGGGTATCCCCTTTCTGATATTTTCTTTCTTCCGCCGAGGAAGGTAAGCTCAAGAAGGAAATCAACGCTTATTATGTTTCCTCCGAGCCTCTCGACAAGATCAATTGCTGCACTCATCGTTCCGCCTGTGGCGAGGACATCGTCGATGAGGACTACTTTCATTCCCTCCTGGATTGCGTCTTCGTGAACTTCTATGCTGTCTTCTCCGTATTCCAGAGTATAGGTAGCCTTTATCGTTTTATAAGGAAGCTTTCCCGGCTTTCTTATGATTGCAAGCCCTGCTCCTATCTTGTATGCAAGGGCTGCGGCCAGCAGGAATCCCCTTGACTCTATTCCTGCAACGATGTCAATACCGAGACCTATATACCTGTTCCCTATGTAATCAATGACTTTCTGGAAAGCCCACGGTTTGTGGAGAAGGGGTGTTATATCCTTAAAAACAATGCCGGGCTTTGGAAAATCCGGAATATCCCTTATTAGGGATTTTAGTTCGAGTATCTCCTTATGTATGTCCAGGTCGGTCTCCCTGTTAGCCATTTGCGGCCTCCTCTGATTTAAGAAGTTGTTTCACTATTTTAACAGCTTCCTGAGCATCTCCTCCGTAAATTCCCCCAATTGACTCCGCGTATTCGGGAGTCACAACGGCTCCTCCGACTATTACTGGGATGTCAAGGCCGGCACTTCTTAGAGCCTTTATTGTTTCCTCCATTGCAGGTAGGGTTGTTGTCATGAGTGCACTGAGGCCGACAATATCGGCTTTTTCCTCTTTTGCTGCTTCAACAACCTTTTGAGGAGGGACGTTTGTTCCCAAGTCAACTACTTCAAAACCGCTGTTTTCAAGCATTGTTATAACAATGTTTTTTCCAATTTCATGAACGTCACCGTGAACCGTTGCCATTACTATCTTACCTTGGGTTTTAACGTCACCGCCCTTTTTCTTTATTTCTCTCTTGAGCACTTCAAAGGAAGCCTGGACAGCCTGGGCAGATCTCAGCATTTGGGGAAGGAAAATCTCTCCCTTTTCGAACTTTTTACCTATTACGTCCAAAGCAGGGATGAGGGCTTTATCACTTATCTCCATAGGTTCAAATTTTTTCAAAGCTTCCTCTGTTAGGGGAACTATACCGCCCTTATCTCCCTCCAGTACTTTCTTGAAAATTTTCCCGAGGACTCCGGGAGGAGCTTCCTCAGCTTCCGACTCGTCTTCCTTTTTCTCCTCTCCCTTTTCTACCTTTACTTCTTCTCCGAGAAAACCGCACGAGAGCTGACAAATCTTTTTGAGGACTTCCCTGCATTGAGTATCGATTCCCTTTGGTTTGTAATTTTGGAATTTCTCAACGAACCGTTTAGCCCCTTTGTCTTTCCCGACGAGAACATCGGAAGCATAAATAGTCTCTACCATTCTTGAATCTCCGGGATTAACTATCCCGGAATCAAGTCCCGCCTCTATTGCCATTGCCATAAATGCGGAGTTGATGAGGGGACGGGCGGGAAGGCCGAAGGAAACGTTACTTACTCCTAAAGTTGTGGGAAGTTTAAGCTTTTCTTTAACCATCCTGATTGCCTTCAGGGTTTCAACAGTCGATTCCGGCATTGCGCTGACTGCCAAGTTCAAAACGTCAACGATGATGGAGTTTTTGCTGATCTTAAGCTTTTCACACTCTTTAATCAGCTTTTCAACGACCGATACTCTGTCCTCTGCCTTTTCTTTAAGTCCCTCATCGTCTATTGCGAGTAAAAGGACGTTTGCTCCGTATTTTTTAACCAGCGGAAGGATGTTCTCTATGTCTTTTTTTTCTCCCGAACAGGAGTTAACTATGGGTCTGCCGTCGCAGTACTTGAGGGCTTCTTCTACGGCTTCCGGATCCTTACTGTCTATCATTATCGGAACGGAAACCGATTCGATTACCGTTTTTACGGCCTCCTTCATTGCCGCTCTCTCGTCTATTCCGGGAACGCCGACGTTGACGTCTAAGAGGTCTGCTCCTTCTTCAACCTGTTTTTTCGCTTCTTTTTTAATCAAGGAAAAATCACCAGATTTTAGCGCTTCTTGAAGCCTCTTCTTACCCGTAGGATTAATCCTCTCACCGATTATCCTTGTTGGGTGTCCGGAGCCGATAATGACAAGCTCAGTCCTGCTTGCAACTTTTAATCCCTTGACCGGATTTCTCTTTACCGGCTTTAAGCCTTTAACGGCTTCTTTTATTGCCCTTATGTGTTCGGGGGTTGTTCCGCAGCAACCGCCTATTATGTTTGCTCCGGCCTTTACGAACTCGACTGCATACTTACCGAAAGTTTCCGGAGGTTCGGGATATATGGTTTTCCCATCTTTTAGTATTGGAAGGCCGGCGTTGGCATAGACTATTATCGGTGTTTCGGTTACGGAAGCCGTTTTTTTGATTATTTCAACGAAGCTTTCAGGACCGAGGGAACAGTTTGCCCCTACGGCGGCAACTCCGAAGCCTTCGAATATGGCGGCAGAAACTTCGGGAGGTGTGCCGAGAAGGGTTCTTCCGTCTTCTTGATAAGTCAGGCTGACCATTACCGGAAGGTTACATACCTCCTGGGCTGCGACAACTGCGGCTTTTGCTTCTTTTGTATCGGACATGGTTTCTATCAGGATAAGGTCTGCTCCCGCTTCTGCTCCGGCTTCTATCTGTTCCCTGAAGACGTCAACGAGTTGATCGAAAGTATAGTCTCCGACGGGTTCTGCAAAGACACCGGTAGGACCTACCGAGAGTGCTACCAATGCCCTGCCTTCAGATGCTTCCTTTGCCAGTTTGACTCCTGCGGCCGTAAGTTCTTTTACTCTGTCCTCGAGGCCGTAGTGAGAAAGCTTTATCCTGTTACTGCCGAAAGTGTTTGTTTCTATTATGTCGGCTCCCGCTTCTATGTATTCCTTGTGAATTTCTATGAGGACTTCGGGGTGCTCTACGTTTAGAAGCTCGGGGGCGTAATTGACGTTAAGCCCCTTTTTCATTAGCATTGTTCCCATTCCGCCGTCAAGAACCCATATCTTCTCTTCTGAAAGGAAGGGATTTTCCAAGGAAGACCTCCCGGAAGAGCTGGTTTAGTGGCAATTATACAAGACTTATTGAGAATCTTTCTCAAAGAACTCAAGTGTTCTTTTCGATTCCTCCGTGATTTGCCCGAGGAGCCACTCTAACTTAGGTTTCCCTTTCTGACAGTATCTTTCCTTTTCGGAGTAGATACAGCCGCAGTACTGCTGTCTGTAAAGCCCGTAGTCCTTTGAAATCTCTATCCCTTCCTTCCATCCTTCCCTGAAGTCGATGTCGAGGAAGGGAACCGAGAACTTTGAAGATGCGCTTTCTGCAAGTGGAAGCATTAATTCTCTGTTTTGGAATTTACTGTAAAAGAGGGTTGAAGTGAAGGCATCAAACTTACCTTTTTTGGCAACCGAGGCAGCAGTCTCAAGCCTCATTGCGTAGCAGATCTGGCATCTTGTCAGCTTTTCTTCCCTGAATGCAACGGCCCTTAACCACTTTTCGGGTTCATAGGAGTCAAGGTAAATGACTTTTATTCCTTCTATTTCTTCGAGCTTCTTAACCGCGGCCATTCGTTTTGCAAATTCGGTGCAGGGGTGAATGTTGGGGTTATACCAGAGGCCCGTGATCTCGTAACCTTTTTCCTTCAGCACCTTTATCGGATAGCAGGCACAGGGGGCACAGCAGATGTGAAGGAGTACCCTCACTCCTCAAGCTCCACGTCAAGGTCTGTTTTAACCTGATTTTTTCCGGATCTTTTGGCAAGGTAAAGTGCCTGGTCGGCCTTCTCTATGAGGGAAGTTTCATCGAGACCTTCTCTCATAACGGCCAGTCCGATGCTTACCGTTACTGGAATTTGAACATCGTTGTATTTGAAAAGATGCTTTTCAACGGATTTCCTGAGCCTTTCTGCAATTCTTACTGCTTGGCTGAAAGTCGTTCCCGGAAGGAGAATTGCAAACTCTTCACCTCCATATCTGGCTATTATATCCCTCGCTCTAAGCTGACTTTTGAGGAGTTTTGCAAGTTCTTTTAGTACGTAGTCTCCGGCTTGGTGACCGTAGGTGTCGTTTATCTTTTTAAAGTTGTCTATGTCTATCATTAGGAGGGCAAAGGGATAGTTTCGGGAGTAGAAGTCCTGAACCATGTCCGATATGGCTCTATCGAAGCTCGCCCTGTTTGCAACTTGTGTCAAGAAGTCTGTTGTTGCTTCCTTTCGTGACTTTTCGAGTTCCTCGGAAAGCTTTTTAATCTGGCTGTTTGCTTCCTCAAGTTTTGACTTAAGGTTTTCGTTTTGCTTTCTTATGTGGGAAAGTTCGGAAAGCACCTGATTCAGGAGATTTCTTATCGTTTCATTATCAGCCCTGTTTCTCAACTCTACGAATGATTTTTCTCTCTTCTCGAGATTTATTTGGTACTTTGAGATGCTCTCTATGACCGACTCTATTTCTTCGGAAATGGCCTGAGCAATTTCCTTGACAAGCTCTTTTTCTTCGGGCTCAATCTCTACCAGAACGCTTTCGACATTTTGGGCAGTGGGGTACTTCTCCTTGAAAAGTCCTATTATCTCAAGGTCTGAAAGTTCCAGGTTATTTTCCACTATGTAGCAGAAAATCTCAAACCAGAGTATGTAGTTTTCCGGTATGAGGGGGATGTTGTTCCTTGCCAAGAACTTGAGTTCTTCCTTGGCAATTTTTGTTATGAGCTGAAGCTCTGATGATGAAACCTTTTTCTGCTCCCTTATCTTCTTGAGCACGGTACACTCTATTTTTCTCTCTTCCACCTTAGCTCTACCCCCGCCCTCTCAAAACTGTGCTGAAAGGGAATTGAAAGTTTGACAACTCTTATTATAACCGATTCGGGGTTCCATTTATCGATGATTTTTTCGAGGAGCTTTTCCTCAAATTCTTCTATGTATGTAAAGGTATTTTTTGAAATTTCGAGAACGGTCAGGTAGAGCTGTTGGTAATCCACAAATTCACTAGAAGTAACTTTTACATCAAGTTCAACCTGGACGCCGAGGCTTTTTTCCTCTTCATAAACACCGCATTTAAGGTAGAGTTTCAACCTCTCTATAAAAACGCTGAACTCTTTCACTTCTCCTCCGCCAACTTTTCGACTTCAGAGACAAGCTTTTCCAGAGCTTCCTCTTGCGAAAGCTTTTCTATCACCTTACCCTTAACGAAGAGAATAAAGTAATCTCCAGCTCCTGCAATTCCGACGTCTGCAAACCTTGCTTCCCCGGGGCCGTTTACCGCACATCCCATGACGGCTACCTTAAAGGGCTTTTCAATATGCTCAAGCCTTTTTTCGACTTCTTCTGCCAGAGTTTCAACGTCGACAAGGCAGCGTCCGCAGGTCGGACAGGAGATGACCTCCACTCCCCTTTTTCTTAATTCAAGGGCAGAAAGTATTTTGTAGGCAACTTTTACTTCTTCTTTCGGGTGCGTTGAGAGGGATATCCTGACAGTGTCGCCTATCCCTTCGTAAAGTAGTATCCCTACGCCGACGGCGGATTTAACTGCTCCGGACAGGAGAGTTCCGGCTTCGGTAATTCCGATGTGTATCGGGTAATCAACCTTGCCGGCAAATAGCCTATTGGCCAGAACCGTTGTCCTTACGTCGGAACCTTTCAGGGAGAACTTTATGTTTAAGAAATCGTTGTCCTCGAAGAATTTGGCGTAGTTAATGGCTGTCTCTGCAAGGGCTTCCGGTGTCGGAGAACCGTACTTTAAGAGGATCTCCTTGGGAATCGACCCCGAGTTGACTCCGATCCTTATGGAAATTCCCTTTTCCCTTGCAAGCGTAATGATCTCCTTTACTTTCCACTCCGCCCCGATGTTACCGGGGTTTATCCTGATGCAGTCGGCTCCGTTTTCTATCGAAAGCAGGGCAAGCCTGTGGTCAAAGTGGATGTCGGCAATGAGAGGGATGGATATTCTTCTCTTGATTTCCGGCAGGGCCTCGGCGGCCCTTGCCGACGGGACGGCAACCCTGACTACTTCACAGCCGACCCTTTCAAGCTCTTTGATCTGGGCAACGGTGGCGTCTATATCTTCGGTGAACGTGTTGGTCATTGACTGAACGACGATAGGATGGTCACTGCCAATCGGAACGTTTCCGATCCAAACGGTTCTCGTCTTCCTTCTTTTTATCCAGTCCATAAAATTCCTCCGGAAAACTATATTTTAACTCCTATGAAAGATGAGATAAGGAAAAACTTCTCTAAAGCTGCATCGAGATATGACGATTACGCCACTGTTCAGAGGATTTGTAGAGGGAGACTGTTAAGAAAAGCTTCTCTGCTTGAAGGCGTTGAGCCGATACTTGATATAGGTGCCGGAACGGGTTCTCCTTTTCCTTCGGCATTTACCGTTGATATTGCATATGGTATGGCGAAGACCTGTTACTTAAAGGGACACAGGAGTGTATGTGCAAACGGGGAGGAGCTTCCCTTCCGACCGGAAAGCTTCCAAATGGTGGTTTCAAACTTTTCCCTCCAGTGGACCGATTTTAGAAAAGTTTTTTTTGAAGTCGGCAGAGTTCTTAAAAGAGGAGGATTCTTTTTCCTGTCCCTTCCCGTTGAGGGAAGTCTGAGGACGATTTACTTTAATTGGGAAAAAGCAACCGGGAAACCCATTCCGTTCCGTTTTCCCGATCCGGTGGACGTCTATACTGCCTTAAGCAGGGACTTTGAAGTTATTGAGTATGAACTGATGGAATTCAATATGAAGTTTTCAAACCCCCTCGATGCCTTAAAATCGGTAAATAAGATAGGAGCAAGAGTGCCCCTCAAAGCAAAAGTGGGAGATCTTAGAAAATTCCTCTCCCTGTATAGCAGGAATCCCGTTGTTGGCTATAAAGTCCTTTTCCTGACGGCAGTTAAACCTTAGATTTCGATTTCCTTGTGTCTTGAAGCGTGACATTGAATGTTGACAGCAACGGGCAGTGACGCTATGTGACAGGGGTACCACTCAATTTTAACATCAAGGGCAGTAACCTTTCCACCGAATCCGGAAGGTCCAATCCCCAGCTTGTTTATCTCTTCCAGCAGTTCTTCTTCTAAAGCCGCATACCGGGGATCGGGATTCCTGTGACCTATCGGTCTGAGGAGGGCTTTTTTTGCGAGAAATGCAACTTTCTCGAAAGTTCCACCTATGCCCACTCCAACCGTTATGGGAGGACAGGGGTTTGGACCTGCGTCGCTGACCGTTTTGAGTACAAATTTCTTTACTCCCTCGATGCCGTCGGCCGGCTTCAGCATTGCCAAACGACTCATATTCTCGCTGCCGCCTCCCTTTGCCGCAACTGTTATCTTAACTCTATCTCCGGGAACTATCGAGTAATGAATAACGGCCGGCGTATTGTTCCCGGTATTTTTCCTGTCAAAGAGGGGGTCTGAGACTATGGATTTCCTGAGGTAGCCTTCGGTGTAACCTTCGGCCACTCCTTCGTTTATGGCTCCTTCCAGGCTTCCGCCGACAAACCTTACGTCCTGTCCGATTTCAACAAAAACGACGGCAAAACCGGTATCCTGACAGTAAGGGATTTCCTCCTGAGCGGCGATTCTGGCATTCTCCTGGAGTATGTCAAAGACGTTCTTTCCGACCGGAGAGATTTCCTTTTCTTTTCCTTCTTTAAAGGCTTTAAGAACATCATCGGGCAGGTAGTAGTTGGCTTCCATGCAGAGCCTTTTTACTGCTTCTTTAATCCTATCAACGTGTACTTCCCTCATTTTCTCTCCTCTATTTTGTAGAGGTAATCTTCAATTTCTTCTCTTAAAGCCCTTCTCGTTGGATAACTTTCAATGAGTTTCATTAGAAAGTTTATTATCCGTTCTTTATCGGATATTTTTAGAATTTCATCGAGAGCGGACAGGAATTTTCTGTAAAAATCTCGATAAGTTCTGGTTTTAAAAAGTTGAAAAGATGAATCTAAAAGTATTTCAATACCTTTATTTCTTAGTTCTTCTGGTAGTTTTTTGACAATAGAAACTCCTTTTTTGAAAAATTCAAGGTCGTTGCCGAAGCTGTCTTTAAGTTTTTCTAGTTCTTCAACTATTTCTTCATAGTCTTCTTCCTCCAATAAAAACTCGATTAAAGGAAAACCATGTAGTGATTTTTTGATTTTCTTTTTGATCTCTTTCCATTCTTTTTTGGATGCCAGTTCCTTTGCTTCCAGGATATAGTTGAAAGAACGGGTTAGTGCAAAAAGTTCCAGATAGGTTTGAAGAGCTTCCTCTCTTTTTCCGAGTTTTTTAAGAACAGTGGCTTTGTGAGACAAAAATAGATCACGGTACGGAGGTGATAAGGAGAGGACGTAGTTTACATAGTTCAGAGCTTTTTCGTAGCTTTTCTCCTCCATGAGCTTTTCTATATGAAACTTTGCAATTTCCCAGTTATGGGCTTGTTCTTTAACAAACTTTTCGTACTCTTCGGGGAAGAATTTTAGAAGCAACTTTGCCTTTCTCCCATCATTAAAGTTCAGCATTTCAAGAAAGCTTAAAACCTTTTTTGCCTTTTCCGGCGAATCTGCTATTTCGACAAGAGCATCGGCGAAATCAAAATCTATACCGTAATCTCCGTAAATTTGTTTTTTTCCTTCCTCAATCAGGAAGTTAAACACTTCCTCTTTTCCGGCTCTGTAAAGGTTTACAAGAAGTTCGAAGGCAGCGCTCATTACAAAGGAGGTTGGACCTGCAGAGTCGTCCATGTTATTCAGGTTCTTCGTCCAGTTCCTTATTACAGTTTTTGCTATGATGAATGCCTCATCTAAATTTCCCATTTTAAGGAGAATTTCTCCCGAAGAAATCATCCTTTCGACTTGATTGCCGAAGTCAATGGCATCGTAGTAGTCTATGAACCCGTCTTTCTTGTACCTGCTGAGGAGATTTCTAAAAATAGCATTGTACTTTGCTTCGAGGCTTTTTGTTCCCACATCCGCATAATAGGAGAACTGTGCGAGCAGAGCATCTCTTAAACTTTTGTCAAAATGAAGAAAGTTTTTTACAAACTTTTTAAGTTCTTCCGGAGGAATTTTATCCACTATTTCTTCAGCGAGGTCATTTTTGGTTTTTCTCTTTCTCCTTTTTATCTCGATATTTCTTGATCGAGCTACTTCAAGAAGAACAGCCACCACGTGTTTGCATATATCGCCGTCATAGGGGCAGGTGCAGTTCCAATCTATTATGTCTGTATCTTTCATTTTGATTCTAACTATATATTCCGAGCGATAGCTCCCCCTTATACGGGCTTTAATGCCGTTTTTGCCTTCATCTATTTCCAAAATTCGCTCTTCTTCCAGCAGTTCTTTTCCTCTGTCAAATATCCTTTTTGGGACTTTCTTGAGGATTTCTTCAACTTTCATAGTTTTCTCCTAAAATAGTTTTCCCCTAAATCGGTAACTTTTCCACAAGCCTCCTTACAGATTCTACCGACTTTTTCCAGTCAGCCCACTCTTCTTCGGTAAGGTCGAGCTTGATTATTTCCTCTACTCCGTCTTTTCCGATGACTATCGGTACGCCGACGCAAAGCCCGGAGGCGCTGTAATACTCTCCGACTTCGCCATCAAGGTAAACGCTGGCCGATAAGATTTTCCTTTTGTTCCAGAGTATCGAGAGAACCATTTCCATAATAGAGGCAGCCGGGGCATAGAAAGCACTGCCGGTTTTGAGAAGCTGGACTATTTCTCCTCCGCCGAACCTTGTTCTTTCTATTACCTCTTCAAGCTCTTCCTTTGAGAGAAAATCGGTTATCGGAAGACCGGCAATAGTAGTGTACTTCCTGAGGGGAACCATGTCATCGCCGTGTCCCCCTATAACAAAAGCGTTTATGTTTTCAACAGATATGTTGGTCTTCTCGGATATAAAGTAGGCAAACCGTGCGGAGTCAAGAACTCCGGCCATTCCCATAACCCTCTCTTTAGGGAAACCGGTAACCTTTAATGCTGTGTAAGTCATGGCGTCAAGGGGATTTGTAACAACTATGACAAAGGCATCCGGAGAGTATTTCTTTATTTGTTCGGAAACGCTCTTTACGACTTCAAAGTTCTTAAAAAGGAGGTCGTCCCTGCTCATTCCCGGCTTCCTCGGGAAGCCTGCCGTTATTATCACTATATCGGAGTTTGCCGTGTCTTCGTAGTTTCCCGTTCCCGTGACTTGGGCGTTAAAGCCGAGAATCGGGGAGGCTTCCATAATGTCAAGGGCTTTGCCTTTTGCGACTCCCTCATTTATATCTATCAGCGTGATATCTGCCGTTTCCCTTCTGGCGAGGAGAAGTGCCAGTGTAGCTCCTATGTTTCCCGCGCCTACTATTGTTATTTTTTTCCTTTCCAAGTTTACCTCCGCACTGAATGAAGTTCACTTTATTTTAACACGGTTTTAACAATTCTTTTAATGATAGGTGTCAACGGTAAAGTTTAGAGTGAATTAATAAATTAATACTTGAGGAATCATATTCGGAGGATGTCGTGAAAACTGCCGAGGAACTTAGGAAGCTCCTGTTAGAGGAGAATGAGCTGTTGAAAAGCATACTTTCGAAATCTGCAATTTCAAAAGAGGTTCTCGGGAAACTTAGTGATATACAGAGCAGGAAACGATCTCTTCTGGAGGCTCTGAAAAAAAACCTTCCTGAAACGCCGTCTCTTGAAACCTTAAAGGAGATTCGTTCGCTCGCTGCTGCCAACAGAAAGCTGGTTACACAGCTTGTCAGGCAAATTACTTTTTCCGCTTTGCTCTTTCTGCCAGGAACTTCCTTTTAGACTCCTCTGCTTTCCTCTCTATTAAGTTCCATTCCGGTATATCTTGAGCTACCGCCGGTTCTGCCGTGTTCTCGACTTGAGTTAAGCATCCGGGTTTCGGACAGGCCCTTACGCACTCTCCGCAGTAGATGCATAGGTAAGGGTTATAGTGAAATTCCTTCTTTCCGTTATCCTTATAGGTGAACTTAATAGCTCCCGGAGGACAGACCATTTCACAC
Organism: Desulfurobacteriaceae bacterium; assembly: GCA_027063785.1. Classification (GTDB taxonomy): domain Bacteria; phylum Aquificota; class Aquificia; order Desulfurobacteriales; family Desulfurobacteriaceae; genus JAMORC01. Next base: position 45,046 of record JAMORC010000005.1, read on the forward strand.
TTGGTGCAAAATATGCAGAGGCTCTCATCGTAGACTATGAGTCCCCTGTAGCCGATTGGAGGAGGAGAAGGTTCTTCGGGATACTTAACGGTAACGGGCTTTGAAAAAAGGTTTTTAATAGTTGCCTTTAACATTTCCTTCAAGGCTTCCACCTCCGATGAGCTTGTTGAGAATTTCCGAGTTTTCAAGTCCTTTGTGACATTTAACGCACTTCTGGATAACTTTGTGGGCAGGTGATAAGGAGAGAACTTTTTTATAGTCGTGACACTCAAAACAGTCGGCACCGCATCCCGACTCTAAAGGCTTTTCATCGTGTTCAGAGTGGCACTGAGTACAGGTCTTCAAAACGGTGTGGTTTTCGTCCTTGGGAATGTTTATGTGACACTGATAGCAGTCACTGCTACAGGGAAATGCCGAAAAGGGTAAAAGCAAGAAGATTAAAATCAGTACTCCCATCATCACCTCGCCGTGCAGGACAAGCAAGGATCAAAGCTTATTACGGTTGCAGGAACATCGGAATAGTCCATACCTATAAACAGTTTTTTCATAACGGGAATATTGGCAAAGGTGGGAACCCTTATCCTTACCCTGTCAAGAACCATTTTCTTTGTCCCTTTTATGTAGTAAAAAAGCTCTCCCCGTGGAGCTTCAACCCTCACGAAAGTTTCTCCTTCGGGAAGTCCCTTTACCGGCACCTTTATTTCACCTTCCGGAAGTCCGTCAAGGACGTTCTTCACCATTTCTATTGAATTTATTACCTCCTCAGCCCTTACCAAGTTCCTGTCGTAGATATCTCCTCCTCTCCTAGTAATAAGTTTGAAACCGACCTCTTCAAAAGGCAGGTAGTTAAACTCAGCCCTTACGTCGGTTTCAAGACCGGCCGCCCTTGCGGGAGGTCCTACAACGTTCATCTCCTTAGCCATCTCCTTCGTAACAACACCGACCCCTTTCCACCTAAGGTTAAGCGAGAAGTCGTTTTCAAAAACATCTTTCAACCAGAGGCATTTTTCCTCAAGCTCTTTAAGCTTTTTCCTTATTTCCTTTTCAAGTTCGGTCGTCATATCCCTGTTAACGCCTCCGGGGCAAACATAGTCAAACTGAACTCTGTTTCCCGTTATAAGCTCCAGAAGCTCCATTACAGATTCTCTGTACCTAAAAGTCTGCATAAAGAGGTTTTCGTAACCGGCAACCTCGGCGGTATGTCCCATTGCAAGGAGGTGGGAATGTATCCTGTCAAGCTCGCTGACCAGAACTCTCAGGTAGAGTGCCCTTTTCGGAACTTCAACCTCCATAAGCCTTTCGATGGCCGTAACGTATCCGAGGGTATGGGATATGGCACAAAGGCCGCAGACCCTTGCGACAACGTAGCCGACCTGCATATACTTAAACCTTGTTGAGCAGGCCTTCTCAATGCCCCTGTGGACGTATCCCACGTCCACCTCAACGTCGACTATCCTCTCGTTTTCTGTCTGAAAAACGAACCTTACAGGTTCGGGAAGTGCAACGTGCTGACTTCCGAAAGGAACGGTTATCCTCTTTCCCATCTTAACCTCTCCTCAGCGGTGCCTTTGGACTATCGGGGTCAAGGAAAAGTCCTTTCTTGGCTCCTTCTACTTTCAAATCGAAAAGATCTGCAAGTTCCCACTCGGCAATCCATGCGGAGGGGATAAGGTAGGTAATTGTCGGAATTTCATCGTCGTAACCGGCTTCTGCCGTAACGACTTTAAAAGTTTCTTTCTCTCCGTACTTACAGAAAAACCACTTCAGCTCAACCTTTCCGCCTAAATCCGTCCCGTTGACGGTTATAAAGTGCCAGACATTAGGGTCGTAAAATTCCTTTATTGTCCTCCTCACTTCCCTCAGGGGGACTTTAACTTCTTCTACCCGCATTAATCACCTCCAAACACCTCTCAAGGAGTTTCCTCCTGTTGAGCTTCTCTCCCTCAGGAACTTTGCAGTAAGGCGGGAGTTCTATTTCCTTTTTCTTTTTCTCAAGAATTTCAAGGGCTTTTACAACACCGTCTATTATCGATTCAGGCCTTGCAGCACAGCCGGGGACGTAAACGTCAACGGGAATAATGGAATCAACGCCGTTTTCGACGTTATACATGTGCCTGAAGACTCCCCCGGTGCAGGCGCACGCTCCGACGGCAACTACAACCTTAGGTTCAGGCATCTCAAAGTAAAGCCTGAGAAGCCTTTCCTTTGCCCTCTTTGTTACGGGGCCCGTCACGAGGAGAATGTCGGACTGCTTGGGGTTACCCCTGTTGAGAATTCCGAACCTTTCAAGGTCGTATTTAGGTGCAAGACAAGCAAGGATTTCAATATCACAGCCGTTACAACTTCCGGTGTTATAGTGGAGAATCCAGGGAGACTTTTTCCTGAATTTCTTTAACTCCATTTAACCCCTCCAGAGAGCAAGTAGCATAAGGTTTATCACGACAAGAGGAATGAGAACATACCAGTGAAAGGCGACCATTTGCCTGAAGTTAACCCTTGCAGTAACGTTATCCAGCAGGTTAAAGAAGAAGAAGGCAAAGAGAACAAGAAAAGCACCGAGGAGATGATTGCCGCCGCCGAAAAGGAAAATCAAGAAAAAGACGTAAACGTATTCAATCCACTTTGCCGTATAGACAGCTTCATAGAACTTACCGGAGTATTCGATTTCGGGACCGCCGATTATCTCCTGGTGAGCTTCTGCAATATCAAAGGGAGACTTTTTCAAGAGAGTGGGGAGAGAGAGGAGAATCGAGACAAAGACAAGCGGAAGTACAAAGAGGGGAACCTCATTTGAATTAAGTATCTCAGAAATCTGAAAAGTTCCGGTAACTAAGTAAAGCCCGGCGGCAGTCAAAACGTAAAGGGGTTCGTAGGCAACCATGTGGAGAAGCTCTCTCATCGCTCCCAATATCGAGTATGGAGAACGGACGCTAAAACCACCCACCACGAGAAAGGCCAGAGAGAGAACGTGGAAAAATATTGCGATGAGGAGGTCCCCACCCGAAAGGAGGACATAAAGAGAAAACCACGTTCCCACTAAATACATAATTCCCATAAAGGCGTGGAAAGAGTGGATAACGATGGAACGTTTATCCATAAGTTTCAGGAAATCGTAAAAGGGTTGAAGAACCGGAGGTCCAACTCTTCCCTGCATTCTTGCCCTGACAACCCTTTCAAGCCCGTAGATAAATCCGCCGATAACGGGAGAAAAAAGTGTAAAGACGAGAGCCTCCCAGTTCATATCAGGCCACCTCCGAGAACGAGAGTGATAATGAAGAGGGCAACTGCCGCCGTTTCAATGAGGGGCTCAACCTGGGAAACGCAGAAGAAGTTGTAAGTTCCCAGTGTCGTCTCTACCCTTTCTCCACAGGTATACTCGTAAACCCTGTCAACCTCCGGAAAGTGAACAAAGTAGGCAAAAATCGGAACTATTAAGAGGAGGATAAAAGCTCCGATAATCTGCCAGCCGTAAACTTCCGAAAGAGGAGTAATCAGAGTAAGGCCGGAAGCTTTAACCGGAGCCGGAGATGAAGATATCGAAGCAACAACAGCATTTACAAAATCGGCAGAGAGGTGGGCTATGAAAATTGAACCGACTATCGTAAAGAGGGCAAGAAGCCCTGCTGTAGAAAGGTAAATAAAGGGCAGTTTCTCGAGCTTAAAGCGCATAAATTCACCCCTTTTCCTTGTCATAACGCCGATAACCTTAAAGTAAAGGAGGGTCAGGATTACGCTGCCGGTAGCGATGAAGATAATTGAACCGACGTAAGCGCCGTGGGAGAGGAAGTTTGAAGCTTCTTCAAGGGTAAGCCACTTGGCCATAAAGATTCCATAAGGAACGATTGTCATACTCATAAAGCCGATGGAGATAAAGACAACCGTTATCGGAGCTTTCTCAACAAGACGCCTGATTTCCTCTATGTACTTTGCCTTAAAGAGCTTCTCTATAACGCCGGCTTCCATAAAGAGGAGGGCCTTGACAACTGCGTGAAAGAGTATCAGGAGAAGAGAAGCCAGAACGGCAGTAGGACTTCCCATGGAGGCCGTCAGCATCATAAGGCCGAGGAGGGAAATCGTAGAGTAAGCAAGGATTTTCTTGAAATTATCCTGGGTAAGGGCAAGTAACCCCGCAGAAACGAAGACGAAGCCTGTTGTAACGATTAAGAGCTTTGCGAGGAGCGTTCCTTTTATTACCGGAGAAAGCCTTAGTATCAGGTAGGGGGCTATCTTAACCATCGTTGCAGAGTGGAGAATTGCACTGACGGGAGTCGGAGCTACCATCGCACCAAGGAGCCAGCGATGAAACGGCATCTGGGCTCCTTTAACGAGGGCTGCAATGGCAAGAAATCCCAGCGGGATCATCGACGTAACGGCAGGGTTAACCTTTAAGATATCTGTAAAGCTGTAAACGCTGTAGTACTTTATGCCGAAGAGGAGTGCAAGGAGAATTGCTATCCCCCCTATCTGGTTCATCCAGAGGGCTTGGAGGGCGTTCGAGATGGAAACCGAATCCCACCTGAACCTGATCAGCACGTAAGAGGCAAGCGTTGTTGTCTCAAATAGGGCAAAGAACCATTCGACATTGTTAACAGAGACCGCAAAGTTCATAACGCCAAGAAACCAAAGAAGCGCGGCAACGAAACGGTTTTCCCTGTCCAGATCTTCCTGCTCCATGTACTTGGTGGCATAGATGCAGATCAGAGAACCGACAGTTGCGACGATGAAGTACATAAAAGTAGTGAGGCCATCAACGTATATGGGCGGGGTTTCCCCGTGAGGGATAATAAGGAGAACCCAGGAGAGCAGAAAAAGCTGGGCAGCGGCAAGAACGGAAACGAGGAAGTTCCTGAACTTTATCCCCTGATAGAGGAAGTAGAGAAGAAGTCCGTAATCAAAGAGAGTAACGGCGAGATTTACCCATTCAGGAGGCGTAATGAAAAGCGGAAGCTTTAAGTTCCAGACCTTGAAAGAGAGGTAGGTTAGAATCGGGAAAGAGAGAAAAGTAATGAGCTGTCTCAACCTGTGAAAGGGAGAAACAAAGACGAGGAGTGCAAGGAGCCAGGGAAGCAAGAAGAGGGAATAAATCACCTTCTCCATTGTAAACCTCCCGGAACCGAGAAGAATCCGCAGACCTGAGAGAATTTCATGTCTTCCGACTTGAGTCTCTCAGAGAGGATTTTGACTATAAGCTCTAAGAGTTTAAGAAGAACAGAAGGAGCTTCCTCCTTTAAGCAGGAAAAGCTCTTCCTATCAATCCTGAAAGCTTTCACTTTCGACTCTGCAACAGCCCGTAAAGAGTGAGGCTTACCGAGGAGAAAAGCACATTCTCCGAGGGGCGTTCCTCCGTAAACAACGGCTATTTTCGTCCACCTGCCGAAGTTATCGCTCCTGTAAAGGCCGACCTTACCTTCCTTTAAAAGGTAAAAGGCATCTGCCGGGGAAAATTCATCAAAAAGAATTTCTCCTTCCTCAAAACTCACCCTCTCCAGATAGCAGGAAAGGATTTCTTTCTCTTCATCGCTCAGGCCTTCGAGAAGCCTGCACTCCTCAATCTCCCTCCTGTCTATCACGATTCCTCCTTATCCTTACCGTTTCAAACTTTCCACCAAACTGGTGGACTGCACAGGCTATTCAGGGGTCGTAAGCCCTGACGAGCATTTCCGCCCGCTTTTTAAGCTCGGAATCGGGGAGATGCAGGTCTTTTTCAACGAGGGAAGCAAGGTTTTCCTCTATAACGGCCTGAAGCTGAGCCGTCGGCGTAATTATGTTTGCTCCGATGCACCTGCCGTTTTCATCAAAAGCGTAACGGTGGTAAAGGGTTCCCCTCGGTGCTTCCTTTACTCCGTAACCTTCACCCTTTTTCGGCTCAAGGGGAACTTCCGGTTCAAAGGGGTAAGCGTTAAGCAACCTCTCTACGGTTTCGATACCGAGAAATCCGGCTTCCAGTAACTCAACTGCCCTGGCAAGGTTAGAAAGGAACGGATTACTGGAAGGGAGAGCATTCTTGAGCTTTTTGATTTCCTCTTTCACGGAGGGATGGTAGGAATCTAAAGCCCTATTGACTCTTGCCAAGGGTCCGATTAGAAAGGCTTTTCCTTTAATTGTTGACCTTTTGGCAGTGCTGTAAGGAGAAACCTCCTCTTCTACAAAGAATTCATACTCTCTCTTTGTAAAAACTGTTCCGTCGGAAATCTCTAATTCTTCGCAGAGAGAGCCGAAATGTCCTCCTTTTAGTGAAAGTTCATAATTATGGGGTGAGTTAGCCTCAGGATAGTTGAGGGAATCGAAGAGCGAAAGAGTTGCCTTCAGCTCCGGAATAATCCCGTAAAGGTCATCCCTTATCCTCTCAAGCTGTTCTTTTTCCGGAATCGATTTAAAACCGCCGGCAAGGACGTTTTCGCCGTGAACGGTCTTGCCGGCTATTGTCTTCATTATCCGGTTGCCTACCTCTTTTATTGCAAATCCCCTCTTAACAATGTTGGGGTAATCTTTTGCCATCTCTATTGCACTGCCGTAGCCCATGTAATCAGGAAGTGCTAAGAAGTAAAGGTGAAGGGCGTGGCTCTCAAGGTATTCTCCGACTATAAGGAGCTTCCTGAGAAGCTTTATCTCTTCCGTAACTTCAACGCCAAAGGCGTCCTCTATCGCCATAGAAGAAGCAAGCCTGTGGGAAACGTAGCAGATACCGCAGATTCTCGAGACGATTTTCGGAATTTCTGTGTAGAGCCTTTCTCTGGTTATGTATTCAAAGAACCTCGGGCCTTCGGTAAACCTGAGTCTTATCTCTTTCAAGGCACTACCGTCGATAACTATGTCAACGGCACCGTGCCCTTCCACTCGCGAAAGGTGGTTAACGTTAAGCTCCCTTTTCATCCACTACTCCCCTAACCTTTATTTCTTTGGCTGTATAGCCCCTGAAAACCTTGAGGAACTTGACGGCGTCTTCGACGGAAAGTCCCCTCTGAGTTAAGAGAGAAACCATTTCTTCAAAGTTGGGAAAGTCACAGTTGCCCCTACACCCCTGGCATCCGACTCCGGCGGACGTGCACGGAGCGCCGCACCCGGAAAAAGTAACCGGGCCTTGGCAGGGAATTCCTTTAAGGATCAGGCACTCGTTCTCCGACAGCTTGCACTCGTGACAGACGGGAATCTTCGGGAAGAACGGCTTAACTCCGCTAAGGAGTGAAGCAACGGTGTAAACAAACTGCTTCTTATCGAGGGGACAGCCGGGAAGTTCGTAATCTACCTCAACAACCTCTGAAACAGCCCTGGGCTTTGAGACCTTAACAGGAACTCCCTTTTCCCCGTAAACTGCTTTGACCATTTCCGTTAGGGAAACCTCATCGTTTCTCTGAGACTGAACGCCTCCGTAACAGGCACAGCTTCCGATAGCAACGAGGAGAGAAGAAACTTCCCTGCCTTTCTTTACTTTTCTTTCATCTTCTTCCGTCGTTACAGAACCTTCGACAAAAAGGATGTCAAGATCTTCTAAAGAGTTATCGTCCTGTGCGAGAGGAAAGAAGTTTATTGAGACCCGTTTAAGCATCTTCAGGAGGGCTTCCTGACAGTTTAAAATTTCACACTGACAACCGGAACAGCCGGTTAGTCCCATAATTCCTATCCTGACCATCAGATCATCTCCGGAAGGTTTTTTGTGTCCCAGAGTGGAAAGACCGGACCGTCAATGCAGGCAAACTTGTAGCCTATCTGACAGTGTCCGCACTTGCCGATACCGCACTCCATTTTTCTCTCAAGGGAAACAAAAATCTGGCTTTCCGGATAACCATGCTTTAGAAGCTCCTTTCCGATAAACCTGTAAGCAACGGGAGGTCCGCAAACGGCAACGAAAGTCTCGGACGGTTCAAGCTCGACCATAGGAATCAGCTCGGTAAGAAGCCCTTTCCTGTCGGCCCACCTCCTGTCTTCTTCAGTTTCGAACTTGTCGAGGGTATAGAGACATTTCAGGTCATTCCTTTCCCTCAACCGTTTTAACTCCTCTTTGTAGAGGACATACTCGTAACTCCGTGTTCCGTATAGGATGTAAACCTCCTTGAAGCGGTGGCGCCTGTCCAGTATGTACCAGATGAGTGAACGAAGGGGCGCTATGCCGAGACCTCCGGCTATAATTAAGACGTTATGTCCCTCCATAATTCCGACGGGAAAGCCGTTACCGTAAGGTCCCCTGATTGCGACGTAGTCCCCGGGTTTCAACCTGTGGAGGACTTCCGTTTTTCTACCGACTTTCCTTACGGTTAGCTCCACAGTTCCTTTTCTGGTCGGGGAAGAACAGATGGAAATGGGAATTTCTCCGGCTCCAGGAACCGTCAGCATTACAAACTGGCCGGGAATGTGATTCCAGGAGTCGTTAACTGATTCGTCGCAAAAGGCAAAGGAGAACTTTTTGTGATCGGGAGCAAGCTCTTCAATGTCCGTAATTACTGCCCTCTGGGGCATAAAAGGGTCAACGGGAAGAGGCTTGTTCAGTAGCTTCTCTAAGCTCTTTTTCATCTATACCCCTCAAGCGGTTTATTGTTTCGACGATGCTTATCCCAGCCGGACACTCGGCACTGCACCTACCGCAGCCGACGCAACCGAGCTTTTCTATCTGGTACGGATAACCGACAAACTTGTGATAGTAACGGTGTTTAAACCTGCTGGCTCTATCGGGTTTGAAGTAGTGCCCTCCGGCAACGAGAGAGTAGTAGGGATATTGACAGGAAGTTGTAAACTCGATTCTCTTGACTTTCTTTCCGTCTAAAGTTGGAACGTCAACGCTCGTGTAACAGAAGCAGGTGGGACAAACATTGGTGCAGGTTCCGCATCCTAGGCATCTTTCCGATCCCTCTTTCCATACTTCTGAGTCGTATTCAAGCTCTATTAGCTGTGAAATCCTTTCGAGGTCGGGAAGTTTCTCAAGCTTAAAGGCCTTTTTCTTCTTGGAAGTTGATTCTTTATAAAGGTAAAGGTCTTTTTTCTCTATATCCTTAAACAACTTCCTCAACTTTAAAACAATTTCGTCTCCCTTGGGGCTTCCTATGGTAACGAAGTAGTCGGCACCTATGTCGGTAAGGAATAAGTCCCAGTTAGCACCGTCGGGAAAGGCCGTTCCCGTAGAGAGGCAAAAGCAAAATTCATCGGGCATACAGGAAATTCCTATAAGGACTGTCCTTTTTCTAATTTCCAGGTAGCGGGGATCGGGATTTTCCTTTAAGTAAACCGAATCGAGAATGGATATTCCGTGAAGGTCACAGGAATGAACTCCGAAAATAATCTGGTCTCTGACTTTAAATTCTTTATTAAACTGAAGAGTATCGGTAGAGTAGGAAAACCTTTCCCTCCTGTAAGGCACCAGAAACTTCTTGGGAGGCAAAATTGTCCTTGTATAGTTAACCGCTACATCTGAAACTTTTTCTATCTCAGAAAAGATGAACTTATCACCCTTTTTTACCGGGGCAATAAGAGTCGAGAGGTTCTTCAAACCTTCCAGAAATTTCGCTAAATTGGATTTGGGCAGAACCTTTGCCCTTTCTATGTGGAAATCCAACTTTTCCTCCGCGAAGCGGTTGTTAGTAAGATTTTTATATAACATCAAATTTATTTAGTCAAGCTTTTATTGAAGTCTAATATTCATAAAGTCAGCTTTATATAAAAAAGGCTGTATATAAGGTTTTTTAGATATGTCGGACGGAAGAGTAGAATTTGGAAAATCAAAATAGATGCGGAGGGAAAGTTGATAAAGAGGGCTATCTATCCCGGAACCTTTGACCCTGTAACCCTGGGACACCTTGACATAGTAAGGAGAGGGCTTGAACTTTTTCCGGAACTGATAATAGGAATAGCGGAAAATCCCAAGAAAAGGCCTCTTTTTACCCTGGAAGAAAGAAAGAAGATGTTTGAAGAAAGCTTAAAAGAGGTCGGACTCTCCGGAAAGGTAGAAGTAAAGACATTCAACTCACTCCTCGTCGAGTTTGCAAAAAAGGAGGGAGCGGTGGCAATACTGAGGGGTATCAGGATAGTTTCGGATATGGATCACGAGTTTACAATGGCCTCCTTAAATAGGAAGCTCTATCCGGAGATAGAAACGATATTTCTTATGCCTTCCGAGGAGTACGCCTACCTATCTTCTTCGGCAGTAAGGGAGATAGCCTTTTACGGGGGAGATGTTTCCCAGTTTGTAACGGATTTTGTAAAGAAAAGGCTTGAGGAGAAATTTAAGAAAGGTCAAAGCAGATAGTCTTTATCTCCGTCATTTCCTCAATTGCGAACTTCGGCCCTTCCCTGCCTATTCCGCTTTCCTTAACGCCTCCGTAGGGCATCTGGTCTACTCTAAAGGTCGGAATCTCGTTAACCATTATGCCGCCGCACTCAACTTCTTCGGCAAACTTGAAAGCCGATTTAAGGTCGTTAGTGAATATCCCCGCCTGGAGACCGTAAGGGGAATTATTGATTTCCTTTATTCCTTCCTCTAAAGAGGAAACCTTATTTACAAGGATAACAGGACCGAAGACCTCTGATGAAAAGAGCCTGGCCTCGTGGGGGACGTTCTTAACGATTGTAGGCTCTATGAGGGTATCGGACAGTCTCCTACCGCCGCAGACTACTTTTGCTCCCATCCTGACGGCTTCTTCTATCCAGTCAACTATCCTGTCGGCAGCTCCCTTGTCTATTACGGGTCCTACATCTGTTTCTTCTTCAAGGGGATTCCCGACTTTTAAGGTCTTTGTGAACCTGCATATCTCTTCAAGGAAATCGCCGTAGACCTCCTCGTGAACAAAAACCCTCTGGACCGATATACAGACCTGACCTGCAAGGGCAAAGCCTCCCCGCGCGACCTTTTCTGCAATCTCCTTGATTCTGAAAGACTGGTCCTTATCGATGTAAACTCCGGCGTTTGAGCCGAGCTCCATTGCGTACTTTTTAAGGCCACCCCTGCTCATTATTATCTTTCCGGTTTCGACGCTGCCAGTAAAAGTAATCATTCTTACATCTTTGTTCCTGACAAGGGCATCTCCGGCTTCTTCTCCGTAGCCCGTAACGACATTGACGGCTTCGGGCGGGAAACCGGCTTCAATCAGAACTTCGGCGAGTTTTATGACCGTTAACGAGGTATTTTCAGAGGGTTTAATAACAACGGCATTACCGGCTGCGAGGGCAGGAGCAACCTTGTGACAGGTAAGGTTTAGGGGAAAGTTAAAGGGGGTAATGCAGCCGATTACGCCCAGGGGAACTCTCCTGAAAAAGCCGATTTTGTTCTTTACGCCTGGAGCGGCGTCAAAGCGAACCTCTTCTCCGAAGATTCTCTTTGCTTCTTCAGCAGATAGTGTAACGGTGTTGACGGCTCTTCCAACTTCTCCCATGGATTCCTTTATCGTTTTTCCGACTTCAAGGGTCAGGAGTTCGGCAAACTCCTTGGATTTCGATGCTATGAGTCTTGCAGCTTTCTGAAGGGCTTGTGCTCTGTCGAAGGCCGTCATTCCCTTTAGTTTTTCGTATCCTATTTTTGCTGCTTCAACTGCGATTTCAATGTCTTTCTCATCTCCCCTCGGTATGGTTCCGACTAGACTGTTGTCGTAAGGAAAACGTATTTCAATCTCTTCCTGCTTGTAAACCTTCTTTCCGCCTATAAGCATGTAGCCTTTCACCTTAGACCCCCACTACAAGTCTTGCCGCAAGAAACTTCGGAAGACCGGCTCTTAGGATTTCCCTTGCGGCTGCCTTTACATCGTATTCTACCCTGTAAACGGTAAAAACTTCCCCGTCAAGTACGGCAAAGGATGCCCAGGGATTCCTGTCACGGGGCTGTCCTACACTTCCCGGGTTTAACAGGTACCTTCCGCCGCTAAGCCTTACGGTCTTGGGAGATAGTCTGTCAACTCCGCTTCCAAATAGGCGATAGACGGCGGGGATGTGAGTGTGGCCGAAGAGTGCAATTTCCTTTTTCTGTTTCAACAGTGCCCTGTAGGCTTGTTCTTTGGAGAGTATGTATTCCATACTTCCCGGAGAGGAGGGTGTGTCGTGAACTAAGTGACAGCACTTATTGATTTCCTGAACGTTAAGTTCAGAGAGGTAGTCAACCGATTCCTTTGTTAGTTTTCTCCGTGTCCAGGTGATTGATTTTGCTGCGAACTCGTTGAGCATGGAAATGTCAACAAGTCCCAGAACAGCAAGTTCGTGGTTTCCGAGTATTACCGTTGAACAATTTTCCTTGACCCACTTTAAACACTCTTCCGGGAAGGCTCCGTATCCCACGGTGTCACCGAGACACCAGACCTCTTCCACTCCTTTTTTGTCGAGTTCTCTTTCTACGGCCTTGAGGGCGTGGAAGTTCCCGTGGATGTCGGATACTATTCCTACTTTCATTATTTATCTTTTAAATAGGGGTTCCGATGAAAGAAATCATAATCCAGAGGAGCAGAGTTTTAAAGTCGATAAGGGAGTTTTTCGACTCCGGAGATTTTGTAGAGGTTGAAACACCGAACCTTATTCCTTACGAGAATCCCGATGATAATGTGGAGAATGTGAGGGTTTCTTTTGAAGATTTCCGGGGGAGGGAATACCGCTGGTTTCTCCATACCTCGCCGGAGTTCTTTATGAAGAGGCTTGTCTGGTATGGGTTTGATAGGATTTATCAAGTTTGCAAGGTTTACAGGAATGGGGAGGTAACCGAGCTTCACAACGTGGAATTCACCATGATTGAGTGGTATAGGAAAGGCGCTACCTATAAAGAGGGGATTGAGGAGACGTTGGAGCTGATATCTGCATCTGCGGAGTCATTGGGTAAAAAGGTTATTGAATGGAAAGGGTTAAAGGTTAATCTGTTTGAAAGGGAGGAGTTGACGGTAGAGGAGGCTTTTAAGGAGTTTGCAGGGGTGAAGAACGTTTTTGACAGAGATGAAGTTGAGGCTGTAACTCGGGAGGATTACAGGACTGGTTTTTTTAAACTTCTCGTTGAGAGGGTAGAACCGGCCATTTCTAAAATTCCGAGCCCTGTTGTTCTTAAAGATTATCCTCCCGAATTTTCTGCAATGTCTCAGGTTAGAAACGGTGTGGCTGAGAGGTTTGAGGTTTACGTTGCGGGAATTGAGCTGGCAAACGGGTATACCGAGCTGAGGCACTATGAGGACTACCTGAAGAAAATGAAAGAGAAGGGAGAAAGAGCAGTTGACAGGGGGTTTTTGAACTTACTGAAAGTCAGGCCGCTTCCTCAGTGTGAAGGTGTAGCCCTTGGTCTTGACAGGCTTCTTATGGTTCTGGCCGGAAAGAGGTCAATAAGAGAGGTTATACCTTTCAGCTTTCATCTCCTTGAGGGGGAAGTCCTTCCCACTCCTTAATTAGGCCGAACCTTTTGCCCAGCAGGCTGTGTAAAGCCCTTTCGACGATAAAGTCAACGAGATCTTCTATTCTCTGAGGGTGCGAGTAGAATGCCGGTGAGGCCGGGAGAACGGTAGCTCCGGCGGTTATTAGCTTTAGGATATTTTCGGCATGGATTCTATTTATTGGAGTTTCTCTGAAGACGATAGTTAACGGCCTGCCTTCCTTGAGGCATACGTCTGCTGCCCTGTGAATCAGGTTTGACGTTGTGCCGTTGGCTATGTGACCCAATGTTCCCGCAGAGCAGGGGATTATCACCATGCCTGAAGTCCTGTAAGAGCCGCTTGAAGGGGGGGCAAATAGGTCATCTGCCCGGTAGAGCTTGACGAGGTCCTGAGGCAGGGAGGAGATAAACGTTTCCGGTGAAATTCCTGTTTCGAAAGTGAAGACTTTTTCGCCTGTCCGGGAAAAGATCAGGTCAACCCCGATGCCGTTTGCAACTAAGACCTCAACGCACCGTTTTCCGTAAGTTGAACCGCTTGCTCCGGTAATGCCGACGATGACCCTTTCCAATTCAGCCTCCGGTCGGTTGATTGGTGGTAATATAACACGGTGATAAAGTTGTATTTCGGAGGAAGCGGTGGAAAAGCTTATTGAGAAGGTTTCAACTCTTCTTGAAGCTCTACCTTACATAAGGAAATTTTACGGGAAGACGGTCGTTATTAAGTACGGCGGGAATGCGATGGTTAATGAAGAGCTGAAAGAGGCTTTTGCTCAAGATGTCGTCCTGCTCAAGTACGTCGGGATAAATCCGGTTATCGTTCACGGGGGAGGACCTCAGATAGGGGAACTTTTAAAAAAACTTAACATAGAGAGTCGGTTTGTAGGGGGAATGAGAGTAACCGACAGGGAAACGATGAACGTCGTAGAGATGGTTCTTGTTGGAAAGGTTAACAAGGAAATAGTGAAACTTATAAACTCTCACGGAGGCAACGCCGTAGGTCTATCGGGAAAAGACGGAAACCTGATAGTGGCAGAAAAAATAGATTACAGGAAGTACTTAACTGAAGTAAAAGCTCCGGAAATAATAGATTTGGGATTTGTAGGAAAAGTTAAGAAAGTTCAGCCTGATATTGTCATGAAGCTCCTTGAATCTAAATTTATTCCCGTAATAGCACCGGTCGGCATGGGGGAGGATATGGAAGCATACAACATCAATGCCGACCTTGTTGCGGGGGGAATAGCTGCAGCTCTTAAAGCAGAAAAACTGATAATGCTTACTGATGTTGAGGGGATAAAGGACAAAGAGGGAAAGCTGATCAAGAGCCTTGATAGGAAAGACCTTTCTGATCTTATATCTCGGGGCGTAATCAGCGGGGGGATGATTCCGAAAGTTAAGGCCTGCGAAAGAGCACTAACGGCGGGAGTTTCCAAGGCCCACATCATAGACGGCAGAGTAAAACACTCAATTCTACTCGAAATGTTTACCCAGGAAGGTATTGGAACAGAGATAATATAAGGATTATGTAATATTTAGCCGAGTTAATTATTTATGCACTTTAACAGTCTTTGATATAATCTGTAACTAGTAAGGTGAACGCAAAACAAGGAATAAACCTTTCAGGGAGGTGCCGCAATGACAGTAGATCCCTTCGTACTGCTGGTCTCGCGACTACAGTTCGCGATGACAGCCTTTTTCCACTTCGTCTTTGTCCCGCTTACCCTCGGACTCTCAACGCTATCCGCAATTATGCTCACCCTCCACTACGCCACCGGTAAAGAGATTTACCGGGACATGGCAAAGTTCTGGGCAAAGCTCTTTGCCATTAACTTTGCCCTCGGAGTTGCTACGGGTCTGGTTCACGAGTTTGAGTTCGGTATGAACTGGTCTGTCTATTCAAGGTTTATGGGCGATATCTTCGGAGCGCCGCTTGCTATTGAAGCTCTTCTGGCCTTCTTTATGGAATCAACTTTCATGGGAGTATTCCTTTTTGGTTGGGACAGAGTTCCGAAATCTGTTCATCTTCTTGCAGCATGGCTTTCATCCATCGGTTCGAACCTTTCGGCTCTCTGGATCTTGATTGCTAATGGATGGATGCAGCACCCGGTTGGAGCAAAAGTTGAAATGGCAGTGGCCGGTAAAAGAGCAGTTTTGGCTGACTGGTGGGCAGTTGTATTTAATCCTGTTGCAGATGTTAAGTTCTGGCATACTACAACTGCTGGAATGATTCTGTCTGCGATTTTCGTCCTTTCGATAAGTGCTTATCACCTGCTCAAGAAACAGCACGTTGAGTTCTTTAAAAAGTCTGCTTACATTGCACTTATATTTGGACTTATAGCCTCTGTTGGTGAGGTTGTAATCGGAGATATTCACGCTCATGAGGTGGCAAAAACACAGCCCACTAAGCTTGCTGCGATGGAAGCTCTTTGGGAGAGTAAGTCTAACGCCAATATACTTCTTGCGGTTTGGGCAGATCAAGAAGCCCAGAAGAACATTGTGGAAATTCCCCTTCCCATTCCGGGACTTCTCAGTCTCCTTGCCGCTCATGACTTTAACGCCAAAATACCCGGTGCTAAGGAACTTCAGGAAAAATTCCAGGCTCAGTTTGGAGACGGGAATTACATTCCGCCCGTTAACTTCATGTTCTGGGCATTCCACATAATGGTTTATCTTGGATTCTTCTTTGTGGTCCTTTTCATCTGGGGACTTGCAAAATACAAGGATCTTGAAAATGCGACCACCTTCCTCAAAGTTGCGCTTTACTCTCTGCCTCTTCCTTACATAGCCTGCTGGCTCGGATGGGCAGTTGCTGAGGTTGGAAGACAGCCCTGGATAGTCTATCCACCTGTAGATGACTACGGAAAAATCTTAATGCCCGAACTCGGCCTTAAAACGGCCCAAGCCGTTTCACCGCTTACAAGCATTGAGGTAATCATCACTTACGTTCTCTTCGCCCTTACCTTCACCGGACTTGCAATCGCAGACTTCTACCTGCTTGCCAAGTTCGCGACAAAAGGTCCAGAGAAAGAAGCAGAACTCTACTAAAGGAGGAGGTGGGTTATGCATTTTGACCTGCAAACTATTTGGGCAATCTTGATTGCCATACTGCTTACCGGATACATACTCACAGACGGATTTGACCTTGGAGTGGGGATTCTCCACCCCTTTGTAGCAAAGACAGACATTGAGAGAAGGGTAAACATCAACGCAATAGGTCCAGTTTGGGACGGAAACGAGGTTTGGTTCATCACTGCAGGCGGTGCAGCTTTTGCCGCCTTCCCGGAAGTTTACGCAGCCTTGTTCAGCTCTCTCTACATAGCTCTCTTCGTTGTTCTGCTTGCCTTAATCTACAGGGCGGTATCCTTTGAGTTCAGGAGTAAAGAGGAAAGTGAAGGATGGAGGAAATTCTGGGACCAGAGCATCTTCTGGTCTTCCTTTATCACAGCCCTCCTAATCGGTGTAGCCCTCGGAAACATATTCGCAGGCCTTCCGATCGTTAATTCTGCAATTAAAGGAGAGCCTCTTCTTGGCTTTGTCTATGCCGAAAAGTTCCCAATTAGTTTCATCAACCTGATTAACCCATTTACTTCCCACGGGCTTTTCGGAATTCTCGTTGGAATTGCAACGGTTCTCTTCATCGTAATGCACGGTGTTTCATGGCTTCTGTGGAAAACGGAAGGAAGTATTGCCGAAAGGGCAAGAAATATTGGTCTTAAAGTTTGGCTTCCTTTTGTTGTTATGTATGTTGTGTGTACGGGCTTTGCTTATACAGTTTCTTTTAAGGCAGGGGATCTTGAGCTTGTAAAAAGGACACTTCAACTTCCACCTGATATGTTCCAGCAAATTGCAAGTATGATTGATAATAACGGCGTTCTGCACCACGCTCTCTTTAGATTTCCTGTAATTGAACTAATATTCATAGTTCTTGCAGCTCTCTGTTCTGTAGGATGGCTCTTTGCAGTTAAGGCGGCAAACGGAGCAAAAGCATTCCTCTTCTCGGTTCTTACCTTCCTATTTGCTGCCTTTGCAGTTACGTTTGGGGTCTATCCCTTTGCAGTTCCTTCAAGCATTGCCCTTGAACATTCAATCACCATCTACAACGGGGCTTCAAGTCAGCTTACACTAACAGTTATGCTCGTTGCTGCACTAATCTTTACACCGATCGTAATTGCTTACCAGGCTTGGGTTTACAAGATGTTCCTCTTCAAGATCTCTCCTGAATCTATCAGGAAGGAACTTGAAGAAGCCAAAGAACAGTACTAAAGGAGGTAAAGAAAATGTGGCTAATAATAGCCTTTATCTGGTGGGTAGGTGTGGCCTGGTTAACCTATACTCTTGCAAAGTCTAAGTTTGAGGGAGAAGGGGTGTAATTCCCCTTCTCTTTTTGAGGATAAGCTATGTCTGCAATAATCGGGCTGAAAGAAGGATTTATAAAAGGTAGAAAGGAGCTTTTGGAGAAGGCCGAGGAGCTTTACAGGAGCGGAAAGGATTGGGCAGAGGTTGAAGCTTTTGTGAAAAAGGAGCTTAGAGGAGAGCTGAGTTTTTTAAAACCCAACCTGTTTACTTACTTCCTGGTTATATGCGCTCCTCTTCTTCTCCCCCTTCTTTATATGTGGAAAGTTCTTTTTGAACCCGGAACAACGGCCCATTTCTTGAGCAGGCTGGCTTTTATCATCTGCGCAATGCTGGCCTTAAAAGGAATAGTCGGCCACTACGTTGTAGTTTTCTTGAACAGGGACAGGTTTGAGGCAGAACTCAAAGCTCTAAAAGCACTTATCGAAGGAGGGAAGGATGGAAAACAGCCCTATTAAAAAATTGCTCTTTTTCGGAGTTTTCGGTATATACATCTTCATAGTTCTGGTAACTTCCTTTGTTATCGTAACGACTAAATTCTAATTCCGGGGCGCTTTTCGGCGCCCTTTCTCCATAACCTCTTTGAACATTTGCGGAGATACGTAAATGGTTTTTTCTTTTTTATAGATCACGAGTCCTGCAGGTGTTCCAGAAGGCTTTCTGAGATTCTTTGCTTCCGTGTAATCGACAGGTACTTTGCCGGACTCCCTTGCCTTGCTGAAATAAGCTGCAGCTGAGGCTGCCGTCAGTATGTCCTCTTCCGAGGCCTTTTCCCCTTTTTTAAGGCGTAGGAGAACGTGTGATCCGGGGATTTCTTTTGCGTGGAACCAGATATCCCAAGGATTTGCAAGCTTAAGGGAGACAAGTTCGTTACCCCTTGAATTTTTCCCGATTATCAACTTTTTTCCCGAAGGAAGGGTAACCGTAAAGAACGGGAAGTCCTTTTCAGTATGTTTTGTGCTTTTTTCTTTCGAAACGGGAGGTAAAAGTTCCTCTAAGGCTTTTCCGCTTATGGCAGCTTCAATAAGAGTTTCTACCTGTTCTATCTCTTCTTCCAATTTTCCTTTGAGTTCTTCAACTTTTTCAGCCTTTCTTTTTAGCTTCTTGTATGCTTTGAAATACTTTTCTGCGTTCTCTTTTGGGGAAATGGACGGATCTATCGGGATTTCCTCTTCTTTCCCCGTGTAGTAGTTGTAGAGCCGTACGGCTTTAGCTCCCGGCTTGACGGCAGAAAGGTTATATTTAAGAAGTTCGCCCCTCATTCTTTCTATTTCCGCCTGCTTTTCAAGTTCCTCTTTTGAGGCAAGTTTTTTGAGCTTTAATTTTAAAGTCTCTAAGCGATTTCTAAGCTTTAATAGCGCTTTGCGTTTAAGCTCTTCTTTTTCTTCCTTCTCCACCTTTTCTTCGTAGAAAGTCCTCCAGCAGTTACTGAATGGTAAGTTTCCATTGAATTTCCTTGCATTAAGGTTTGAGAGCGATTGGTAAGGAAAAGTTGTCATATAAGTTGGTTTTTCTTCTTTATAATAAAGAAAGGCAGAAGACGATTCGGTGTGTTTTTTCAGGAAGATCTCATATGCTTTTTTAAGGCTTCCGGTTTCTCTATAAATCGCGGCAATTTCCTTTGAATTTAAAGGAGACAGCCCCTTTACGAACTTGTACAGCTTCTTTTCTATTCCTTCCGGGGATACCTGTCCGAACTTAAGCTCCTCAAATTCCTTTCTCTCTTCGGGCGGAAATTTATAAGGTTCACCCAGCTCAATAGGCCGTGTTGAGCTTATAACCTGTCTGAGCAGGAATTTTACCTTTCTGTTTTCATCGAGGTAGATGAGGTTTGCGTGCTTTCCCGTTAACTCTGCAATTAGAGAACTTTCATCTTTTTTTCCGGAATAGTCAACACTGACCAGCCTTATTTCGAGTACTCTATCCTTTACCGGTAGGGTTGCTTCTTTTACGAAGCTTCCCGCAAGTTTTGAAAGCCTGTAAAGCGGTTTTTCTGTGATTGGAGTGTTTGACAGGAAAGCTGCGTTGGGTACGCCGAAGTAGAAATTCAGGAAAAACTTACCAAAATCAAGCGTAACTTTTTTTCCTTCTGAGTATATGCTTTTGATCCTTTTCCCTTTAAGTGCGGAGTTAATCTCTTTTGAGAGTTTTTCTAAAAAGAGGTAGTCCATTAAGCTCCTGCCTCTTTACAGGTGGTGTAGGAAGTTCTAAAGAATGCTGCATTAGCGCTTACAAATCTTGCAGCGGTTCCTGTGAACTCGTTGGAGAGTTTTACGAAAGGTTTTCTGAGGTTGTCAGGACTTGGGGTTTTCTCGAGAATTTCTCTGTCAATTCCGACCTTTTGGCAGGCCTTTTCAAATTCCGCCTCCGCCGCTTTCCTTGCTTCAAAAAGCTTCATTAGTACCCTGCTTTTTACATTTACTTCGCTGTCTCCTGATGTTTCAATTGATATGAAAATACTTTCGGGGTAATCGGATAGGACTTTTGATTGTGCACCGTCGCTCTGAGTTGATGGCATGCAGCCGAAGGGTTTAACGGAGACAACCATGTGGGAATTCCGCTTCTTTATGGCGTAAACGTGCTTGGCTACTTCAAGGTGGCCTTCTCCGCCTACGACGAAGTAGTCAAAATAGGGTTTTGCAAGTTCTGCCAATAGCTTTTGAGAGGGAAGTTCTTTAGGCCGAAAGGAAAAGACGCTTCGAAAGAGGTCGTAAAGGCTTCTAAAGGTAAAAGCCATTGCTTTCACGGCCAAGAACTTCTTAACCCTGCTTTTCGTAATTCCCTTTACCTTTATCTCCTGTTTCAGCTTCTCGGCTTCTATAAACAGCTGATAATCTATCCACCCGGCTACCGGCTCGGGCCTGACTTCCGCTCCTTCTTCCTCCAGCCATGAGTGAATGTGGTAGTTCCCGTCGCTTTCCGTCGTGTGTGCCCAGAACTCGCCTATGACGCTTACAACGGGTTTTACCCTCAAGTAGTCGAAGTCGAGCTTCTCTAAGTCTTTTCGCAAGCCTTTCAAGGCTTTCAGTATATCCTTAACCTTTCCGCCCTGCTTAAAAACTACATAAAGCTTATCTGCCCAGGACTTTATTACCTTGTTAACCGACCCCTTCTCTGTTTCGTAAGGTCTTAGCCTGTAGCCCAGGTCTCGGACGATGTCGGCGCACCAGACGGCCTTTACCAGCCTCCAGATAAACGGCGGTGTAATTTCTAAAGCTCCTTCCGAAGAGAACTCGCTCTGGTTAAGTAGTGCTATTTCAAATCCTTTAAATCCTGCATTTTTCAGAGCAAGGCAGTACTCACTTTCATACATTCCGAATCTGCACGGTCCGCAGGCTCCTACTGTTACAAACAGGTATTTTTCCTCAACGTTTATTCCTTTTTCTGCTTCTTTTCTGAGAAACTTAATGAGGTTTCCGACAGTGTAGTAAGTGGGATTGCACATTCCCCTGTTGCAGAGTTCCCTCCCGATTCTTAGCGATTCGTTGTCGGGAACGGGAAGGAACTCCGCTCTGTAGCCGAGGCTTTCGACTGCACCTTTTATGAAGAGTTCGTGTAGTGGTGTTAAACCGCCGAATAGGATGGTTTTATTCACCGTCGGTTTCTCCTTTCTCTGCAGGGAAGAGGTTCTTTATCGGTCTTGAGGGGACTATTGTGGCTATGGAGTGTTTGTATATAAGTTGTTGAGTTCCTCCGTTTTCGAGCAGTATTGTGAACTGGTCGAAAAAGGTAATGACTCCCTGAAGCCTCGTTCCCTTTGCCAGGAATATGCTTACCGGAACTTTCTCTTTCCTCAGTCTGTTAAGGTAAGCGTCTTGAAGGTTCATGTTTCCTCCCTTTTCTCCCTGATTTATCGTTATTTAAATATATTAGCGTTCGGACGAAAAGTCCTCGATGTCCTTCTTTATCATCTGGATTAATTCCTCTTCGGGAACTTCGGAAAGGTTGATCCATTTAAAGCCCTGTTCTTTCCTAAACCAAGTAAACTGCCTTTTGGCGAACTCTTTTGTTCTTCTCTTGAGGAGTTTTGCAGCTTCCTCGAGGCTTACCCTTCCCTTAAGGTATGGAATCATTTCCTTGTATCCGAGAGCTTGAAGGGCGGTTGTGTTTTTTCCGAAGGAAAGAAGCCATTCCGTTTCCCTGATAAGTCCTCTCTTTATCTGGGAGTCCACCCTGTCCTCTATTCTCCTGTAAAGCTCAGGTCTGTTGCGATAAAGGAAGTATCCGAGGAAATCGTATCGAGGGCTTTCGGGAAAGCCGAAAGCCGTTATGGGTTTTCCTGTAAGTCTATAAACCTCCAAAGCCCTTATAAGTCTTTTTCTGTCCGTTTCCCCGACTTTTCGGGCATATTCTGGAGATATCTTTTCGACTTCCCTGAAAAGTTCTTCATCGGAGAGCTTCGAAAGCTCTTCCCTCAACGTTTCATCTGCCGGAGGGGTTTGCGGTAATCCGTAGAGGAGGGCTTTTATGTAAAACCCTGTTCCGCCTACAACAATTGGAAATTTTTTCCTTTCCTTAATCTTCTTTATAGCCTTTTCCGCTTCTCTTACAAAGTCTGCAACCGAAAACTTTTGATTCGGTTCTACTATGTCAATGAGGTAGTGGGGTATTTCCTTCCTGATGTCCTTTGAAACTTTGTCTGTTCCGATGTCAAGCCCCTTATATACCTGCATTGAGTCGGCCGAGATTATTTCTCCTCCGATTTCTCGGGCCAGTTTTATTGAAAAATCTGTTTTCCCGGTTGCCGTGGGACCGGTAATTACGATTAAGGGAAAATCTTTAGTTCTGGATGTCCTTGAAGGATTCTTCAATTTTCGCTCCTGCCTTAAGCGGAAACCGGGGGTCCGGTTTACAAATTTACCTGCTTGAGACTGTTTTCTACCCTCTTCAGAACTCTCTCTTTCCCGAGGAGCTTAACGAGAATGGGGAGTTCTACACCGCTCATTTTACCGGTAAGGGCTATCCTTACCGGCATGAAGAGGTTTTTCCCCTTAACTTTAAGTTCCTTCCCGATTTCCTTTATGATCTCCTTGAACTTCTCCTCGCTGAGTTCTCCTTCAAGGCTTTTTATTTTATGGTAGAAAAGCTCTATTACTTTTAGCCTGTCGGGGTTTTCCGCAAGGAAGCTTTTTGCTTCTTCACTGACTTCGAAGTCATCTTTTAAGAAGGTTTCCATGTACCCCGGGGCATCGGAAAGTACCGTCAGGTATTCCCTAGTAACTTCAATAACCTTTTCGAGCCACTTCCGGTTGAAGTTGGAAGTGTCGTAACCGGCCTTTTCAAGGTAAGGGATTATCAGGTCTGTGAGTTTTTCTACGGGATAGCTCCTTATGTAGACCTGGTTCATCCAGTTCAGCTTTGTTGTGTCAAAGATGGCAGGGGCACTGTTGACATCTTTTATATCAAACCTTTTAATCAGTTCATCCATAGAGAGGATTTCCTTTCCGTCCTTTGGATACCAGCCCAGGAGGGCAAGGAAGTTGGTGAAAGCTTCGGGAAGGTAACCCTTCTCTTTGAACTCCCTGACGGAAGTCGAGCCGTGGCGTTTTGAGAGTTTACTCCTGTCCGGGCCGAGTATCATCGGCAGGTGAGCGAATGCCGGCGGTGTGAATCCAAGAGCTTCATAAAGAAGTATTTGCTTTGGAGTATTTGAAATGTGATCCTCTCCCCTTATGACGTGCGTGATTTTCATGAGTGCATCATCGACGACCACGACAAAGTTGTAAACGGGCATTCCGTTTGATCGAACAACGACAAAATCTCCTCCCAGTTGACGGCTGTTTATCTCTATTCTTCCCTTAACAAGGTCTTCGAAAACGATCGTTCTATCTTCCGGGACTTTGAATCTCAAGACGGGCTTTCTTCCCATTTTCCTGAGCTTTTCTTTCTCTTCCTCTGTTAAGTTCCTGCACTTTCCCGTGTACCTGGGCGGTTCTCCCCTCTTGAGCTGTTCTTTCCTCATCTCTTCAAGTTCTTCGGGGGTGCAGTAGCACTCGTAAACGAGCCCCTTTTCCTTTAGTTTTTCTATAAACTCTTTGTAGATGTTCAGCCTCTCGGACTGCCTGTAAGGGCCGAAGGGTCCTCCTACATCGGGTCCTTCGTCCCAGTCGATTCCCATCCACTTGAGGGCTTCGTAAATTACTCTTACGGCTTCTTCGCTGTGCCTTTCGATGTCGGTGTCCTCTATCCTCAGGATGAACGTTCCGCCGTGATGTCTAGCAAAAAGGTAGTTAAACAGGGCTGTTCTGGCGTTTCCTACGTGCATAAAGCCGGTAGGACTCGGTGCAAACCTGACTCTTACGGACATTGATGCCTCCGATCTGTTTCCTTTTGTGGAGCGAAATTTTACCTGTTTCCCGCTAAAGTATAATCTCCATATGGGAGAGAAAAAAGCGGTAGCTCTTAAGTATCGGAGGGATAAGGATAACGCCCCGAAAGTTGTTGCAAAAGGAAAGGGAGCTTTAGCGGAAAGGATCGTTCAGCTTGCAAGGGAACACGGGGTTAAGGTTGTTGAGGATGAAAACCTGGTAGAGTTTTTGATAGGACTTGAAATTGGGGAGGAAATCCCCCCGGAGCTTTACAGGGCCGTTGCCGAGATACTTGCCTACGTTTACAGCGCTACTCGCCGAGGAACTCCTTGAGGATGGCCTCTGTTATCCTGTGGGGATTTACCTGGTATTTGCCTTCCTTTAAGGCCTTCTTTATTGCTTCTACCTTTTCCCTTGCCACTTCTTCGGGAGACAGTCCTTTAAGCTCTGAAGATATTTCAACGGATATTGCCTTCTCGGTCTTATCCTTTGTAACTTCAGTCCTTTCCTTTTTCCCGTTTTTCTCAACCGTCTCCCTGAGAAGTCTCAGCGCTTCTGAAGAAAAGTTCTCTATTCTCAACGGCCTTCCTCCTGATGGTTACCGTCTATATTATCGGAGAGATTGGAGGAAAATTTAGGGACTTCCTTTCCCATCCGCAAATTCAAGTATGCATTCTACTATTCCGGAAACTGTAAAGACCTTTGGGATTTTCCAAACGGAAAATCCTTCTTCTCTTATGGCTTTCTCGGTTACTGATCCTATGGGAATGATTTTGGATGATTTAAGGGCTTCTTTTCCCCTCTCTCCTCCGAGTTTTAAAAATGCCTTAAGGTTTGACGGGCTGGTAAAGGCTATAAAAGCGTTCGGTCTGATTTTCTCAAGCGCCCTTAATAGTTCATCCTTTTTGGAATCGTCGGTTACTGTTTCATAGACAACTGCTTCTCTGACTTTGGCTCCGGAAGCTTTCAGGAATTCCGGGACTTTTTTTCTGGCCACTTTTGGTCTTACTATCAAGAAAGTTTTTCCCGATACGTTAAAGCCTTTCAGCAGTTCAACGATTCCGTCGGCGGAAAACTCCTCCGGGGTGAGAGGGGTGAAACCGTATCGGGAGAGCGTTTGGGCTGTTGAAGCTCCGACGGCGATTATTTTTGAGTTTTTAAGGAATTCCGGACTGACTTTATCAAAAAAGTATTTTACTCCGTTTTTACTCGAGAAAACGACAAAGTCCGGAGCAGGGTTTAGAGCTTCTTCCGCCGAGAACTCGACAGGAACGGTTTTTATAAGGGGGAATCCCTCTGCGGTAAGTCCATTCCGGAGGAGCCTATTCTTTTCCTCATCCGGGATTCGGGTTGTTATGAAGAGGTCTAGTTCTGGCACTTTAGAAGCTCCTCCAAGATTTTTCTTCCGCCGGCAGATAACAGCCTTTCCGCAACGGAGATTCCGATTTTTTCGGCTTCTTTAAGGCTTTCAAATTTAAAAACGCCTTCCTCCTTATGGTAAAACTTACCGTTAAGATCTGAGATAAAAGCCCTTACGAGAACCCTATTCTCGTTTACTACGGCATAGCACCCGAGGGGGACCTGACATCCTCCTTCGACCGTTTTGAGAAAAGCCCTTTCAACGGTGGCTGCAACTTCGGATTCGTAAGAGTTTATGGCTTCTCTTACGATCTTTTCGATTTCTTCGTCACCTTTCCTTCCTTCAATTCCGAGGATTCCCTGTGATACTGAGGGAATCATCTTTTCGGGGGAAATTATCTCGTCAATCTCCTCTTCCCATCCCAACCTTTTTACTCCGGCTGCGGCGAGGATAATGGCGTCGTACATTCCCTCCTTCAGCTTCCTTATCCTGGTATCGACATTTCCCCTCAAGTCCTCGATTTTGAGATCCGGTCGGATCATTTTAAGTTGAGCTTTCCTTCTCAGTGAGGAAGTTCCGACGGTAGCTCCTTTCGGTAGGGTTTCCAATGTAAATTTTCCGCAGGAAAGCAGGGCGTCCCTTGGATCTTCCCTGTCGGAGAAGGCCATGAGCTTTAGTCCTTCGGGAAGAACGCTGGGAACGTCTTTGAGGCTGTGAACTGCTATGTCCACTTCTCCTCTTAACATTGCTTCTTCGATTTCCTTTGTAAACAGTCCTTTATCTCCGATTTTTGCAAGGGGGACTTCGAGAATTTTGTCCCCTTTCGTGGTTATCTTTACAAGTTCAACTTTTACATCGGGAAACTTCTTTTCAATTTGAGATTTAACCCACTCTGACTGCCAGAGGGCAAGCTTGCTTTTCCTTGTTCCTATCCTGATCTTCATGGTTTACTCCTTTCCGAGTCCGAATATCTCTCTGAAGAACTGAACAACCTGGTGTCTTCCTTCTGATTCCGTGGCCTTCTTCTTTACGCTCGTTATCGGCTGGTGGAGGAGCTTATTGATTATTATTCTGGTTATGTTCTCCACTTCCTGCCTCTGTTCCGGAGTCAAGTCAAGCTTCGGAAGCCTCTTTTCAAGGACTTCAAGCCTTATTGCTTCGGCCTTTTCCTTCAGCTCTGCAATGAGCGGTGCAAGTTCAAGCTCCCTCATCCACCGGAGGAATCTCTTTACGTAGTCTTCTATTATTTCCTTGGCGACCTCTGCCTCCCTCAGTCTTTCCTTTATGTTGGATTCCACCACGTTTTGCAGATCGTCTATATCGTAAAGGTAAAGTCCTTCAACATCGGAGAGGGAAGGATCTATATCCCTCGGCACTGCGATATCAATTAGAAACATGGGTCTTCCGGGGCGCTTTTTAAGTGCCGGGATGACGTTTTCTTTTGTGAGGACGTAACCCGGAGCGCCGGTTGAACTTATAACAATGTCGCTTTTTTTTAGGACTTCTTCAAGGTCGTTCAGGGAATAAGCCTCTCCTCCAAACTCTTCTGCGAGCTTTAAAGCCCTCTCGAAGGTTCTGTTAACGACAAAAACTCTGGATGCTCCGTTGGAAACGAGGTGCTTGACCGCAAGCTCTGCCATTTCACCGGCGCCGATTATGGCAACGGACTTTCCGTTGAGGTCGCCGAAAATTTTCCTTGCAAGCTCAACGGCAGCAAAACTTATTGAGACAGCGTTCTTTGAAATGCCGGTTTCGGTTCTTACCCTTTTTGAGACTTTAAGTGCCGTTTCACAAAACCTGCAGAGGATTGTTCCGGCGGTTCCGAGATCCTTAGCTGTGGAGAAAGCATCTTTAAACTGACCGACGATTTGAGGTTCTCCGACGATCATAGAGTCGAGGCTTGATGCAACGTAAAAGCCGTGTCTGACGGCATCTTCTTCCGTTTTCCTGTAGAAAAAGGAGTTTATTTCTTCGAGGTCTGCGTTCTTCTTGTCTATCAGGAACTGGTATACCTGGCTGAAAGGGTTCTCCTTCCTGCTTGTGAAGTAAATCTCTACCCTATTGCACGTTGAGAGTATCATGCACTCCTCAATTCCGGGAAGAGAATTCAGTGTTAAGAGGGCGTTTTCAAGTTCCTCCCCCTTAAAAGCGAATCTTTCCCTTACGGAGACCGGTGCCGTTTTGTGGCTTACCCCCAGACAGCAGAGCTTAAGTTCTCCCATCACTACCCCTTAAAAGAGTGGATATCTCTACTTAGTAAGTTTATTCCGGCGAAGTTTATCACGATCAGGATGAGTCCGGCTATTGAGAGCTGACAGAGGCGCTTACCTTTCCAGTTGCCGTAGAGGTAAAGGTGGATTATCCCGGCGTAAACGAACCAGGTTATCAGTGTCATTATCTGTTTCGGATGCCAGCTCCAGTAAGTTCCGAAGAGCTTTTGAGACCAGACCGCTCCTGCGAACATTGAAACGGTTATGAAGAAGAAGCCTACCGTTATCGAGTGGTAGACGACCGATTCGACCAGGGATAAGGACGGTAGTTTGTGGAAAAAGATTGAAAATTTCTTTTTCCTTAAGTGTTTATCAAATATAAGGTAGATAATGGAAAGGACGGCTGAGAAGATGAAAGCGCTGTATCCAAGGAAAGCCGTAATGATGTGGATCAGTCCCACTGCACCTACCGGGAGCTGTTCTTTCGGGATACCCGAGGAAAAGGAAGATAAAATGGCAAAGATAGATGCCCAGGGCATCAGGAATGCCCCGGATAGCGATAGCTTGTGCTTTGTAGAGAAGAACAAGAAAACCGATACCACGCTGATAGAAAGCAGGAGGAATGCTCCTTTTGGTGTAAACAATACACCACTGCCCGAGAAGTTTAGGAGTACCGCTACGGCGGCAAGGTTGGTGAGGAATCCGAAACGCGCCGCGTATAGGCCGACGATTGCCAGCTTTTCCTTTTTTGTAACCAGGTAAAGCAAGTAGTGCAAAGTTGAGACTGCGTAAAGCAGTGCAGTTGAGTAGATAAGCGTTTTTGCGTTCATGGGGGCAATTATACTATGAACTTTCCTTTTTCCTTCCGGTACTCGGGGTAAAACTCCGAAAGTAGTCTTACTAATTCTTCTGCTTCAATCTGCCCGGGAGCGACTGCTTTCCCAAAAAAGGTGTAGGTTAGGAGCGAGCCGAAGCTGAACCCGATAACCCTGGTAAACTTGCCGAACTCTCCCATGACCATGAACACGGATGGGCGGTTGAGCTTTCTGACTGTGCAACAGACTCTTGCTGCATCTTCTCTGTTTTTTCCCATAAAGGCTACTTTGATAATGTCGGCTTCTGCATCGATTGCTTTTTGTAGTATGGTTTCTATCTCTTTTTCGTCGGGGGTTGACTCAAAATCGTGGTAAGACACTATCAGTACCTTTCTTTCTCTCTTTACCAGTTCTTTTACTTTGGGGAGAAGCTTTGACCTTAGTTCTACATCGACTGCGCCGATTGCGGGATGTGAAATTATGGAGCGGAATATCGTAAGCCTCTCCTCTTCACTTCCCCTGAACTTACCGCCTTCCCACTTGGGCCTTACTGTTGCAACAGCGAAGAAACCGTAATCTGCGATAGTGTCGAGAAAGGCTTTTACAGAAGCAGGGGAGCGGTCTTCAATCAGGTCAATTCTTGCTTCAATCAGGTCAATTTTTAACTCTCTGGCTTTCTCTAATTTTTTTTTAATCTCTTGGCCGTCAAGGGCTACAATTACCCTCGGAAGTTTCCCCAGCTCAACAGTTCCGATTCTCACCTTTCTCTCCTGTGCCTGTAGGATATTACTTCTACATCTTCCAGAACCAGAAGTCCTTCTTCTATTACTCCATCAAGTAGCGAAATGAATTCCCGTATTTTCTCTTCTCTATCAATTACTTCAATGACTACCGGGAGGTTTTGGGATAATCTCCAAACGCTAAAGGTTCTTAATTCGGAATGGCTTCCTATGCCGGCAGCGGCCTTAAACACAGTGGCTCCGGCAAGGCCGTTTTCCTTTACGAGCTGGAGGATGTGTTCCCAGAGTGGTTTACCTTTGTAAGTGTCGTCCAGGGCTATGAAAATTCGTAGTAACTTCCTCTTTCCAACAAGCCCTTTCATTATTGTCCCCTGGTGACTCTCAGTACCTCTTCTGGAGTTGTAACGCCCTTTTCTATCTTAATCCTTCCGATTTCCCTGAGGGTTCTCATTCCCTGTCTTTTTGCAATTTCCCTTATTTCGTCTGCGTTTCTGCCCTTAACAATTGCATCCCTGATTTCGTGAGTCACTTCCATGACTTCGTAGAGGGCGACTCTGCCTTTATATCCGGTAAAGTCGCACTTCTCACAGCCTTTGCCCCTAAAGGTTTTGAGTTTGGGGATTTCTTCCGGCTTAAACCCGACTTCTTTGAGGACGTCTGCCGGGTAAGTGTATGGTTCCTTGCAGAATGGACAGATTCTCCTTGCAAGTCTCTGGGCAATTACGAGAATGGTTGATGACGATACCAAAAAGGGTTCTATTCCCATATCTACCAGTCTTGTAACTGTGCTGGGGGCATCGTTAGTGTGGAGTGTTGAAAGGACGAGGTGTCCCGTCAGCGCAGCTTCAATTGCGATTTCTGCCGTTTCCGTATCCCTTATTTCACCGACCATTATGATGTCCGGGTCTTGCCTGAGGAAGGCCCTTAAAGCCCTTGCGAAGGTTAAACCTATGTCCGGGTTTACGTGGACTTGGTTTATTCCGTAGAGGTTATATTCAACGGGATCTTCTACGGTCATTATGTTAACTTCCGGAGTGTTGACAGTCAGGAGGGAGGAGTAAAGGGTTGTCGTTTTACCTGAACCGGTAGGTCCGGTAACGAGGACCATCCCGTAGGGAGAAAATATTCCTTTCTTTAAAAGTTTAAGTTCTCTCTCCTCCAGTCCCAGTTCTGTTAAGTCGAGCTTAAGCCCTCCTTTATCCAATACCCTTAAGACGACCTTTTCTCCGAAGATCGTAGGAACTGTAGATACCCTGAAGTCTATTTCCCTTCCCTGGAAGATGGCTTTCATCCTCCCGTCCTGAGGGAGTCTCTTTTCTGAAATGTCGAGGTTACTGAGGACTTTTATCCTGGCTACTACTGCATCTTTAATATCTGGCTGATACTTGGCAACCACGCGGAGGACGCCGTCTATCCTGTAGCGGATTCTGAGTTCTTTTTCGAAAGGTTCTATGTGTATGTCTGAAGCTCCTTTCTTCAGGGCTTCCAGTATTATGGCGTTGACTAACTTTACAATAGGAGCTTGAGTGGCCAGGGCTTTAAGGTTGTCAAGTGAGAGTACCTCTTTTGTTCTCTGCGGAGCTGTTTCTAACTCCTCGGCTTCCTCTTGTGTAAGCTCAAGTTTTATCTTGTCGAAGAATTCCTCTTCAAGCTTTCCGTATGCCTCTTCCAGCTTTTCCTTTATTCTGAAAGGGAGAGCCACGTAAGGTTGAATTTTAAACCCGGTGGTAAACCTGATCCTCTCCACGGTTTGTATGTTAGACGGATCGTACATTGCGAGCTTCAGCACCGGTCCTTTCTTCTCAAATGGGACAACCAGGACTTTCTCGGCAGTAGTTCTGGGAACAATCCTGATGATCTCTTTAGGTATATCGATTTCCCTGAGATCTACGTAGGGAACTCCGAAGTATTCTGACAGTAGCGATAGGAGCTTCGATTCCGATACGATTTTCTTCTCGATGAGGTTTTTTTCCCAGTTTTCGTCCTTTAGCAAGTCGAGCGGTATGCCGAGCCGCTCGGCAACAAACGCTTTAAGTTTGCTTTCGTCAGCTCTCACTACAGCACCTCGTTTACCCTTTTACCGCTTCTGCGAGCTTGTGGAGTAAGTCTGCAGGGCTTTTAACCGGGTATTCTATCCTATCAACCAGCGTTTCGGCGGGTATTTCCTTAACCTTTATGCCCGAAAGGCGTGCACGGAGATCCTCTTTTCTGGCTTCGTCAATGGGGAAATCAAGCCCTTTGATTGCTTTCAGGACGTAAACCGGCCATACCATTCCGATATCGGGACAGACTTCTGAAGTCTGGAGGTGTTTCGTAACGTATTCCTCGCATACCGAAGCGATAAAGGAGACGTAGTCGTTACCGTTTTTAACCTCTCTGTAAGCAAGCTTTGCAAGGCCTCCTGCTGTGTGAACTTTAATCTCTTTTGACTCAAGTTCCCCCTGGAGTTTGGCCATAACGAGATCGGGGTCTGCAGAGAGCATGTTTCTCACCGTCTGTTTTGTGATGCCTATAAATTCTGCAATCTCGTCGTCCGTTTTCATCCCTTCCTCTTTGAGGACGACTGCGTAGGAAGCCTCCATAAGGCTGGGTAACCAGGTAAGGTTCCTGTATTCGAAGAGCTTCTTGGGTCCTCCCAGTATCTCAAGGGCTTTGAGGAATACCCTCAGTGCCAGTGAATCGTAGTCCACCTCTCGGGGCTGGATCTCGATAACCATCGCTCCCTCCTTAACGGGTTTTAGTTACATTATACATATTGTTCAAATGTTAAAATCACGCCAAACGCTGGAGAGGGCAAATGTTAAGCAGGAGAGCTCTTCTTAAATCTCTGGTGACCGGGCTTGTGCTTACAGGTCTTTCTGAGGAGTCCTTTGCCCGATCTGAAATTCCGATAATAAAAAGGATTAGGTACTCTTCAACTGAGGAGCGAACCAGGGTAGTCCTTGACTGTACCGGGGAAATTAAAAGGAAGTATATATCGGAGGTCTTAAAGGGCAAAGTTCTTTGGATAACGGTCAGCCGTGCAAGGGCTAACAGGTTAGTAAGGAGGCTTAAAAGTCCTCTTGTTGAGGAAGTTAAAGTAATTCCTATAACGAGGAGTAAAGTAAAGGTAAAGGTTGAACTTAAGTCTCCTCACAAGTACAAGATATTTGCCCTGAGGTCTTGTGGCAGGAAACCTTTTCGCATAGTTATAGACGTTCTTCCGGAGTTTTTGAACGTTGAATGTGAAGTAAGAAAAAGCAGGGAGAGGGTCGTTGTTCTCGATCCGGGACACGGAGGAAAAGACCCAGGAGCTGTCTGGCCGATTGGCTCTCGCCATCCAAGGATAAGAGAGAAAGATATTACCCTCTCAATTGCGAGAAAAGTCAAGAGACACCTGTTAAGGTATCCCGATATAAAGGTCGTGATGACCAGGGAAAGGGACGTTTACGTTCCCCTTCTTAAGAGGGCAGAGATTGCGGCTAGATCCTGTGCCGATGCTTTTGTGAGCATTCATGCCGATTCTATGCCGAATTTTCCCCAGTGGAGCGGAGTTACGGTCTTTAAGGCCTCCCCGAGGCTTTTCGCAAAAGCACAGAAATTGGCAAAGGAGGTTGCCAGGAACGTAAAAATGTGCAGCGATACGATGTGCTGGAGCATCAGCCCTCTTCTCTTAAACCTTGCTACTACCGTTACCTTTGCCGAAAGCTCCCGCCTTGCTGAGAAAATAGTAAAGAGCCTTAAGGCCCACGTAAACGACGAAATTGCCGTGAACATACGGGATATGCAGAGGAACATCGTTGTCCTCAAAACTCCCGGAAGGCCGGCAGTGTTGGTTGAGTCCGGGTTTTTAACAAACCCTGTTGACAGGAAGAGGCTCATTACTCAGTGGTATCAGGAGGAGATAGCCAAGGGGATAGCAAAGGGGATTGTCGGTTACCTTGAGTCCCTCAATAATGTTGCCGTTGCGGAGGGTTAGTAATGGATTTTCACTTTAAGGGGAAGAGCTTGAAGGGAGAGTTAAGAGTTCCTTCGGATAAGTCAGTTTCTCACAGGAGCGTTATTATCGGTTCCATCAGCGACGGAGAAGTTTTTGTAGAGAACTTCTTGCGCTCGGATGACTGTTTAAGAACCGTTAGTGCCTTTAGGTCTCTCGGAGTTGAAATAGAGGAAGAAGGGAGTAACCTCAGGATACTGGGTAAGGGAAAGCATTCTCTGAAGGAACCTTTCGACGTTATCGATCTCGGTAACTCGGGGACTTCGATAAGGCTCATTTCGGGAGTACTTGCGGGACAGTCCTTTTACTCTGTCCTTACGGGTGATAAGTACCTCAGAAGGAGGCCGATGGACAGGATAGCAATTCCCCTGCGGATGATGGGGGCTACGGTTCTCGGAAGGGAAGGAGGGAAGTACCCTCCTTTGACGATAGTTGGTGCCGGAAAGCTTAAGGGTATAGCTTACAGGACTCCGAAAGCCTCAGCTCAGGTGAAGTCTGCAGTTCTCCTTGCGGGTTTGTACTCTGATGGGCCTGTTTCTGTGACCGAACCGGCAAAAAGCAGGGATCATACCGAAAGGATGCTAAAGGCTTTCGGCGTTGATGTAGAAGTTGAAGGCTTAACTGTGAAGCTGGGGAAGAACAGGGATCCAAAGGGAGATATAAATATTACCGTTCCCGCTGATATTTCGTCTGCTGCTTTCTTTATGGTAGGAGCTGCTATAACTCCCGGTTCGGAAGTCCTGCTTAAGGACGTTATCCTGAATCCGACGAGGACAGGAATTCTCTCCGTTATGGAGAGGATGGGAGCGAAGATTTCTGTTGAAAATGCAAGGGAAGAGTCCGGAGAGCCGGTTGGGGATCTCCTTGTTTCCTACTCTCCGGACCTCGTGTCAACCGAGATTTCGGGAGAGGAAATTCCCACCTTGATAGACGAGATTCCCGTTATTGCACTTCTTGCCACTCAAGCTGAAGGGGAAACGGTAATCAGGGATGCGGCTGAACTGAGGGTAAAGGAGAGCGATAGGATTAAGAGCACCGTTGAGAATTTAAGGAGAATCGGGGCTGATGTTGAGGAACTCCCGGACGGTATGGTAATAAGGGGTAAAACAGATTTATTGGGAGGGAAGGTAAGCTCCTACGGCGATCACAGGATAGCCATGACTTTTGTTATCGCATCCCTTATAACGGAGTCTCCTGTCGTTATTGACGATGTTGAGTGTATTTCGACCTCTTATCCTGGTTTCTTGAAAGATTTTCGGAGCTTGACAAAATGAACAGGAATATTCTGCTCCTCTCCTTGGTTTCTTTTCTCAACGACCTTTCTTCTGAGGTTATCTCTGCCGCTCTTCCCCTCTTCATTCTTCAGCTGGGGGGAGGAGGGTATACAGCCGGATTCATAGGTGGGCTGAGAGAACTGGTGGCCAGTCTTCTCAAACTTCCGGCAGGCTACCTTTCAGACCGTGTCGGTTTAAAGAAACCGTTTGTTGTTGCTGGTTACGCTGTTTCTGCTTTTTTTAAACTGCTGATTGGGGTATCTAAAACACCGTTTCACTTGGTCGTTTTTTCTTCTCTCGAGAGGCTCGGTAAAGGGATTAGAACTGCACCGAGAGACGCGATTATTTCCCTCTCGGCTGGTAAAAGCGGGGAGAGCTTTGGCCTCCATAGAGCTTTTGATACTGCCGGGGCTTTGGCTGGATCCCTTCTTGCCCTTTTTCTTGTAAAGGCTTTCTCCGTTAGGGAAACCGTTATTGCAGGGGCATTAATTTCGCTGTTTGCCCTGGTTCCTCTTCTTCTTGTGAAAGAACCCGAAGTTAAAGAGCGGGTTAAAAGAGGAAGTATCCGTCTTGAGGCGGGGTTTAAAAGGCTGACCGTTGCTGCTTTCTTTTTTTCCCTTTCGTCCGTTACTTATCTGTTCTTTCTCATGTGGATTAAGGAGAAAACCGGTTCCGAATCCCTGACTATACTCCTTTACGCTCTCTACAACTTGTTTTATACCCTTTTCTCTTTCCCGGCGGGTAAGCTGGCTGACAGAGTCGGAAAAGCCAAAGTTCTGGTTGCCGGCTACCTTCTCTTTTCTTTCTTTTCTGCCGGTTTCCTTCTCTCAACCTCTGTTTTCTGGTTCGGGTTTCTCTTCTCGATCTACGGAATCTCCTCGGCCATTACGGATGGTGTTCAGAGGGCTTTTGTTTCGGATTTAACAGGTGAAAAGGTGAAGGGAACCGCCTTTGGAGTGTTTCACGCTGTTTCCGGAGTGGGAGCCTTGATCTCCAATTTAGTCGGGGGATTCCTTTGGAATGAGAATCCCTACTACCTTTTCTTGTTCTCTGCCGTTCTATCCGTTATTTCTGCCGTTGTGGTTTTCTTCGTGGATAGGAGATGAGAAACCTTAAGCTGACCGTTGAATACCTGGGGACAAACTACTACGGATGGCAGGTGCTTCCTGACAAACCGACGGTTCAGGGAAAGCTGATTGAGACCTTGAAGATCATCCTCAGGGAAGATGTAAAGTTGATCGGGGCGAGCCGGACGGATGCCGGCGTTCATGCTTTTGGACAGGTGGCTAACTTTAAGACATTCTCTGATATAGAAACTGAAAGGCTTAAAAGGGCGCTTAACGGGCTTCTGCCTCCCGACATAAGGGTTGTGGAAGTGGAAGAAGTTCCCCTTAGCTTTGATGCCAGGAGGAGCGCTGAGGGAAAGAGGTACAGATACAGGATATTTAACAGGGAAGTTGCCAGCCCCTTTGAATACAAGAGGGCCTGGTTCTTTCCTTTTCCACTGGACGTTGAACGGATGAGGGAGGCTGCCCGCTTTTTTGTCGGAGTTCACGACTTTACAACTTTCTCGAAGACAGATAGGAGTCAAAGCGTTAACCCGGTAAGGGAAGTTAATGCCGTCTATGTTGAGAAGGAAGGGAATGTCATTGAAGTGACGGTTTACGGGCGTTCCTTTCTGAGACACATGGTGAGAATTATGGTTGCGACTCTGGTTAAGGTCGGTGAGGGAAAGCTCGATCCTGATAGTGTGAAGCTGATGATGGAAGCAAAGGATAGGAAAGTTGCTCCCTTTCTGGCCCCTCCCGAAGGGCTCTACCTTGAAAAGGTTTACTATGGAGATTATCCTTACTGAAAACAGTTCTCAATTAGAGAGGTGGAGATGGCTAAATTCCTGACCCTGGTGATTCTTGACGGTTTCGGATACAGCCCGAGGAAAGAAGGTAATGCAATAGCTCTTGCGAGGACGCCTTTTTGGGATTACCTGTGGGAGACTTATCCCAGGGGACTCCTTAAGGCTTCCGGAGAAGCCGTCGGCCTTCCCGAAGGACAGATGGGGAATTCCGAAGTCGGTCATATGAATATAGGGGCCGGAAGGATTGTCTGGCAGGATATAGTCAGGATAACGAAGGCTTTTGAGAGCGGTGAGATTGAGAATAACGATGTTTTGAACAGGCTTTTTGACGCGGTAAAGAGTAGTGGAGGAAAGCTCCACCTGATCGGCCTCCTCTCCGACGGAGGCGTTCACAGCCACATTAATCATTTGTTCGGACTTCTTGAACTTGCAAAGAGTAAAGGTTTAACCAGGGTATGCGTTCATCCTATACTTGACGGGAGGGATACTCCTCCCAAGAGTGCGGAGAAGTACCTGAAGAAACTAATTGAGAAACTTAAAGAAATCGGGATCGGGTCTATCGGCACGATGGGAGGAAGGTACTACTACATGGACAGGGATAAGCGTTGGGACAGGACGGAGAAGGCTTACAACGCCCTTGTCCTTGGAGAGGGATATAGATGCAGTGATCCTTTGAAGGCCCTTAAAGATGCCTATTCGAGGGGTGAAACCGATGAGTTTGTTAAACCTTACGTTATAGATCCGGGATGTCTTGTTGAAGAAGGGGACGGAATTCTCTTCTTTAACTTCAGGGCCGACAGGATGAGGCAAATAGTATCTGCCCTTGGCCTTGATGACTTTAAAGGGTTTGATAGGAAGAAGTGGGTAAAGCCTTCGGCTGTCGTAACAATGACTGTGTACGATGAAACTTTCCCCTTCGAAGTTGCTTTTCCCCCTCAGGAACTCAGGAATGTGCTTGGAG
Source organism: Desulfurobacteriaceae bacterium (assembly GCA_027063785.1). Lineage (GTDB taxonomy): Bacteria > Aquificota > Aquificia > Desulfurobacteriales > Desulfurobacteriaceae > JAMORC01. The sequence goes on from JAMORC010000005.1 coordinate 82,210, forward strand.
AAGTGATTTCAAACCTCGGTTACAGGCAGCTCAGGATAGCCGAGACCGAAAAGTATGCCCACGTAACTTACTTCTTTAACGGCGGAAGGGAAGAGCCGTTTCCGGGAGAGGATAGGATATTGGTGCCTTCTCCGAAAGTTCCGACTTACGATATGAAGCCGGAGATGAGTGCAAGGGAAGTTACCGATAGGGTTGTTAAGGAGATAAAAAAGGGGGATTACAGGCTTGTTGTTCTCAACTACGCAAACCCCGATATGGTCGGGCATACGGGAAACCTTGAAGCGACGATAAAGGCCATAGAAACAGTGGATTCGTGCCTCAGGGAGGTTGTAAAGGCAACTCTCGAGGCCGGAGGTATTTGTATAGTGACGGCAGATCACGGTAATGCGGAGCAGATGATAGATCCCGAAACGGGAGGTCCCTGGACTGCTCATACTACAAATCCCGTTCCTTTTGTTGTCGTTAAGGGGACTTGCGGGGCTTACGGTGTTAAACGGAGAGAGAAGAGGGATGTTGAGATACCGGATGAATTTGGAGGTATTCCGGTCATAGGGATACTCGGGGATATTGCGCCGAGCATTCTCTATATCCTCGGTGAGGAAATTCCGGAGGAGATGACCGGAGATGTTATAGTGGAAGGTGATTTTTCTTAAGGTCTGCTAAAATTTAGCGGACACGGAAGGAGGAAGGTCAATGGAGAAAAAGGATTACAAGGATACTTTGAACTTACCCAGGACTTCTTTCCCGATGAGGGGAAACCTGCCGAAGAAGGAAGTGGAGATACTCAAGAAGTGGGAAGAGATTGATATATACGCAAGGCTGATGGAGGAACATGAGTGTGACGACAGGTTTATTCTACACGACGGTCCTCCCTACGCCAACGGCCACATTCACATCGGTCATGCCTTGAATAAAGTCCTAAAGGACATAGTTAACAAGTCGAAGTTTATGCAGGGTTATCAAGTCCCTTTTGTTCCGGGGTGGGACTGCCACGGCCTGCCCATAGAGAGGGCTGTTTTTAAGGAAATAAAGAAAAAGAAGGATGAAGTTGATCCGCTGGAGATAAGGAAAAAGTGCAGGAAGTATGCCGAGAAGTGGGTGAACGTCCAGAAAGAAGAGTTCGTAAGACTTGGAGTCTTCGGTGACTGGAAGAATCCTTACATTACCATGGATCCCAAGTATCAGGCGGATATTGTCAGAGAACTCGGGAGGTTTTACGAAAAGGGGCTTGTTTACAGGGCAAAGAAGCCGGTTTACTGGTGTCCCTCCTGCGTTACGGCTCTGGCTGAGGCGGAAATAGAGTACGGGGAAGAAATTTCTCCTTCTATTTATGTGGCCTTTGAGGTGACGGGAGGAGTTCTTCCTCCGGGGAGTTATTTGGTAATCTGGACGACCACACCGTGGACTCTGCCGGCAAACGTTGCTGTTGCAGTTCATCCCGAGCTTGACTACGTACTGCTCGAGAGTGACGGAAGGAAGTTCCTGGTGGCTGAAAGTCTCCTTGAGGACTTTAAGGAGAAGACGGGAATAGAGGGTAAGGTTCTCAAGAAGTTTAAAGGGAAAGAGCTTGAGGGAGTTGAGTATAAACACCCGTTTCTTGATAGGAACGGAAAAGTAGTCCTGGCCGATTACGTTTCTTCCGAAACGGGAACGGGGCTTGTTCACATTGCTCCGGGCCACGGTGAGGAGGACTATCAGGTCGGGCAGAGGTACGGGCTTCCGATTCTCGTGCCCGTTGATGATTACGGCAGGTTTACCGAGGAAGCTCCTGAGTGGATCAGGGGTATGGGGATATGGGAAGCCAACCCGGTGATTATTGAAAAGCTAAAAGAGGCGGGAAACCTTCTCTATGCAGGAAAGGTCAGACACTCCTATCCCCACTGCTGGAGGTGTAAGGGAAAGGTCATATTCAGGGCTACTCCCCAGTGGTTTATAGCAATGGATAAGGGATCCCCTTCCCTCAGGGAAATCGCCCTTAGAGAAATAGACAGGGTTAACTGGATTCCCAGCTGGGGAAGGATCAGGATAAGGAATATGGTTGAACAGAGGCCCGACTGGTGTATTTCGAGGCAGAGGATTTGGGGAGTTCCCATCGTTGCCTTTTACTGTAAGAGCTGTGGAGAGGCGATTTACTCAAGGGAGCTTGCTGAGCACGTTGCGGAAATCTTCGAAAAGGAATCTGCCGATGCCTGGTATGAGAGAGAGGTCGAACAACTTCTTCCTCCCGGCTTTACCTGTCCCAAGTGTGGGGGAAAAGATTTCGAAAAGGAGACCGACATACTGGATGTCTGGTTTGATTCAGGTTCCTCCCACGCTGCAGTCCTTGAAAGAAGGCCGGAGCTTGACTGGCCTGCCGACCTGTACCTTGAGGGATCCGATCAGCACAGAGGCTGGTTCCAGGCAAGCCTCCTCGAATCCTGCGGAACGAGGGGCAGGGCGCCTTACAGGGCTGTTCTCACCCACGGTTTTACGCTTGATGAGAAAGGTTATAAGATGAGTAAGTCCCTGGGGAACGTCATTTCCCCCGTGGACGTTATAAAGAAGTACGGGGCTGACATACTGAGGCTTTGGGTAGCCAGCGAGAACTTTACCGAAGACGTGAAGATATCAGAGAATATCCTTAAAGAGGTTGTTGAGGTATACAGGAAAATCAGGAATACCTTAAGGTTTATGCTCGGTAACTTGAGCGATTTTAAGCCGGAGGATTCCCTACCTTATGAAGAGCTTGAAGAGATAGATAAGTGGGCCTTAAACAGGTTCTACAAACTGGTTTCCGAAATATTGGAAAATTACGATAAGTATAGGTTTAACCGGATATACAGGCTTTTCTACGAGTATTGTTCTAATGACCTGAGTTCTATCTACCTGGACATAAGCAAGGATGTCCTTTACTGCGAACTTCCTGACTCTAAGAAAAGAAGGAGCTGTCAAACTGCAATCTACCGTATTCTTACAGGCCTTACTGCCCTGATGGCACCGATACTTTCTTTTACGGCTGAAGAGGTTTATAGTCACATTCCGGGAAAGGAAGGGGAATCGGTGTTCTTTGAGGAATTTCCGCCTCTCTGTGATGACCTTGACGAGGAGCTTCTCTCAAAATGGGAAATCCTTATAAAGGTGAAGTCGCTGGTTAATAAAGCCATTGAAGTTGCGAGAAGGGAAGGACTCGTCAGCCATCCGCTTGAGGCAAAGGTTACCGTTTACGCCGGAGGGGCGGTCGGGGAACTGCTCAGGGAATACGAGAAAGATCTTCCTTACATATTCATAACTTCTCAAGCGGAAGTTGCTCCGCTGGAGGAAGCACCTGAAGAAGCTGTTGGTGACAGCGATGTAGTTAAGGATGTTAAAGTGCTGGTTCAGAGGGCAGAGGGAAGTAAATGTCAGAGGTGTTGGGTTTACAGCACATCCGTAGGTAAAGATGAGCGCTATCCTGATGTGTGTGAGAGGTGCGCCCGCGTTTTGAGGGAACTTGAGGAGAGGGAAGGTTGTACAGGATAAGGGAGCTTCCCGAGCCTGACAGGCCCAGGGAAAAGCTCTTGGAGCTTGGAGCGGAAAACCTTACGGACTCTGAACTCCTTGCCATACTGATAAGAACGGGAATAAAAGGGAAGAATGCATTAGAGCTTGCAAGGGAAATACTTAAAGCTTCCGGTGGTCTCTCCGGACTTTCCAGGATGTCCGTGAGGGAGCTTTCCTCGATTAAAGGGCTTGGAGAGGCCAAGGCTGTTACGATTGCGGCTTCCCTTGAGCTCGGGAGGAGGGCTTCTTCGGTCGAGCTTAGGAAAATTTCTTCCCCCCGTGAAGTTTACGGCCTTTTGAGGCCGAGGTTTGCTTTCCTCGAAAGGGAAGTTCTGGGAGTGGTAACGCTGAACGCAAAGGGGGCGGTTATATCCGTCCTTCCGCTTCTTTCCGGAAGGATTAATGCCGTTTCGGCTTCGCCTAAGGAAATTCTCTCCCCCGTTGTTAGGGATTTAGCTGATGCGTTTGTGCTTTTCCACAACCATCCGTCGGGGGATCCCAGGCCAAGTCCCGAAGATCTTAGGTTTACCGAAAGGATAAGGGAGGCTTCTGACATTCTCGGAATAACGCTTGTCGATCACTTGATACTTACCGGCAACGGTTACTTCAGCTTTAAAGAGGAAGGCCTTGTTTAGAGAGTCGCTGATTAATGGATTCAGGGGTAAGAGGATACTGGTTGTAGGTGATTTTATGCTCGACGAGTATGTTTTCGGTAGAGTGGAGAGGATATCTCCTGAAGCTCCTGTCCCTGTAGTTGAAGCGTCAGATGTGACCTTCCAGCCCGGAGGAGCAGCAAATGTTGTTGCGAATCTCGTGTCCTTAGGTGCTGAAGTTCTGCCGGTAGGAGTTGTCGGTGATGATCCTGCCGGTGAGAAACTTATCCACAAGCTCAAAGAACTCGGCGTGGCAGTGGACTACCTCTTTTGCGATTCGAGCAGGCCTACCACCAGGAAAACGAGGATAGTTGCGGCCTCTCAGCAGCTCCTGAGGGTTGACTGGGAGTCAAGGGACTTTATACCCGACTCTGTGGAGAAAAAGGTGCTGGGCTTCCTTTCCGACAACGCCTCTTCCTTTGATGCTGTGATAATCTCTGACTACGGTAAGGGTGTTGTTACTGAAAAGCTCTTTTCTATTACAGGCAGGTTAAAGGAGATAACGCCTGTTTTCTTGGATCCCAAAGAGAGGAACTTCCCGATATATAGGAACCTCACGGCTATGACCCCCAATGTAAAGGAAACTTTCCATGCGGTTGGGATAAAGCCTTTAAAGGATAAGGAGGCCGAGGAGGCCGGCAAGAGGCTTATAGAGAAGTTTAATCTTGATTATGCGGTTGTAACCAGAAGCGAGAGGGGACTGTCGGTTGTTACTCCGAAAGAAACAAGGCATGTGCCGACGAGGGCAAAGCAGGTCTACGATGTGACGGGGGCGGGGGATACGGTAATAAGTGTTTTTGCCCTTTCCGTGGCAGCCGGAGCCGACCCCTTCGAAGCAGGAGAGATTGCAAACATTGCTGCCGGTATAGTTGTGGGGAAACTCGGGACTGCGACTGTAACGGTTGAGGAACTCAGAGAGGCCGTAAAGGATGTTATGCAAGATATGTAAGTCAAAGGGAAGAAGAAACAAAGCCGTAATATACCTTAGGCACCACAGGCTTGCCCTCTGCAAGGAGCATTTTATTGAATGGTTTGAAAGGCAAACGGAGAAAGCCATAAAAGAGTTTAAAATGTTTAGGAGGGAGGAGAAAGTTCTCGTTGCTGTTTCCGGCGGAAAGGATAGCCTTTCTCTCTGGTTTGCCCTTCACAGGTTGGGTTATGAAACCTACGGTTTTCACATCAGCCTTGGAATTGAAGGTTGGAATTACTCCCAGAAGTCCCTGGAGGTATGCAGAAGGTTTTCCGAAAGGATCGGACGGCCTTTGCTGGTGTTTAACTTGAAGGAGGAATTCGGTTATTCCATAGAGGAGATAGCAGAGGGGAGTGGCAGGAAAGACGTCTGTTCTGTCTGCGGGACTTTTAAGAGGTACCTGATGAACAAGATTGCACGGGAAAAGGACTTCAGGGTCGTGGCGACCGGTCACAACCTCGATGATGAATCGGCTCTGCTGCTTTCCAACGTTATGAGATGGGAGCTGGGTTATCTCGGGAGGCAGTATCCCGTTCTTCCCGAGGAAGGAGGATTTGCCAGAAAAGTGAAGCCTTTCTGCTTCTTGACAGAGAAAGAAACTGTTAGCTACGCGATTCTTAACGGGATAGAGTTTATGGAGACGGGTTGTCCGAATGCTAAAGAGGCAACTTCTAAGACTTATAAGCAGGCCTTGGCTTTCCTTGAGCACGAGATGCCGGGAACGAAGCTGAGGTTTTATAAGGAGTTTTTGAGGAAAGCCAGGCCCCTTTTTGAAAAAGAGCTTAAAAAAGAGCTGGAGCTTAACGAGTGTGAGATTTGCGGAATGCCGACAACGGCTCCTGTATGTTCAGTTTGCCGCACCCTTCAGAGGTTAAGGGAATGCTGAAAGTCGGGAAAATCGAGTACTTAAATACCGTTCCGGTTTACTACGGTTTTATAACCGGTAAGATCAGTTGTGAAGGTATTGAGTTTGTAGAGGATGTTCCGTCGGAGCTTAACAGGCTCTTGAGGGAAGGTTATCTTGATATTTCGGTAATTTCTTCTTACGAGTATTTAAGCAATAGTGAAAACTACTTGTTGCTTCCCGATTTTTCCATATCTGCAAGGAATAGAGTCCTCAGCGTTCTATTCCTGTCAACCGTTCCGATTCACCAGCTTCACAGAAAAGATGTCTGGCTTACCAGGAGCTCTATGACGTCCCGTGAGCTTCTTAAGTATCTCTTGAGAGAGGTTTACGGCGTTGAACCGAACTTTCATTACTATTCGATGAAAGAGAGTGATCTTCCGAAAAATCCGACCGCCCTTCTTGCCATTGGTGATGATGCGTTGAAGCTCTTGAAAAACAGGCAGTTCCCCTTTATGTATGATTTGGCAGAGGAGTGGCATAACCTTACAGGACTTCCCTTCGTCTTTGCCCTGTGGGCAGTCAGGAGGGAGTGTTATGGAGAGAGAACGGAAGAAGTCGTTAACTTCTATAGGCGGTTGAGGGCTTCGAGGGAAGTGGGTACTGCGTCTTACGGTGAAATATGCAAGACCTACTCAAAACAGTTAAATCTGAAAGAGAGTATATGTATAAATTACTTAAAACACCTGAAGTTTAACCTTACGGAAGAGGAATTGAGTGCTCTGAAACTATTTTCGCAGAAATTAGGATTTACCTTCAGTCCAAGATTTATAAAGGTCTAACAGTTTGGACTTAAGCTCCTCCCTTTGGTTTCCTTCCAAGTCCGATATAACGGCTTCGACAAATCCTTCAAAGCCTCCTTCCGCACTTTCCTCGAGGGCATCCGAAAAGACGAGTCCTGCAACGACTCCGAAATACTCTCCGAGAAGCTTCAGTATTTCTCCTTCCTTTTCGAGGATCATGGAGACAGTGTTTTTCGTTGTATCGAGCACTTCCCTTATGTTTTCCAGTACAGCTCCGGCATCTGCGGGCAATTCTTCTTCAAAGAGCTTAAGAGCTTCGTCCGCCGTCGTAGCAGATGAAAGAATGTCTTCAACTACGAGGTTAGCTGCAACGCCGAAAACCGGGTGAAGTTCTCTTATGATCGTTTCTACGATCTCTTCCGGAAGTCTTGCAAGGAGGGATTCCGGTTTTGACTCTTCCTTTACTGCTTTTGTTCCGGTGAGGCGGGAAATGACAAAGTTATGGAAAGATTTAACCTCCTGATCGAGTTCTTCTTCGGGAAGGTCGCCCACTTGTTTCTTTAGGGTTTTTACGGCTACTCCGTCCTTGAATATGCTCGAGACTACATTTCCCGATGTTTTGTAGTACTCCGTTTGAACGTGGTAGACGCTGCCTCCGACCTTAACGTCCTGGTTTATCGTCAGTGCCACCTTGCCACTCCTTCCACTTTCATTTTTTCAATGGGTATTATACAATAGCTCATATACAACTTAAGAATAAGGGGAGTGAATATGGAACTGAAGGGAGAGTTTAAGTCTCATTCCGAAATACTGGATCTCTTTCAAATCGTGAGTATGGGGAAAAAGTCTGGGGAGGTAAACTTAAGGTCGGATAGCGAAAGCATAACTATTTTCTTTAGGGACGGTAAAGTTTGTAACTTTATTTCCAATGTAGAACTTCTGCAGAGAATTAAAAGTCAGGTAGAGGAAAAGAAGATTTCCCTTGAGGAAGCGTTGAAGTCGCTCCTTCACTACGTTGCTCTTTGGAGTAATGGGAGGTTTAACTTTGTAGAGAAGAGCGTTGATGTTCCTTCGATTGGGAGTGCGGATACTATAAACGTTATGATGGACTTTACCAAAGAGGTGGATGAACTGCCGGAAGCTGTAAAGGAGCTGCTAAAGAATGATGGCAAGCTCTCGCTCCGGGAGGATGGGAATTTTCCGGTAACGGTAGATGAAAGCGCATGGGGAATTATCGTAAACGTCTGCAGGGGAAGATCTATAAAAGAGATAGCTTTTTCTCTTCCGTACCCCTTTTTGGAAATTGTTCGCAGAATTGATTTTCTTATGAAGAACGGGCTGTTGGAACCTGCGAAAGAGAAGGAAAGAGAGGCTGTTGTTTCTGCAAAGGCAGAAGAAAAGGAGTTTTCCTTCGTTCAGCCCGAAAAACTTGAAAAAATAAAAGAGCTTCTTGTTGATACGATGGGACCGATGGGTGAATTTCTGGTGGAAGAAACCCTGGAGGAGATGGATCTATCTCAGCTTCCCGTTGACAGGATTCCCCACTTTATTGAGGTTTTGGTTGATAAGATTCCGGATTCCTGCCTTATAGAAGGGGAAAGCTGTAGGGATAGAATAAGGGAACAGATAAAGACGATACTTCAAGGAGGAGGAGATGTTGACTAAAAACCTCAGTATTACCCAGAAAGTCTTCATCGTATTTGCCGTCGTAGTTCTGCTTGCGACCTTTTCTTTCATTCACCTTCTCCAGAAAACTTACGAAACTGCCTTAGTTGCGCAGGGAAGGAGTATAGCCCAGCAGATTCTCATCTTCAGGAAGTGGGCGGCAGGATTTGGCGGTGTGTGGACAAAGGACAAGTTCACTCCCGGCATCGGATACCTTATGGAGGTGACGGCAAATAACGCTACGGCTAAGGCTTACAGTACCGGGGAAGTTTTGTCTAACTTTGACGAGATACACTTCTACCTTCACAATCCGGCCCTTGCTACCAGGGAGCTTTCGAACCTCTCAAGCCTTTCTTACGGCTGGAGCTTCAAGGTAGTTTCTGATAGGTACATGGCAAAGGAGGATAAGCCCGATAAGTGGGAAGAAGTTGCCATCAAGAAAATAAAGAAAACGGCAAAAACGAAGGATGAGTTCTGGAGCTGGGACGGAGATAAGTTCCGCTTTGCAAAGGCAATCTTTGTAAAGAGGGCCTGCCTTAAGTGTCACGGCACAAGGGATCAGATTCCCGATTCCATTTACAAGGCACTTGTGGCGAAATACGGTGAAACGGCAGTTCAGAGGGCCATTAACTATAAAGAGGGAGACCTTAGGGGAATTATAAGCGTAACGATAATCCCTCCGGGAGTCCTGGCAACGGCTGTGAAACTGATTGATATCTGGAATATAGGTGCCCTCCTCCTTGCTGTTTTGATCTTCTGGTTCTTTACCAAGAAAGAAATTACTGAACCCATTGAAAGGCTTACAAAGGCCGCTCATGACATCAGTCTCGGTAAGCTTGATGTAGACTTGGGCGTCAGGGGACTTAAAGAAGAAAGCATTAAGGATGAGATTACAAAGCTGGCAATAGCAATTGACAGGCTGAGGGCCAGCATTCAGATTGCTATGGACAGGTTAAGGAAGAAAAAGTAATCGATTTTTGATTGATAGTCTTTATTAGGGGCCACCTTCGGGTGGCTCTTTTATTTTGGAGGATTTGATGTTGCCCTTTGTTGAGGAGAGAAAGGAGCTGATAAGGATCGGAAGGATAGTCTTTGAAGCCGGTTTGACCGATACTCATGGAGGGAACATTAGCTGTAGGGTTGGCGACTACATCGTTATAAAGCGTTCCGGAAAGATGTTGGGCTATTTGAAGGAGGAGGATTTTGTCGTTACGACTCTTGATGAGAATGATAGATTCGATCGTTATGCTTCTGTAGAGCTGAAAGTTCACAGAAGCATTTACAGGAAGTTACCCCACATAAGTGTCGTTCTTCACGCCCATTCTCCTTTTGCAGTGGCCTGTTCTTTACTTTCCGAGACGATTCTGCCCCTTGATTCTGAGGGAAGATTGCTTCTTGGAGAAGTTCCCGTTCTTTCTGCCGAGAAAGTTGTTTCTTCTGAAGAAGTGGCAGAGAAGATGCCGGAACTTTTGAAGGAATCCAAAGCTGTTGTAGTTAAAGGTCACGGCCCCTTTACCGTTGGCAGAACACCCGAGGAGGCTCTGGCATACCTTTCGGCCCTTGAGAACTCCTGTAAAATAATTTCAGTTTACCGTCGCTTAAAGGAGTAGTAAATGGAGTGGGAATTTAGGGAAATCTGTATATTCGGCCTCGGCCTCATCGGAGGTTCTTTTGCCCTGAACCTGAAGCTGAAAGGGTATCCCGGCAGGATAACGGCCGTTGACATTGATCCATCGGCTATTGAAAAAGGAATTGAAATGGAACTTGTGGACGGCGGTAGCATTAAACCTTCTCTCGTCGAATCGGCCGACCTTGTCGTTATTGCGACGCCCGTGGGAGTTTATGAAAAAGTTATAGAGGGTTTTAAGCCGTACCTTTCTGAGGGGACTGTTGTAACTGATCTTGGAAGCGTAAAAGGCAGTCTTGTGTACAGGTGTGAGGAACTCCTTTCCGGTAAAGCTCCTTTTGTCGGCGGACATCCGATTGCAGGCACGGAGAAATCGGGAGTTGAGAACGCTGTGGAGAATCTCTTTGACGGGGCTAAGTTTATAGTTACTCCGACGGAGAGGACGGATAGGGTTGCCCTGGAAAGGGTAAAGGGGCTTTGGAAAAGGCTCGGTTCCGAAGTGATAGAGATGGATCCGTTCCACCACGATAGGGTTTTCGCCGCAGTCAGTCACCTGCCCCACGTTGTGGCTTACTCCATCGTTGATGCAATTTCTAATCTATCCCTTTCACTGGGGACAGATCTGTTTAAATTCACCGGAGGAGGATTCAGGGACTTTACGAGAATTGCTATGAGTGATCCTGTTATGTGGAGGGACATCTGCATAGAGAACAGAGAGAATATACTGTCCTCCCTCAGAGAATTTAAGCGCTCTATTGAAAGGATGGAGGAGCTTATAAAGACTGCTGATGGCGAGGGACTCAAAGAGTTCTTTGAGAAGACGAGGGAGAAGCGCAGGGTGATTGAGAAGTGACGAGTTTCTACGGGGAGTTTGAAGGACTGTTATCGGATAAAAAGTTCTTCGTAACGAGGCAGTTTACTACTGCCTTCGAGCTTTGGGCGGTTCAGAACTCGGAGGTTCCTATTAGCTATTCCTTTTGCGGAACGCTTCAAAGCCTTGCCCTTGAGCTTCTTGAAAATAACCTCAAAAAGAGGCGAATTCTTTCCGACCAGGAAAGGCTCCTCCTGATTAAAGGAGTTATTCCTGAGGATGTTCACCTCAGGTATGCTGAGCTTGTTGACAAGAGGATAAGGCAGTTTAAGCAGTCGGGCGTAAGTCTTGAGGAAATTGAATTCCTTTCAAGGAGGCTTACTTCCGAGAGAAGCAGGCGAAAGATAAGCGAAGCCCTTGAAGTTTTGAAAAGGTATTCTTCTCTTCTTTTTGGCACTTCCGGCAGGGATTTGATAGATGTTGTACTTGAAGCTGTACCTTTGAGGGATGAGAGGAAAGTAATTCTTCCGGTTCCAATAACCCTGCTTCCTTTTGAGAGGCAGTTCCTTAAGGAAAGGAATACTGCAATTTACCTGTTTAAGGCTGAAGGAACTTTCTTTTCCGAACTTCAAAGTTCGAGCATTGAGGAGCGTGAAGGTTATCGCATAAGAGAACTTGAAAAAAATCCGCTGTCTGAGGTTCTTGACTTTAACTTTTACGGGAGAGTAAGCACTTTTACAGAGATTAAAGTAGTTCCCTTTTCTTCGGAAAGCGGCCGGGTGAGTTTCATCGTAAACTCTGTTCTTGATCTTCTCTCGAAAGGTCTTTCTCCCCATGAAATTGCTGTGGTCGGAGATGATATTGAGGAGAAGCTCCCCCAGCTCTACGAGGCTTTTAAGGAATACAAAATTCCCTTCAACTTTCAAAAAGGAGGAATTCCGGTAACTGCAGCTCCTGCCGTAAAACGCGTTCTTAACCGAAACAGGAATAAAAAGCTGAGCCTTAAAGAGTGGCTTGAAGAGATACTCCGAGTTCACTCCGGGCTTACGGACACCGAAAACGGCAACGAGGTGGGTAATCAGCTTTACAAGCTACTTTCGGAAGTTGAGGGTCTTGAGAGGTTGGGAGTAGTCGGGAAAGGCAGGCTTTCACGGAGAGAAATTCTCGACTTCCTTAGAAACCGTTTCTTCCTTGTGGAAGATAACGAGCCCTTCGGAGTTCACGTCTGTTCTCCCGAATCTGCAGTAACGCTTTTCCCGAAGGCGATTGTCTTTGATAACTTGTCGGAAGGCATTTATCCGAGGTCTTTCCCGAAGGATCCTGATTTTACCTGGAAGGAAAAGGAGGAGATTAACCGTATTCTGGGAAGGGAGAAGCCGGCACTTCAGGTCTTCCCTTTGAGAAAGACGCTGATATCTTACGACTTCCTTACCTTTTTCAACTTGCTTTCGTTAAGGCTTGACTACTTCTACGCAAGCTACAACGTTAACAGGGGAGAATCCCTTTTCGTAAGGTTTCTGAGGGAGAAAGCCCCCGTTACTATATCTGAAGAGCCTATAACAAGGGATTCCTACGTGGCCTACCTTTCCATGAAGGGCCTTGAGACCGAGTTTGGGAATAACAGGGAGAAGCGGGTTTACCAGGGGGTAAGGAGCTGGAAGCTGAAGGGAAGCAATCCCGAGTATAACTTCTTTATTAAGAAAGATGTTGTCAGGAAGTACCTTAAGGTTATTACTCCCAGCAATATTATCGAATACCTGAACTGTCCGGCTTCGGCTTTCTTTTCCGTCTTTTTCAAGCCTGAGAGGAAGCCCCTCTTTGACCAGATTGAGGGAACTATATACCATAAAGCCCTTGAGCTGCTGTTTTCCGGAGAAGAGGATGTAAGAGAAGCTGTTCAGAAGGCAAAGGAGGAGGTTCTGAAAGATGTTTGTGATCCTGTAGTTGGGGATTTTGTAAAGATAGCCACCGATCACATTGTTGATAACCTTGAGAAGTTCTGGTTAAGGTTTAAAGGCCTTGACATATCGAAGTTTCCGAAAAAGACGGAAGAAGAGATTTCCTATAGACTGTCTGACTTAGAAGTCAGGGGAAGGGCTGACCTTGTTATTTTTAAAGAGGATGAGATCTGGATAGTTGATTTTAAGACGGGAAGCCTTGAGAAGATGACTTCATCTGACCCGAGAACCCTTCAGCTCCTGCTCTACTACTTGAGTATCAGGAATAGGGGTAAAAGCAGGCTTATCTACATGAGTATAACGAAGGCAAAGACGGCGAAGTCCAGGAGTGAATGGGTGAGGGAAATTCCTCCTTCGGTTGAGCTTCTGAATAGGATTAAAGTGGTAATAGGCCTTATGAAGGAGGGATGCTTTATCCCTCACGAGCCTGTTATTAAGTTTGACGGCGACTTTGTAAGGGTAACGTTCCGCAGGAATCCCTGCTACGGCGATTATCAGCTTAATCGAGAGACACTTGAAAGAATTGAGAGTGGGCTAGTTAAGAAAGTTAAAAGGAGGAAAGCGTGAAGGAGCTGTTTCCCTTTATCGGGTACGAATCCGGAGAACTTTTGGTGGAGGAAGTTCCGGTAAAACGCCTTGTTCAGGAGCTGGGAACTCCCCTTTACGTTTACAGCAGAAAAGCCTTGGAGTTCTGGTTTCGGGAATTCGATGATGCTTTTTCCGATGTGGAACACCTGACCTGTTTTGCCGTAAAGGCAAACTCGAACGTAAATATCCTCAAGCTACTGAAAGACCTGGGTGCCGGAGCTGACACGGTATCTATGGGAGAGATATTCAGGGCATTAACGGCGGGGATTCCTCCGGAAAAGATTGTTTTTGCCGGCGTCGGAAAGAGAAAGGAAGAGGTGGAGTACGCCCTTGAGAGGGGCATACTTATGTTCAACGTTGAGTCTGAAGGAGAGTTGGAGCTTATAGAGAGTGTGGCTTCGAGGTTGGGGGTGGAAGCTCCCGTGGCAGTGCGGGTAAATCCCGATGTTGATCCTAAGACGCATCCTTACATTTCTACGGGGCTTAAGGCAGCCAAGTTCGGAGTAACCCTTGAAGAGGCCGAAAGGCTTTACCTCTTTGCAAAGGAGAGTAAGTACCTCAGACCTGTGGGTGTTCACTTCCACATAGGTTCTCAGATTACCGATGTTTCTGCCTTTGGAGAAGCGGCAGGGAAAGTTTCGGAGCTTGTGAAAGTTCTCCGGGATCGGGGCGTGGAGCTTGAGTTCTTTGATGCCGGCGGGGGACTTGGCATTAACTACCACCCCGAGGAAGAGGTAGTTCCGGCAGAAAGGCTTGCCCGGGAGCTGATTCCGATAGTTAAAGAGCTTGGTTTAAAGCTGATCCTCGAACCCGGAAGGAGAGTTACGGGGAATGCCGGCCTTCTCCTGACGGAAGTTCTATACGTGAAAGAGAGGGGAGATAAGACTTTCTACGTAGTTGATGCCGGAATGAACGACATTGCAAGGCCTGCCCTCTACGGAGCCTACCATCACGTTGTTCCGGTTGTCGGGAGAGAAGGGAAGAAAAGAAGGGTGGATGTAGTAGGTCCCATATGTGAGACCGGTGATATCATCGCCAGGGATAGAGAGCTTCCAGAAGTGAAGCCGGGAGATTACCTGGCCGTTCTCAGCGCCGGAGCCTATGGGTTTTCCATGTCTTCAAACTACAACTCAAGGCCCAGACCGGCCGAGGTACTCGTTGACGGTGCGTCATACAGGGTTATAAGGCAGAGGGAGAGCTTAGCAGATCTCATCAGCAGAGAGTTCTGAAGCTCTCCCTTTTTGAGTTTATCTGCCCCAGCAAAACCAACCGCGGCCTTTACCCCATCCTCTTCCGCAGCCTCTTCCGTAACCTCTCCAACCCCGGCCGTATCCTCTGCCTGCTCCGGGGCGGTCAACCCTTACTATGTTTTCGCTTCCGCACTTGGGACACTTAAGCATCCATCTGGGTTTTCCGAATGGTTCTTCGAACTCGTTGCCACAGTCGAGGCACTGAAACTTCCTTTTTGGTATTACTTCCATTGTTAGTACCCCCTAATAAGGTTCTGACTTAAATTTAGGTTCTCGGCTTTCCGGGAGCAAGTTGTTATCCCGGGAATTGAATTTTGCATAATTAGGTTAGCGTTTTTTTGGGAGTGTTTGTTGAAGCTTCAAACGGAAAGTTTAATAGTCAGTATCCTGATAATACTTGCAGGTGTCGGCGCTTTAGAGATAGGTTTTTCTTCTTCCATATTTGAGATACTTGCAGGTGTTTTCGCCTCGAACTTCCTGGAACTTGGCGAGCTCAGCTGGATCGATTTCCTGTCAAACCTCGGCCTCCTGGGGCTTATGTTCTTTGCCGGCCTTGAGACCGATCCTGAACTCATGAGGAAGAACCTGCTCAAAAGTCTCTTTATAGGCTTTTCTTCCTATTTCTTTCCGCTGGTCAGTATTTTTTACTTTGCCCACTACGTTCTCCACTACCCCTTTGAGGCTTCACTCCTTATAGGAATTGCCCTATCCACGACTTCCCTTGCCCTTGTGTATCCGCTCTTAAAGGAAAAAGGCCTTCTTCAGCACTCTACGGGACAGGTTCTTCTGGCCGCAGCGATGATAGTTGATATATCGAGTATGTTGACGATGAGTTTCCTCTTTGAGGGGATAAACCTTTACAACTTTATTTTTTCCGTTGCCCTTATCCTCCTTCTCTTCAGGCTTCCCAAGTGGGGGGAGATGCTTTTTGACAGGTATGAGGGAAATCAGATTGAGTTTAAGACCAGGTTCATAATTCTCGTTCTCGTCGCTCTCGGATTCCTGTCGGAAACTGTTCACATAAATGAGGCCGTTTTGGCTTTTACAGCAGGGATATTCTTTGCCGAGTTTTTTAGGAAGGATGAGCTTACAGAGAAAAAGGTAAGGGCAGTAATCTTCGGCTTCCTTGCTCCCTTTTTCTTCTTTAAAGCGGGTTACTCGGTCAAGCTTTCGGTTCTTTCCTGGAAGGTCGTTTTCCTTGCCCTATTCCTGGGCACTATAGCCTTTGTAACTAAATACATAGGGACAGTTTACGCAACCTCTAACCTATTTAAGGGGGCTGTTTATAAGCTTGCCGGTCTTTTCTTCAACATGAGGCTGACCTTCGGCATAGTTGCTTCGGTATTTGGTTTGAAGTCGGGGCTGATAGACGAGGAGACTTACGTTGCCCTTTTAATTATCGTCGTTGCTACTTCCCTCGTATCGTCTATTATTTCAAATAGGATGCCCCATGAGGCTGAGAGAGATCTTCTTGAGGACATATTTAAGATTTAGGAGAAGTTTTGAGGTTTAGGGGATCAGAGCCTTTCACTGTCGGTATTGAGCTTGAAGTTCAGATTGTTGATTCGTCTGCCTTTTACCTTGTACCCAAGTCTGAAGAGGTCTTTGCGTCTATCAGTTCTCCCCTCCTCCACAAGGAGTTCCTCCGGTCGATGATAGAGTTTGTTTCTTCGGTTCATGACCATCCCGCTTCTGCAGTTGAAGAAGTTAAAGAGATAGCCCGCAGGGTGGTTTTGTTGGGCAGAGAGAAAGGTTTTTTTATTTCTGCTTCTGGCACTCATCCCTTTGCGGATCCTGATTCTGTAAGGGTTACCGATGATAAAAGGTACTTGAAGCTCCTTGATGAGTTTCAAGAGGTGCTGAGGAACTTCCTCATATACGGACTTCACATTCACGTCGGCTTTCCCGATGAAGTGAGCGCTGTAAATGCTTATAACGCTTTGGTTAAGTTTTCTCCCCTCTTCCTGGCTCTCTCTGCTTCATCTCCCTTCTTCAAGGGAAGGTATACCGGGCTTTATTCATATAGGAGTAAGATATTTGAGCAACTTCCGAGGGCCGGGATTCCTCAGCAGTTCGGGAGTTTTGAGGAGTTTTCCGAGCTTTTTAATCTCCTTAAAGAGACTGGAGTTGTGGAGAGTTTAAAAGATATCTGGTGGGATGTCAGGATAAGACCCGACTTTGGAACGGTTGAGCTGAGGGTTTGTGATTCTACCTCGGATTTTAACAGAATTCTGGCCCTTGTATCCCTTGCAGTAGTTGTTGGAGAGCTTTTTATGGAAGGAGGTGTTGTTCCCGAGTTTCACCAGCTTCACCTTCAGAACAAATGGTACGCCGCAAGGTACGGTCTTAACGCTCCCTTCATAGACAGGAACGGGAGGAGAAAAGTCGGTTCCGTTATTCTTTCCCTGGTTGAAAGTTACAGGAAAAGGTTTAATAGATTTTCTTCGGAGCTGAAAGTTCTCGAAAGTTACCTTTCGAAGCCTACCCATGCTGAGGTTCAATTTGCCGCTTTTTCATCTTCCGGTGATTTGAGGGAAGCTGTCAGGAGTTCCCTTTTGGAGGTTTGAGTTGAAAGGAGTTGTTGCTGCCGGAGATAGGCTTACGGCTGAAGCTGCCGCTGAAATTTTGAGGGCGGGCGGGAATGCCTTTGATGCTGCTGTTTCTGCCTGCTTTGCTGCTCCGATGGCCGAGCCTGCTCTTACTTCTGTCGGAGGCGGGGGATTTTTGCTGGCAGTTTCCCCCGATTTACCGCCGCTTCTTTACGATTTTTTCGTTGACGTTCCCCCGAAGCGGCTTGAGTCTCCCGAATTTTATCCAGTTTACGTTGATTTCGGGGATACCGTTCAAGAGTTTCACATAGGAGCGGGTTCCGCCGCCGTTCCCGGGTTTGTGGCCGGACTCCTCCGCCTTCACGAAGAAAGGGGAAGAATGCCTTTAAGGGAAGTCCTTTCTATGGCTGTAAACTATGCCAGGAACGGCGTTGTGCTTTCTCCCCTGCAGGCTTTGTTTGTGAAGCTCCTTGAGCCGATATTTACGGCTACCGAGGAGTCGCGAAAGGTTTTTGCTCCCGATGGTCGTTTAATTGATTCCGAAAGGCCTTTTAAGAATCCCGACTATGCTCGGTTTCTGGAACTCCTTTCAGAGGAAGGACAGCGGGTTTTCTATGAAGGAGAGATTGCAGATAGGATTGATGAGGTCTTGAGGGAGAGGGGCGGCCTTTTGAGGAAGGAAGACCTTTCCCGTTATAGAGTGGTTGAAAGGCCTCCGATTTCTTTCTCTTTTAGAGGTATGAAAATCTTCACCAATCCTCCTCCCTCTTCCGGCGGAATACTTATTGCCTTTACTCTAAAACTTTTGGATTCGGTAGATTTTGGAGAGTGGGGGAGTTTAGAGCACGTTTCAGCCCTCGTGGAGGCTCTCGGCGTTACGTCAAAGTTCAGGAAGCAGTTCGTGAACGGAAAGCTTCACGATGAGGGGCTTTCGGATCTCCTCCGGGATGAGGATTTGATTTCCAGCTTTACCGGTCTTTTTAAAGCCAGGCTAAACCTTTGGGGAAATACTACCCACATCTCGATAGTTGACAGGTGGGGAAATGGCGTTGCTGTAACAACTACAAACGGAGAAGGGTCGGGCGTAGTAATTCCGGGTACCGGAATAATGCTTAACAACATGCTCGGTGAAGAGGACTTAAATCCCCTCGGTTTCTTTAAGTGGTCTCCTTACGTAAGGCTTCCTTCGATGATGTCCCCTACTGCCGTTTTTGACGAAGGAGAGCTTAAGCTCCTCCTGGGCAGTGCCGGTAGTAACAGGATAAGAAGTGCCATCGTTCAGGTAATTCTCAACTGCACCGTTTTCGGTAAAAGCGTTAAAGAGGCTGTAGAGCTTCCCAGGCTTCACTTTGAAAAGGATAAGGTCTTCCTTGAGCCGGGATTCCCTGAGGAGGTTGTTGAAGAGGTTCAGAAGCATTACAGAACAGTGCTTTTTTCGGAAAAGAGCCTGTTTTTCGGGGGCGTTCAGGCTGTTACGGGGAATTTCGACGGGGCAGGTGACGGCAGGCGAGGAGGAGTTGTAGTCAGGCTATAACTTTCAGAATTTTTTCTTTCAGTTTTTCGAGCCTTTCACTGTCGGTTATTTTCCTGTACTCCATGTCCGTTATGTAGAAGCTGTCGATTACCCTGTTTCCCTCAGTGGTTATTATCGCCCTTCTCAGCCTCGTTTTCTCTTCCAGGAGTACCTTCGTTATTGCATAGAGAATCCCGAGCCTGTCGTAAGTTGAGACTTCTACTATTGTATGCCTTTCGGAGGTTTCATTGTCTACCTTGACTTTACTTTCCGGGAGGGGCACGTTTCTCCTGAAGCTCTTTGGTTTTATAAGCTCTCCCAGCTCCTCGACGTTTAACTTTTCTCTGTAGAGCTTCTCCATGTATTCGGAGAATTTTTCGAGCTTTTCACAGGGAACGGCCTCTCCTGCCACCGTTGAAAGGTGTATTGTGTATACCATACAGTCACATTCGTCCTCGATTGCCCTGTTTATCGTTGCTCCCTTTATGTTTATTCCAAGGTAGGAAAGGATTCCGGAAATTTTGTTGAATAGTCCCCTCCTGTATCTCGTAACTATTACAAGTTTTGTGAAGCCCATATCCGGGAAGCTCTCGTGGTAGAGGTCGTAGTCGAGGTTTTCTCTTTTTACCTTCTTCATTGTTAATAGGTGTTTGGCTATCTCTTGGGAAGAATAGGAGATTAGGTAATCTTTATCGGCGTTTGAAAAGAATTTTTCTATGGATTCAGCCTTTATTTTGCCCTTTAGAAGTTTCTTTACTTTTTCTTTTCTCCTTCTCAGCTTTTCCTCTATCAGTTCCTCTGCTGTTTTGTTTTCTTGAAATAGGGCCAGTGTGGATTCGTAAAGCTTCCAGAGGAGGGTGCTTTTCCAGTTGTCCCAGGCTCCCGGCCCGACGGCTTTTATGTCTGCATAGGTCAGCAGAAATAGCTTCTTCAGCCTTTCCTCGCTTCCGCATTCATCCTTGAACTGCTGTATAAGCTCCGGATCAGAAATGTCACGCCGGAAGGCCAGGTGGGACATTACCAGATGGTTCTTTACGAGCCACACTACTTCTTCTATTTCCTCCTTCGAAAATCCCATTTCCGAAAGGTATTTTCTCGCTATTCCTGCCCCTACGTATTCGTGCCTTCCCGGCTTTCCTTTTCCTATGTCGTGGAACAGGGCGGCTATGAATAGTGTATGAGGAGATTCAAGGTCCTGGAAAACTTGTGAAAGCTTCTGTTTTTCTTTAACGGGAGTTTCAGATGTCCCTTTTTCCTCAATCTTTTCAATCTCCCTTACCGTAAGTATGGAGTGGATATCTGTCGTGAACTTGTGGTAAGTGTCAAACTGGAAGTGTCCCCTCAGCCTGTCAAAGTCCGGAATCAGCGCTCCCAGGACTTTCGTTTCGTGCATAACTTCCAGAGTGTATGAGAGCCTGTTCGGTGATGTAAGGATTTCCTTAAACTTCCTCAGGACTTCTTTTTTCCTGAACTTTTCCCTGTTGCTTTCTGCTGCCAGCTTGAAGATGGAGAAAAGCCCTGCGGAGAGTTCTACCCCCCTTTCCTGGACGATTCTGAAACCGTCGAGGATCCTGGTCGGTTTTTTGAGAAGTTCGCTCTCCTTTCCTTCGATAAAAAGGGCGTTTCCTTCTATGTAAAACACTTCTCCGACTTTTTCCCTGCGGGAGAGGAGCTTCTTTATTGAGAAGCGTTCAGAGCTTTTTTCAAGTTCTTCTTTTGCGGCTTTTATTATCTCCTTGGTGATAACGGAAAGGTCTGTGGCAGCGTTAAAGTAGTTCTTCATAAACAGCTCTACTCCCTTCCTGTCGGAAGAGAAGCCGAAGAACTCTGCTGCTATTCTCTGCATCTCAAAGGAGAGTATGTCGCTTTTCCTTCCCGCCGTTATGTGAAGCTGGTTCCTGACCCTCAGGAGGAAATCGTAGGCCGATATCACGTCCCTGAAGTTTTTCCTGTCGAGGATTTTCCTGTCCAAGAAGCCGGAGTAGTTCTCTATTCCGAAAACGATTTTCCCTATCCAGAAAGCTTCGTGGAGATCCCTTAATCCTCCCTTGCTTTCCTTTACGTTGGGTTCCTGATAGTAAACGGTTCCGTAATACCTCTTATACCTGTCGCTTCTGGCAACTGTGATTTCTGTTACCAGGTGGTTTTTGTTGTTCTTTACAAAATCGAAAAACAGCTTTGAGAATGTTTGGTCAAGTTCGGTGCTTCCCCTCAGGAATCTCCTCTGAAGAAAATTTGTAAATACGGAAAGGTCTTCTTTTGAAAGTTCAATTGCCTCGTTTAAACTTCTCGGTGAGAAGCCGAGGTCCCTCTTGAGGGAGAGCAGGAAGTAGTAAAAGGCTTCAATATCTTCCAGGTGGGATTCTGTTAGGTTTCCTGTGTAGATTAGGTTTACGTCTATATCTGAGTGGAAGTTAAGCTCTCCTCTGCCGTATCCCCCGAGGGCGTAGAGGGTGGCCGGAAGCTCCCACCTTCCGAAAAAATGATCAAATGCGGGCTTTAGTATTCTATCTAAGGCTTTTTTGAGCCTGTCTGCGACTTCGAATCCCGTTTCTTTCCTTAAGTGGAGCTTCTCAACCTCTTCCTGTTCCTTAAAGAATTTCTCCTTTAAAGCTTCAAGGTTCAATTCGACAGCTCCGCAAGCCGCCACAGTTTCTCAAAGTTCCTTTCATACCTTTTTGCAGTGGCCGGACTGTTCGTTATTACAACGAGGTTCTCGTCGTTCCTTTTCTCCGCGCTATTTGTCCAGTTAAAGCTTCCTGTAACTACTGTTCTGCCGTCTATAACGGCATATTTATTGTGCATAAGCCCTCCGCCGCTTCCTTTTTTATACCTTACCGGAATTCCTGCCCTTTCAAGGAGAGGGCCCATACAGTGCTTTGACCTTGCGGTTCCGATATCAATGATTACCCTTACCTTTACTCCCCTATTCTTGGCATCTATCAGGGCTTTGGCGATTTTTCTGCTCGTAAAAGCGTAGATGGCTGCATCAATCGATTTTTCGGCCTTGTTGAAGGCTCTGATTAAAGCCTTCGTGCAGCCTCCTCTTGGGGAGAAGTAAACGGATATCCCGGCCGAATCAGGAGCGCCGACCGGGTGGTTTTCAAGGCAGCCGAGCGGTAACAGGAGGAGGATCAGGATTAGAGGAAAGAGCCTTTTCATTTTTTCTGCTCTTTACCCTTTTCGGCTTTAACCGGCTGTGTTATCGGTGTTTTTGTTTTTTCTACGACCGACGATGTTCCCAGGAACTTTGCTCCGAATATTGACAGCAGAAGGGAGTTAATCATGAAAATTGCTCCGAGTACGGCGGTTGTTTTTGTAAGAACTGCTCCGGTTTCGGCACCGAAGGCAGATCCCGTGGAGCTTCCTCCCATTATTGCCATACCGCCCTCTTCCTGCCCCGGCTGAATAATAACTACCAGTATGAGAAGCAGGGCTATCAGTGCGTGGAATATGAGAAGTGCCGTAAACATTATCCCTCCGCATCAAACTTTACGATTTTCTCAAAGGAATCGGCCTTAAGGCTTGCTCCTCCTACAAGGGCGCCGTCTACGTTTTCCATTTTGAGGAGTTCCCCTGCGTTTTCGGGCTTTACGCTTCCTCCGTAAAGGATTCTGGTAAGTTCTGCTTTCTCCCTGCCGAAAAGGTCTGAAAGGAGTTCCCTTATGAAAGAGTGAACTTCCTCTGCCTGTTCGGGAGTTGCAGTTTTCCCCGTACCTATTGCCCAGACGGGCTCATAAGCAATAACGAACTCGTCTAATGGAGTTAGTCCTTTAAGTCCCT
The DNA here is from genome assembly GCA_027063785.1 of Desulfurobacteriaceae bacterium. Taxonomy (GTDB): domain Bacteria; phylum Aquificota; class Aquificia; order Desulfurobacteriales; family Desulfurobacteriaceae; genus JAMORC01. The sequence continues at coordinate 104,743 of JAMORC010000005.1, forward strand.
CTAATACCTGATTCTTTACGACTTCCTTTGTCCTTCCGGCTTCCCTCTCTTCGAGAAGCTCTCCGACGCAGAGGATCGGAATAAGGTCGTGTTTTACTGCCGAGAGGACTTTTTTGTTTATAAGGTCGTCTGTCTCACCGAAAATGTGTCTCCTTTCGGAGTGTCCCAGTATTACGTATGAACAGCCGACGTCCCTGAGCATGACGGGAGAAATTTCTCCTGTAAATGCGCCTTGCTCCTCAAAGTACATGTTCTGTCCGCCGAGTTTTACATTGCTTCCTTCAAGCTCTTTACCGACGGCGTAGAGTGCTGTAAACGGAGGGCAGATGAGAATATCCCTGTCGCTTATACCGTCTAATCTCCTTTTAAGTTCTCCGGCCAGTTCCAGGGCTTCCGGGACGGTTTTATTCATTTTCCAGTTTCCGGCTATCAGGAGCTTCCTCAACGTTTTCCTCCTTCTCCGATAAAAGAGTTAAGATGCCTTTGCAACCTCGTACTTCGGCTTTCCGGTTTTAACAGCTTTTTTGTCTATTATAACTTTCTTTATCTCCTTCCTGTGTGGGACTTCAAACATAACATCCATCATTATCTTCTCCATTATGGCCCTCAGCCCCCTTGCTCCCGTCTTCCTCCTGATTGCCTCCCTGGCAATCTCCCTCAGGGCATCATCGGTAAATACAAGCTCTACCCCTTCTAACTCCAGGAGCTTTTGATACTGCTTGACGAGGGCATTTTTCGGTTCTTTCAGTATCCTCACGAGATCTTCTTCTTTAAGTTCGCTCAACGTTGCAACTACGGGAAGCCTTCCTATAAGTTCCGGGATGAGGCCGAACTTAACGAGGTCGTCCGGCTCGACGTACTTGAGGAGTTGATCCCTGTCCATCTTTATCTTGTCGACGTCTGCTGTAAAGCCCATTGTTCCCTTTCCGATCCTTCTTGCGATTATCTCTTCAAGCCCTACAAAAGCTCCCCCGCATATGAAGAGGATGTTGCTTGTGTCTATCTGGATATACTGTTGATGGGGGTGCTTCCTTCCGCCCTGAGGAGGGACGTTTGCTATTGTTCCCTCCAGGATTTTCAGCAGTGCCTGCTGGACGCCTTCCCCGGATACGTCCCTTGTGATTGACGGGTTTTCGCTCTTCCTGGAAATCTTGTCGATCTCATCGATGTAAATTATTCCCCTTTCGGCCTTTTCTATATCGTAGTCTGCAGCCTGGATGAGCCTAAGGAGGATGTTCTCAACGTCCTCTCCGACGTAACCGGCTTCCGTCAGCGTTGTTGCGTCTGCTATGGCAAAAGGAACGTCAAGGAGCTTTGCAAGGGAGCGGGCAAGGAGTGTCTTTCCGGAGCCTGTAGGTCCAATGAGGAGGATGTTGCTCTTCTCAAGTTCTACCTCGTCTTCCCCTTTCTCCCGGCTGATTATCCTTTTGTAATGGTTGTAAACAGCGACGGACAGTACTTTCTTTGCCTCCTCCTGACCTATCACGTACTGATCCAGGAACTCCTTAATTTCCTTGGGTGTCGGGAGCTTTCCTATTTCAACGGGGGACTTACCCTTTTCCCCTTCTTTCTGGTGAATCATCTCGTAGCACTCATCGACGCAAACGTTGCATATTGCAACGCCGTTAGGTCCGGTTATGAGAGCTTCCACTTCGTTCTGTCCCTTTCCGCAGAAGGAGCATCTTCTGATGGGTATTTTTGTTTCAAACATTTTTCTCCTCGTTGCCTTTTGGTTTGTAGACTAAAATATAGCGTGTGTTTTACTTTTATCCAGCAGGAGGAAAGTATGGTAAAGGTGAAGATTTGTGGAATTACAAACGTGGAGGACGCTCTCTTCTCGATTTCTGCCGGTGCGGATGCTGTCGGGTTTATACTCTATCCCGGCAGTAAGCGCTTCATTAAGGCCAAGGAAGTCAGGAAAATAACTGTTCAGCTTCCTCCTTTTGTGAGTAAAGTCGGCGTCTTTGTTAACCAGGATCCCAGGGATGTCCTTGAAATAATGAGTTACGCTCACCTTGACTTTGCCCAGCTTCACGGGGATGAGACTCCCGATGAGTGTGAGTACATAGGAAGTAGCAGGGTTATAAAGGTTTTCAGGCTTTCATCTATCGATGAAGTCGAGAGTATAGCTCCTTTTGTAGGAAAGGTGAGGGCTGTTTTACTTGATACCTATTCTAAAGGGAGTTACGGAGGAACCGGCAGGACTTTTGACTGGAATATAGCGAGGAAAGTAAAAGAGCTTTATCCGGAGCTTCCTTTAATACTTTCGGGAGGACTGAACCCGGAAAACGTTTCTGAGGCTGTTGAAGCGGTTTCTCCTTACTGTGTTGATGTATCAAGCGGAGTTGAGAGGGAGGTCGGTAAGAAAGACCCTGAGAAAGTAGTGGCCTTTGTGAGAGCTGCGAAGTGTAGGTAGTTGCGGGTCTTTTTCGATGCCTTAACTTGAGGGTAAGAGTTTAATTCCCTTAAAGAAGGAGGAAAGTGTGGGAACGAAAGCAAGGGAGCTTGTCGGAGAACACGCCGAGAAAATTCTGGAACTCCTCAACAGGGCACTTGCCGATGAGTGGTTGGCATACTACCAGTACTGGATAGGCTCCAAAGTGATTAAAGGGCCCATGAAGGGTGCAGTTGAGGCCGAGCTGGTTCAGCATGCCGGTGATGAGCTTCGCCATGCGGAAATGCTCGTAAGGAGAATTCTGGAGCTTGGAGGAACTCCCATTTTAACTCCGAAAAAGTGGTTTGAGCTTTCCGGCTGTGGTTATGAAGCTCCGGAAAATCCCTTTGTGAAAAACATTCTTAAGCAGAATATAAAGGGAGAGCAGTGTGCCATAGAAGTGTACAATCGGATAATCCAATACACCAAGGATATAGACCCGGTTACCTACAACATTGCCCTTCAGATAATGACGGATGAGATGGAACACGAGGAGGACCTCCAGTCGCTCCTCGAAGACCTGGAGAACTTAAAGTTTCTCGGAAATTAACTTTTAGTCCTCCGGATTTTTAACTTCTATATGAAGCTCCTCTAACTGCTCCTTCCTGACGGTGTCGGGTGCTCCCGTAAGGAGACACTGTCCCCTCTGGGTTTTCGGGAAGGCGATAACGTCCCTTATCGATTCCTCTCCCCTCATTATGGCGCAGAGCCTGTCAAGGCCGAAAGCCATTCCTCCGTGGGGAGGAGCGCCGTACCTGAGGGCTTCTAAGAGAAAGCCGAACCTCTCCTGGGCTTCCTCTTCGGATAGGCCGATAACTTTAAAGACTTTTTCCTGAATGTCTTCCCTGTGAATACGTATACTTCCTCCCCCTATTTCTACACCGTTAAGAACCATATCATAAGCCCTTGCCCTGACGCTTCCCGGATCGGTAAGGAGCTTTTCGACGTCCTCTTCCCTCGGGCTTGTGAAGGGGTGGTGCAGGGCTTCCCACCTTTCCTCTTCTTCGTTCCACTCGAACATGGGGAAGTCGACAATCCAGAGAACGTTAACTTTACTGTCGTCGATGAGGCCTGCCATCCTGGCGAGCTTTAACCTCAGGTTTGCAAGGGCGCTGTTGACTACCTCTTTCGAATCTGCGACGAGGAAGAGAATATCCCCGACTTCTGCTTCAAGTCTCCTCAGGATCTCGTTCATTTCTCCTTCGGAGAAGAACTTGACTATCGGTGATTGGAGGCCGTTTTCGGTTATTTTTATCCAGGCAAGTCCCTTTGCCCCGTAAATTCCGACAAACTTTGTTAAGTCGTCAATTTCCTTGCGGGAAAGTTTCGCCCCGCCTTTAAAGTTCAAAGCTTTGACTATGCCACCTTTCTCTGCAACGCTTCTGAAAACTTTGAAATTACACCTTTCGGCAATGTCGGTTATTTCCTTAAGTTCCAGTCCGAACCTGGTGTCCGGCCTGTCCGTTCCGAACCTGTTCATTGCTTCATCGTAGGTCATTATCGGAATTTCTCCTATCTCAACGTCAAGGAGTTCCTTGTAGAGGGACCTCAGTAGCTTTTCTGCAACGTCCATAACGTCCCTTTCGGCGACGAAGGACATCTCAAAGTCTATTTGAGTAAACTCCGGCTGTCTGTCGGCCCTTAAGTCTTCATCCCTGAAGCACCTTGCTATCTGGTAGTACCTGTCGAATCCCGCGACCATGAGTATCTGTTTAAAGAGCTGAGGAGACTGCGGAAGGGCGTAGAACTTGCCCGGGTAAATCCTGCTTGGGACTAAGAAGTCCCTGGCGCCTTCCGGTGTGCTTTTGGTCAGGTACGGGGTTTCTATCTCTATGAACCCTTCCCTGTTAAAGACTTCCCTCGTTACCTGGTAAAGTCTGTGGCGGAAAATTATGTTCTCCGCCATTTTCTTTCGTCTGAGGTCGAGGAACCTGAACTTCAGCCGCGTTTCCTCGCCGACTTTTACTTCGTCCTCAACTGGGAAAGGAAGTGGAAGGGACTTGTTGAGTATCTGAAGCTTCTCGGCGTATATTTCCACCTCTCCGGTCTTGAGCTTCGGGTTTTCCGTTCCTTCCGGCCTTCTCCTTACTTCTCCTTCTACGGCTATTACAAACTCGTGTTTTAGCTTCTTCGCTTTCTCTACGAGTTCTTCACTAATTTCCGGAGAAAAAACTACCTGAACTTTCCCCGTCCTGTCCCTCAGGTCTGTAAAGACCACGCCTCCGTGATCCCTCGTTGTATCGACCCAACCTGCAACCCTTACACGCTTTCCTATATCTTTTGTAGAAACCTCTCCGCAGTAGTGTGTTCTTTTAAAGCTTCCCAGGTGTTCAAGCATTTTTTCTACCTCGCTTATTTTTTGACGGCTGAATTATACAGCTACCTCTTTCTCTTTCTCCTTTTCGAGCCTCTCTTTCAGGAAGTAATCGATAGTTTCCACTCTGATTTTGATGGAACCGGAGGGGCGGTTTTCATCTATTTCGTGGAATGTAAAGTGAGGAGTTCCGCTCTTTTCCGCTATCTCCTCTATTAAGGAGTAAATGGGAGCATCGTGGCCGCACCGGAAGGAGGAGAGGTCTAAAAGGGCGATGTTCGGATGTCTCGAACCGTAAAGGGCTGCCCAGACCTTTCTGTTTGTGTTTTCGCTGTATGCCTTTTTCCAGATGTCCCTTATGGAAAACGGATCGCGGTCTGGGAAGAGTTTCTTGAGCGTTTCGTCGTCTACCGGGAGGGAGTCGATGGTTAGTATGGGGTAGCCTTTTTTCTGAAGCTCCTCGGTTATTCCGTGATTTATTCCCGGATCGTTGTGGTACGGTCGACCGAGGGCGAGGATTACAAATCTTCCTTCTGCTTCCGCCTTTTTGAGTACTTTCCTGCCGATATTTCTCATTTTTTCAATGTAGGCTTCTAAAGCCCTGAATCCCTCCTTGACGGCCTTTCTGTTTTCATCCCTTTTTAGGGATAGAAGTTCCTTAAAAGCTTCAAATAGCTCCCACTCCAATATCTCTTCATCGTCAAAGTGGAGTATGGGGTCAATCAGCTCTATTCCGAACTTTTTAAAAACGTCCTCTTCCTTTGTTAGGACTGCCTTTACCGATATGGGGGTTCCGGTAACCGTTGGGCAAGCGTGGGATCCCTCTGCATCCCGGAACATTCCTTTAAGCGTTGCTATTTTTGGAAACAGGATAAAGTCCGGTTTTTTCTTTATCAGGTCCCTTACGTGAGCTAAGGCCACCTTGCTGGGGAAGCACGGGTCTATTGCTCCTCCCCTTAACTCCTCCCTCACCATCTTTTCTGACGTGTAGTCTGAGAACACGAATCTTTCGACTCCCAGGGACTCCAGGTAACCCCTGAAGAAAGGGGCAAGGGAGTAAAAGTTCAAAACTCTCGGTATTCCGGCTGTGAGTTTTTTTCTCCTCTCGATGACCTTCTTCCTGCTCAGAATACCGAAGGTTTTTTCTTGATAGACCTTATTTACCGGGTAGCTTTCAAATACGGCCTTGGCGGCTATCTCCTGAAGATTGGGGTTTTCTTCCTTTAACCTGTTGAGTTTTTTTACTACCTCTTTTACCTCCGATGCGTCGGTTACTGTTCCTTTCTCGCAAGGGGCTATGATGTAGAGCCTTTTTCCTTCAGGAAGATTGACGGTTATGAAAGTCCTCTGACACCGGTTTGTGCAAAACTTGCACCTTGTCGTTTCATCGCTCTTTACTTCGAAGTCCAGTGATAGGAGCTTCTCGATACCTATGAAGTTGGAAGTTTCCCTGTAGTTTCTCATTGCTTCAACTGCCGCTCCGAAGGCTCCGGCCTCTCCCGTTATGGGGTGAACGAAAACTTCGGCATCGGGTACTCTTTCTTTTATAAAGTCGTATTGAGCCTTTACTGCTGCAAGGTTCCTCTGAGTTCCTCCTTGTAGCAGGAATCTCCTTCCGAGCCTTTTCAGGTTTGGTTCTTTTACAACGTAGAGCCATACGTTTTTGGGAAGGACTTTTGCAAGGCCTGCCATAATCTCGTGAGGTTCCCACCCAAGTCGCTGGAAGTTAACGATATCCTGTTCCAGGAAAACCGCACAGCCGAAGTTGAACTTAGGAGCAAACTCCGCTTTAAAGGCGACGTCTGCAAACTCCTCGACCCTGTAACCAAACCGCTCAGCTGTTGACTGGAGGAAGTATCCATTTCCCGCCGAGCACTGAGTGTTGAGCTTGAAATCCTTTACCTCTCCGTTCCTAAGCACCATAACCTTTATGTCTTGTCCCCCGACGTCGACGATTACATCGATCTCTTTAAAGAAGTGCTTTGCCGATATCGTGTGGGCAACGGTTTCAACAACGGCCACATCTGCCCCTATCGTTTCCTTAAGCATTTCTTTTGCATAGCCCGTAACCCCTACAGAAAGGATGGAAAGTTTCCCTCCCCTCTTTTCAACCTGATTCTTGAGATCCTCTACGACGCTCTTGGCGTCCTCAAGGGGATTTCCCCTTGATAGGGTATAGCTGGTGGCCAGTAATCTTCCTTCAGGACTTATCAGGACAGCTTTTGTGGATGTTGATCCCCCGTCTATTCCGAGAAAGGCTTTTACTTCTCCGTTAAATTGCGGAGGTTTAAAAGGTTTTACACCGAACTTTTCCTTAAATTTGTCGAGGGATTCCCCTTTCTTCAGAAGTCCGGGCTCTCCTGTTTTTGCTTTAAGGTAGATTAACGACCTTTCCCTAAACTTCAGAAGCCCTTCTTTTCCTCTATAGGGGCTTTCCTCGTACTTGGAAAAGAGGGCTGTGCCGAGGGCGGCATAGAGCTGGGAATTCTCTGGAATTAATAGCGAGGAATCATCAAAGACTATTCCTTTCTCTTTCCAGAGTTTTTCAAGGTGATATTTCCAGGCTTGTTGGAGGGCCGGGAAGAAAGTATTTGGGCCTCCGAGTAAGAGAACTACCGGTCTTAGCGTGTAACCTCTCGTTAGGACTGCGAGGTTCTGAACGACAATTGCGTCAAATAGGGAAATTAACAGTTCCTCTGCAGGAACTCCGGCCTTTTGAAGCCCGTTTATGTCGGTTTCTGCAAACACTCCGCACTTGGCCGCTACAGGGTGAACCTTTTCAGGGTCGTAAGAGACGGTGGTTGCGATATCTAAGGGGAGCTTCAACTTTGAAATTATCCTGTCGATAGTCGCCCCCGTTCCACCTGCGCACTTATCGTTCATCGTTGTTACTTTTCTCCTAACTCCGCTCCTTTCTATCCAGAAGATCATCTTTGCATCCTGACCCCCAAGCTCTACTACAGAGTTAACTTCCGGATGGAGGCTTTCGACCGCGAGGCTTACTGCATTAACTTCCTGAACAAACTTTACTCCGAGGGCTGAAGCTATATCGCTTCCTCCACTTCCCGTTAGCAGAAGGTGAAAGTCCTTCCCTGCTATTCTCTCGAATTCCTCAAGGAGTTCTACAACCCGTTCGGACTGTCTTGCTTCATGGCGCTTATAGCTCTTAAACAGTATGCGTCCTTTCTCGTCCAGAAGGACTCCCTTTACAGTTGTTGAACCTACATCTATTCCGGCTCTTAGCATCTTTCCCCCCGGGCTTGGTAAAAATCTATTCCGGGGTGGTAGAATTTCTACGCTGCGGGAGGTTGGGATGAGGAAATTGTTAATTCTGGTTGCTTTCCTGGCCTCAGGCTGTGCTACTGTGGATCGGTCGGATCCGAGGCTTAATAGCCTCGAGGCAAGGGTTGATGTTCTTGAGGTTAAGGAAGATCAGACAAGGAAAGAGATTGTTTCCCTGCAGAAAAAACTTCATCCCCTCCGGGAAAGACTTTCTAAGCTGGAAGTGCAGGTAAGAAATCTTCAAGGGGAAGTTGACAGAATTTCGAAACTTTTGAAAAGTATTGAATCTTCTCAGCGTAGGGTTTTAAGCGATTTAAAGCAGGTTGAAAAGCGGATAAGGGAGAGTCTAAAAGAAGAAAAACTTGAGAGAAACGGGAAAGTTGAGCTGTTAAAAAGGCAGATTTCGGCTCTCAGGTCGGAAGTTTCTGCCAAGCAAGCTGAAATAGATGTTCTAAAGAAGAAAATAACTTTGCTTGAAGAAAGGCTGAAAACTTTAAGGATACCGTCCGTTAAGGTTGAAAGGATTACTCCCGGGAAGGATTTAGAGAAAGGATCGAAGTAGCAAAAAGAGAAGAACCAGGGCAGCGGTAAGAATTAACGCCTGTGAGCCGTAGCTCTTTTTGTAGTTTTTGAGAGCTTCTCTGTAATTTTCGGAGAGCTTCTCCTCAGGAACCCGTTTCCCGACTTCTTCCATTATTCGCTTGAAGTCTTCGGTTGAGTCATCTATGACAATTAGCTTCCCTTCCTTAGTAGAGATAAAAAGGAAATTTCTCCTTCCGGGAACGGCCGAGACTTCGGAGATCTCTTCCCACTTTACCCTCTTTTTTCCCGTAATTCCGACAACTTCAAGGCCTTCCTCACTTATAACAACCTTTTTTACCGAAAGGAATAAAAAGTAAGCGAGGACGGGGAGTGCGAACAGGATAAGGATTATGGCCGAGAAATTCACTCCGCCGCTCTTTTTCAGGAGAAGGAAGAAGAAGAGAGCGTAAGCTACAACCAGGAGGCCGTAGCTGATGAAAGTTAGCTTTTCTGTTTTAAAGGTTTCTTTCATCCGATAAGCTCCTCGGCTGCTTCTTTAAATCTCTTGAGGCCCTCTACGATGTTTTCCATAGATGTTGCGTAAGAAAGCCTCAGGTATCCGGGATAACCAAAAGCCGTTCCCGGAACAACTGCGATTTTTGCCTTTTCAAGGAGGTAGTCGGCAAGTTCGAAGTCGTTCTTTAGTCCTCCTTTTTCTATTAATTCTTTAACGTTTGGGAAGGCGTAGAAAGCTCCTGACGGCATGAGGCACCTTACGCCCGGAATCTCGTTGAGTTTCTCTACCATGTATCGGCGCCTCTCATCAAAGGCCTCAAGCCATTCCTTAAGGAAGTCTTTCGGCTTTACCAGCGCTGCGACTGCTGCCTTCTGTGCTATCGAGTTAACGTTGGAAATTGACTGGGAGTTAATCTTGATCATTGCATCGATGATTTCTTTCGGTCCTGCGGCGTAGCCAACTCTCCAGCCGGTCATCGAAAATGCCTTGGATAGTGCATTAATAGTTACCGTGACGGATTTTATCTCTTCGGAAATGGAGGCGATGCTGACGTGTTTAACTCCGTCGTAGGTCAGTTTTTCATAACATTCGTCGGATGCTATTAGAATTCCCCTTTCGGCACAGAACTTTCCTATCCTTTCGAGTTCTTCCTTCGGAATTACGGCTCCCGTCGGGTTGTTCGGGGAACAGAGTATCAGCATTTTTGTCTTTTCGGAAACTGCAGGTTCTATATCTTCCAGTGTAAGGGTGAAGTGCTTTACTTCTTTTGTCTCTACAAAGACGGGCTTTCCGCCGGCAAACTTTACCTGTTCAGGGTAGGTAACCCAGTAAGGAGCGGGGATTATAACTTCGTCTCCTTCCTCGATTACAGAGAGCATGAGGTTGAATAGGGCCTGCTTTGCTCCGTCGGTTATTACTACTTCCTCCGGTTCGTACTCTATACCGTTTTCTTCCCTTAACTTGTCGGCAACAGCCCGCCTGAGTTCCGGTATCCCGGCAGGTGGAGTGTATTTGGTAAACCCCATATCAATGGCTTCTTTCGCGGCCTCCTTTATGTGTTCGGGGGTGTCGAAGTCGGGCTCTCCCGCTCCAAAGCCTATGACGTCTATTCCCTTTGCCCTTAGCTCCTTTGCCTTGCTCGTAATGGCCATTGTAGGAGAAGGTGACATGTTGAGAACTCTTTTGGAAAGTTTCATTTCTACCTCCCTCAAATTGTCGTTGACATTTTACCTCTTTACTGTTACTTTTGCCCCTGAAAAAGAGAGGAGGTGAAGATGAAAGGGAACAGGTGCCTTACTCCCGAGCAAATCAAAGAGTTAAAAGAGATTCTTGAGAGAAGGAGGAAAGAAGTTCTTGAAGACATAAAGAGAGGGCTTGAGGAGAACGCCCATGCGGAAAGGGAAGTCGGTGACATAGTTGATATGTCCACTGACGAAATACTAAGAACGTTTGAGATGAGGATAAGGGACAGGGAAGCCAAGTACCTTAAGAAGATTGAGAAAGCTCTGAGGAAGATAGAGGAAGGAACTTACGGTATCTGTGAAAAGTGCGGAGCCTGCATAAAGTACGAAAGGCTCAAGCTGAGACCGGTTGCAGAGCTTTGTATAAAGTGCAAGCTCGAGCAGGAGAACTACGAGAGAAAGTTTGGAGAAGAGTAGTTGAGAGGGGGAGGAACTCCTCCCCCTTTATAAACTCAGCCGACGCTTGCGCAGAAAGTAACTTCTTCTTCCTCGCTTACAACCCCTCTGAAATGAACGTCTTTTTCGACCCTTTCCGGAGAGAGCTTTTCAACTATGTAGTCAAAAGCCTTGAAGGCGTTTTCATGATCCCCGCAGGTGTAAACATCAATGGCAACGTAGCCGTGTTCGGGCCACGTGTGGAATGAAAGGTGAGATTCTGATATTACAACAACCCCCGTCGCCCCGAAGGGCTCGAACTGGTGGTAGTAGGAAGAGAGCTTGTTGAGGTTGGCGTGCTTTACGGCTCCTTCGAAAACTTCTGCCATCCTTTCGGCAGATTTGAGGATTTCCGGGTCGCACCCGTAAAGGTCGGCAACGATGTGGACGCCGAGGGTCTTGGCCATTTTCCTTCCTCCTCTATAAGAAGTTAAATAACACTCAAGGTCGGTTTCCTCCCCGGAGGACTTTTTATCGGGAATTATACATCTTAACAGGTTTAAAATTTAAAAATCGCAGTTTGAGAAAATAGGAATAAAAATGGAAAGGGCAACTGCTTTAGAAAAGCATACCCTTTACATTTTCTTCGTAGCTTTCCTTCTCCTTTTCTTAACATCCTTTGAAGCGGACTACTCTTTCTTTTTCTTGCTTGCAGCTTTTCTTGTTGCGCTCTTTTACACCCTGAGGTTTAAGGCAGTCGAGCTTCTAACGGCATTTCCCGCCGTCTTTATCCTGTTTTTTATTTCCCTTCTGATTCACGGTAAACCTGAAAGCGGGAAGGTTGTGTGGATTAGAGTTTGTGGAGATGACTGTAAAGTTGTACTGACGGAAAATCGCAGGAGTATTAAGGTTTGCGACAATTCTGTTGAAATCGGGGATACGGTGGATGAAAAGGGTAACGTTGTGAAGAAGGGTAATCCACTGCTTTCTTTCATTCCTCGCCTCCGATACAGCTTTTACAGGAAAGTCGAAGAGAACCTTGACTATCCGATTTCGGCCGTTGTCGGAGCTGTTACACTCGGTGTCAGGTATGAAATCCCTTACGGTGTTAAAGGTTACGTCCTCCTTTCCGGAAATTACCCTTACCTGGCCATATCCGGGCTTCACGTTGGCATAGTGGTTGGTTTTCTGGGCCTGATTTTAAAAGTCTTTCGAGTTAGGAGACCTTTAACAAAGGCTTCCGTTGCCGTCCTTCCCCTTATGCCTTTAACCGGATTTCCTCCTTCTGCCGTCAGGGCTTACGTTTTTATGTTCTTAATTGCACTCGGTCTGGAAAATTACAGAAGGGTTGATCCGATTTACCTGCTGGGCGTTGTTTTGGTGATTACGACAGTTTTCCAGGGAGTTTCCCTCTCTTCTGCCCTTTCCTTTTCCGCTGTTTGCGGAATACTTCTCTTTCTCAGGGGAAGTGAACCGGTATGGAAAAGGACGTTTGCAGCTGCCGTTGCTTCTTTCTTCTATACACTTCCCCTCGTCCTTGCAAACTTCGGAACTGTAAATGTCCTTTCATTCCTGACCTCTGCCGTTACGGGGTTTTTCTTTGTGCCTTTCCTGATCCTTTCGTTTGTTTCCGCTTTAACTCAGTTTAAGGTAGAACTGCTGAACCGGATTACTGATTGGTCTGGCTACATCTTTCTATACCTGAACAGAGAACTCTTTTTCCTAACGAGGTTTGCCGTTTTCCACTTTGAGGCCGGGAAGGTTCTTACGGCGATAACGCTTCTTTCTATGCTTTTCCTTATTCTTTTGGGTTACAGGAGGCTTACCCTTTTGCCTCCGGTTCTTATGTTAATCTTTGGTTTCCTTAATCCGATAGAAGTTGTCGGAAAGAAGCTGGAAGTTGAGGGATGGCGTTTAAATTCATTTTCTTTTGTTTCTACCGATGGGCAGAAATACAGGGGCTGTAAAATTTACGGGGACTATGTTTTTCCCGTAACCAGGGAATTCCTTTTTAGGAATAAAGTAATTGATAAAAGGGCTATAATTGATTACCCTCTGAGGAGGTGAGTGATGGTTACTCTGATATTCCTCTTTGCTGTTGCTGTTCTTTTCTTTGCCTACAGGATTTACGGTTACTTTCTGAGAGATAGAGTTTTTGAGCTTGACAATAGTCGCAAAACGCCCGCCCATGAAATGAGGGACGGAGTTGACTACGTTCCTGCTCCTGCCCCCGTCCTGCTGGGACATCACTTCTCCTCTATTGCAGGAGCGGGACCGATAGTTGGGCCGATAACGGCAGCTTCGTCCTGGGGCTGGCTTCCTGCTTACATCTGGGTCTTAATAGGTAACGTCTTTATAGGCGGTGTTCATGATATGAGTTCCCTCGTCGCCTCGGTGAGGAACAAGGCAAGGTCGATTGCCGAAATCGGAGGGATGTACCTTTCGAAAAGGGCAGGTTTTCTTTTTAAACTTTTTATCTGGCTTGCCCTGCTCTACGTTGTTGCCGTCTTTATAAATGTTGCCCAGATAACGTTTAATGCGAAAGTTCCCGTTCTTGAAGGGGGGACTGTAAAGGTACTTGACATAGGCGGAGGGGTGGCCACCTCCGCCGTGATCTACATAATTTTGGCCGTCCTCTTTGGGCTTTTGGTCTACAACTATAAGGTGAGCTTGAAGGTTGCTACGGCCGTTTTCGTCGTTCTGGTTTACCTGGCCGTTTACGTCGGGCAGTTGATTCCTATCCACCTGTCTCCTACTACCTGGAACTTTATATTGATTGCTTACGTTGCTGTTGCTTCGGTTACTCCCGTCTGGATTCTCCTGCAGCCCAGGGATTACCTGTCGAGCTTCCTCCTTTACGGAGCCGTTCTTGGTGCCGGAGTGGGGATACTTCTTTCTTTCGGTAAAGTTTCCCCGAATATCCCGGCCTTTACGGGATTTATGAGTGACATAGGGCCCCTCGTTCCCCTCCTTTTCGTCGTTATAGCCTGCGGTTCGATTTCCGGTTTTCACTCATTGGTCGGTTCCGGGACAACCTCCAAACAGCTTGACAAAGAAAGGGATGCCCTCCCCGTTGGCTACGGTGCCATGTTGCTTGAGGGAGTTGTAGCCGTTATGTCAATAATTTTTGTTATTGTCCTTTCAAGCTCGGAGTTTGAGGTTCTTAAGAAGAACGTGGCTGCCATTTACGGTGCGGGAATAGGGAAGTTTCTCTCCTTCCTTGGAGTTCCCCAGCAGGTCGGCGTTGCTTTCGGAATGCTTGCGCTTTCTTCCTTCGTCCTTACCAGCACCGATACCGGAACCAGGCTTGCAAGATACGTCTTTACCGAGCTTACCGGTATAAGGAACAGGTTTTTTGCTACTGCCGTTTCACTGCTCATACCTGCTTTCCTTGTCTTCCTGAAGTACAGGGATCCTGCCACCGGGAAGTTACTTCCCGTCTGGAAAGCCCTCTGGCCTGTATTCGGGGCCACAAACCAGCTGATTGCAGCCCTTGCCCTCTTTGTTGTTATGGTGTGGCTCATAAAAACGGGAAAGGAGAAGTACTGGTTTGTTCCCGGAGTCCCGGCTCTATTCATGGCAGTTATAACTCTCTGGTCGCTTATTATGCTCTTTATCAAGTGGAAGTTTACCGTTATCGGAATTGCTGCCCTTATTCAGGTTTTCCTTGCCCTTTGGATATTCTACGAAGGGGCTTTGGCCCTTAAAAAGCTGAAAGAGGAGAGGAATGGCTGAAGCTAAGGACTGGAAGGAGAAACTCTACTTCATAGTTACCGGAGTAAGGCTTCACGCGAAAGAGTTCCTGATAAGGAAAACGGGACGTTTTAAGAAATACGATTACTGTATATCCTTTCCGTCTATACCCGAAGGTTTGAAGGCTGAAAAGTTTCTTGAAGGGTTTGATGCCGTTTCGATTCCTATTCCCGATGAGATTTTTGAAGGGTGCGGTGTCGGTGTTCTTGTTTCGGAGAAAGACCTTGACAGGTTGCTTTCTCACTTTAGAGAGAAAGGCGTATTAATTTCGGGGATTTTTAAGAGGAAAGGAGATCGTTTTGTTGAGGTGGAGAAGTGAAGGTCGCCGTTCTGGGTTCTGGAAGCTGGGGATCTGCCCTCTCGATTTACCTTGGGAAGACCGGTTTTGAGGTGTTTCAGTGGTGCCTTGAGGAAGACGTTGCATTTTCTATTAATGAGAAGAGGGAGAATTCGGTTTACCTTCCCGGGTTTTTCTACCCTGAAACGGTCAGGGCAACGTCTTCTGTTGAGGAAGCTGTTAGTAGTGCCGACTTTCTCTTTTCTGTTATTCCGGTTCAGCATACGGGGGGGTTCTGGAAGAGTAACAGGAAGTTTCTGTTGGGAAAGCCTCTGATATGTGCTTCAAAGGGTATAGAAATTGAGTCCCTTAGAAGGCTTTCCGAAGTTTACCGGGAAGTTTTCGGAAGTATTGAAAACTACTACGTGCTTTCGGGGCCTACCTTTGCAAAGGAAGTTGCTGCCGGACTCCCTGCCGCAGCCGTTGTGGCCGGGATAAGTAAAAGTGATGAAGTGGCGAAACTTTTCTCGACCAGAAGTTTCCGCCTTTACAGCTCTGACGATGTTGTCGGAGTGGAGCTTGGTGGGGCTTTGAAAAACGTTATAGCTATAGCTACCGGCATTTCGGATGGAATGGGACTCGGTAGTAATGCGAGAGCTGCCCTCATAACCAGGGGGCTTCATGAAATAAAGAGACTTGGTATCAAGATGGGCGCCAGAGAGGAAACTTTTTACGGGCTTTCCGGGGTCGGTGATCTTGTTCTTACTTGTACTGGAGATCTTTCGAGAAACAGGCAGTTCGGACTTTCCATCGGTAGGGGGGAAAGACCCGGGAAGGGGAAAGTTGTAGTTGAGGGAGTTTATACCGTTAGGGCCGCTGTGAAACTTTCGGAGAAGCTCGGTGTCGAGATGCCGATATCCAGGGCCGTATTTGCGGTTATTTACGAGGGTAAAAGTCCTGAATCAGTTATGGAAGAGCTTCTCTCGCGCCCCGTGAAGTGGGAGAAAGAGTAAGGAGATTTGAAGAGGTTTTTATGGGTTGTTGCGAGTTCGGCAGGGAAGATGAACTTTTCCCTTTTGAAGAGAAGGCGAGGAGGTTTATTGAAGGCCTCGTTCCCGATTGGAAAGCCGGCAGGAATTACTCTATTCCTTCCAGGAGAAAAGAGATAGAGAATAGGCTACTGAAAATTAAAAATACCTTTTTGGGAAGTGAAGAGGAGGAAAAGCTTGACTACTTGCTGAACCTTAACAGAAGGGCGAACCTGACGCCGGCTTACCTTTACATTCTGGAAAGCTATCTCTTTCCATTCCTTGAAAGGCTCGCTTTTTACAGGGCTAATGCTCCCGAAGGTTTTGATTCCTTGAAATCTATGGCGGAGGAGATTGTCAGGGAATTTGGCTTTCGGCGGAAATTCCCGGATAATGTTTTAATCGAAGTTGCTATAGATTCCCTTATATCTGCACTCTACTGTTGTGGAGGAGAAGATGATTGAACGTTACGTGGAAGATCTTGACGAGCTTAAGCGGAACTTCATAGAGATGGCCGATATGGCCAGGAAAATTATCGTTGAAGCAATGGAATCCCTTATGAAAAGGGATAAAGAAAGGGCTGAAATTACTTATCAGTACGACAGGCTTATAGACCTTAAAGAGATAGAGATTGAGGAGAAGTGCATCAGGGTTCTTGCCCTTTACTCCCCGGAGGCGAAGGATCTGAGGTTTGTCGTTTCTATACTGAAAAGTATCGTTGATCTTGAAAGGGTCGGTGACCTCGCCCGGGATATCTGCGAGACGGCTATTCACCTTTCGAAAGTTCCTCCCATAAAACCTTACGTTGATCTTCCGAGGATGTTGAAGATCGTTGAGGAGATGCTGAAGGACAGTGTTATGTCGCTCCTCAGAGGAGATGTTGAGCTTGCAAAGGAAGTAATAAACAGGGACGATATAGTTGACAGCTTCTACAACAGGCTTTTTGAGGAGCTTGTTGAGGTATCCCAGAAGAACCCTGAACACGCCTCCGTTGCCGTCAGGCTTATACTTGTTGTTAAGTCCCTTGAAAGGGTCGGTGATCACGCTACAAACATTGCCGAGTATGCCATCTATTACAAAACAGGGGATGTTGTAAAGCACAAAAAGGCAAGGGAATATCTTAAAAAACTCATGGGTGAGGCGGATGAGAACAAGCGGGAGTGATGCTCCGAAAGTTATTTTCTTCGGGATCTTCGTTGCGGTTCTGATCTTTGTCTTCCTTCAGGCTGTGAAAGTTATTGATGCCGGGGAAGTTGGAGTGAAGTTGAGGCTCGGTAAAGTTTCTGAGGAGGAGCTTTATCCCGGTGTTCACTTTGTGATTCCCGGGATTGAAAGGATTGTCGTCTTTTCGACCAGGGTTGAGAAGATCGATATGACTGCGGCAAGGGGAAATCCCATAACGGCTTTAAGCGTTGAAGGACTTCCGGTAAGGCTCGACGTTACCGTTCTTTACAGAATAGTTCCGGAAAAAGCCGATGTCATCTACAAGACCTATGGGGTTAACTATGCCGATAAAGTTATCGTTCCCATAGTCAGGGAAGCTGTAAGGAATGTGATAGCAAGGTATAGGATTGAGGACCTCTACTCCACAAAGAGGGCGGAACTCCAGAAGAGAATATACGATGCTGTCAGGAGTAGGCTGAAGGAGGCGAATATTGAGGTAGTTGACGTTCTCCTGAGGAACGTCGCGCTTCCCTCAAAGGTGATTGAGAAGATTGAGGAGAAGCTCAGGGCGAAAGAAGAAGCCGAGAAGATGAAGTTTGTCATAGAAAAGGAAAAGCTCGAGGCCGAGAGAAAGATAACGGAGGCCAGGGGAATTGCGGAGTCGAACAGGATAATATCCGATTCCCTTTCCGATAGATACCTGCAATGGTACTATCTCCAGACTCTTAAGAAGCTCTCCGAAGGGCCGAACAACACCTTCATAATTACACCTTACGATAACAAGCTCATTCCTATGCTAAACTTGGAAAAAGGTAAGTAATGCTCCACAACCCTTTTGACTACCTTCAGTACGACTTCGGTGTAAAGGGAGTGCTCTCTGCCCTTTTAGCGGGAATAACTTGTTCTGCTCTTGGTACTTCGATTGTTCTCAGAAAGATGGCCTTTGCGGGTGCCGGGATTTCCCACGTTGCCTTTGCAGGAGTTGCATTGGGTTTTCTTCTCGGGATATCCCCGATTTTCTCAGCCCTCCTGCTCTCCCTCCTTGTCTCCGTTGTTCTCTGGTACTTTCAAGTTAAAAAGGGGCTTCACTTCGACGTTACTATGGGGGTTCTCTTTTCTGCAAGTATGGGACTTGCCGTTATAGCCCTGAGCCTTTCGGGAGCTTACGGTTCTCAAGCCCTTTCGTACCTGTTCGGAAGTCCTCTGCTTGTTTCGGGCATTGATATCGCCATGCTCCTTTTATCATTTATTGCCGTTTCCCTTTTCTTTTCCTTCTTTTGGAGGGACATTTACCTGGTAACCTTTAGTTCTGAGATAGCCAAAGCTTCCGGTTACAAGGTTGAGCTTATTACCTTCCTGCTTAACTTTCTCGTCGGGGCTGTTGTTGCTCTTTCCATAAAGGCTGTAGGAGCACTTCTGGTCTTTTCTCTCCTTGTGGTTCCTTCGGCTGCTGCTTACAGGGTTTCAAAGAGCTACGGCCGTTTTTTCTTCCTGTCTGTATTCTTCGGGATTGTTTCCTCCCTGGGAGGGATTTTCCTATCCTTTGCCCTTGATGCCCCCTCCGGTGCTACGATAACTGTTGTTTCATTTCTTCTTTTCCTCTTGACCTCTATTCTCGGCTGAATAAGGACTCTATTACTTCTTCCAGCGTTTTAAATTCGGAATCAATTACTTCCATCTTCAGCGACTCAAATCCCAGCTTTACCCTTTCGTTGGCCTTTGGATAAACCACTTTTTTAACTCCATAAGCTAAGAGTACCTGAGCCACTTCACTTTCGGTTTCAGAAACGTTCTTGAATAGGTTAACCTCTACTCCCTCTTCTGTCTGCCTGAGGACTGCAAAGAGGGGAGCTGTTTTAAAATTCTCGTTGATAGGACTTTTAAGTCCCTTTTCTTCCTTTAGCGGGACGGCTACTTTCATTTTCTCCTCCGGAGGTCGTTTGTTTAGGAGGTGGCAAAACTTAGGTGAAATTCTACCCGACTGGCTGGAGTTCTTCATAGACGGCTTTAACGATAGGCCGGCTCTTTTGCGTGAAGTTGAGGAGTTTGCCAAAAGGGAAAAAGTTCCCATTCTTCTCCCCTCTGCCGCCAGCTTTCTGAGGTTTCTCTCTTCTGTCTTAAGGCCTGAGAAGGTTCTTGAGATCGGGACGGGGATCGGCTACAGCACTTTGAGCATCCTTATGGGGTATCCGCCTGCAAAGGTTATTACGGTGGACTCCAACAGGAAAAGGGCTGAGGTTGCCGATAGTTTCTTTAGGAAGGGCGGTTTTGAAGTCGATCTCATCGTTTCGGACGGTCTTGACCTGATGAGGAGCTTGATCTGCAGGGAGGAGGAGTTTGACTTAGTCTTTGTGGATGCCGTTAAGTCTGAGTACCCGTTTTACAACTTTAAGGTTCAGTCTCTCCTTTCCGAAAGGGGCGTTGCCGTATTTGATAACGTTCTTTTCAGGGGTTATGTTGCCGGCAGGCCTTTTAATTCGCGTTACACGAGGACTGTTAGGTTGCTCAAACTTTTCCTGGAGAGCGTGAAGGAATACCCCGGTTTCTCCTCTACCATTCTTCCTGTTGGAGACGGGCTTTTGCTTCTATACCGTTTAGTATAATTTCCGTTGGGTTCCGAGTCTGGCCGCCTAAGGGGCAATGCCCTATGGGGCCAGACCGATAGGGTGTGTCTGGAAACGGGCACGCCTCCCGGACTTGGAAAGGAACCCGCCTTTAGGGGTCAGTTCCGGTCCGGGGCTGACCCCTAAAGCATTTTAGGGGAGGTGTATTGTGAGGATTTTGCTGTTTCTCTTATTTTTCCAATTTTTCTTTTGTGTTTCTTCTTTAGCTGACGTTATTAGACTAAGTGCTGCTATGGGAACGAAAGATTTTATTAGTTATGAGGTTAAACAGTTTAACGCCTCTCGTAGTTCTGATAAAGTGGTTTGTAACTTTTCTTCTTCGGGTAAATTGGCTATGCAGATAGAGGCGGGAGCGCCTGCTGATGTTTACGTCTCTGCTTCTAAATTCTGGATGAATTATCTGATAGAGAAAGGATTTATTGTTCCTGATTCTGCTAAACCTTTTGCTTCTACGGACTTGGTTTTGGTTGTTCCGTTAAATTCACATATTAGTTCAATTATGGAGGCTAAAAAAATTGCAGTAGGTAATAGATTGGCACCTGTCGGTAAGTATGCGATAGAGACGCTTGAGAATTTGGGTGTTTATGAAAAGTTAAAGAATAGGTTTATCTATGCGCCTACTGTAAGGCAGATTAGCGTTTGGGTTATGACAGGAAATGCAGATGCTGGTATTATCTATTACTCCGACTACGTGAAATTTAAGGATAAGTTAAAGTTGTTGAAAGTTTTTCCTGAGAGTCTTCACAGACCTATTACTTTCTGGATAGGTGTTGTTAAGGGAACGAAAAATTCCCCCTCTGCTAAAGCCTTTGAGCAATTTATCCTTAACACGGACAACAGCGTCTTCAAAAAGTTTGGCTTTAAGAAAGTAACTGAGGGTCTAAAATGATTTCTCTTGACCCGGAAGCTCTCTTTTCCATAAAACTCTCTTTAAAAGTTTCAACCATTTCTGTGCTTTTAGTTACACTGCTTGGACTTCCTGTTGCTTACTTTTTAGCGTTAAAGAAGTTTCCGTTTAAGAACCTGTTAGACGCTTTGATAACTCTACCTTTAGTTTTTCCCCCTACCGTTACCGGTTATCTTCTGCTTTTACTTTTGGGCAAAAACGGGGTTATCGGTTCTTTGATTTATAAGCTTTTCAAAACAGGAATAGTATTTACCTGGTATGCTGCTGTTGTTGCTTCTTCCGTTGCTGCTTTCCCGATTTTCGTTAAAGGGGCAAGAGCTGCAATGGAATCGGTTGACAGAAACCTTATATACGTTTCTTATACTTTGGGCAAAGGTGAGCTGAAGACCTTTTTTAAGGTTGTTTTACCCCTTGCTAAAAGAGGAATAATTGCGGCAGTTGTCCTCTCTTTTGCAAGGGCGATGGGTGAGTTCGGCGCCACTCTTATGCTTGCAGGCAATATTCCTTTTCAAACGAATACGATACCGATAGAGATTTACAGTGCAGTGTCGGGTGGAGATTTTGAAAAAGCCAATCTATTGTCTGCAGTTACGGCTGTGATTTCTCTAACTATTCTTTACCTGATAAACCGATTAACTAACAGAGGTGAGAAATGGTAGTGTTTTCTGAAGAAGAAATAGATGCCCTTTTAAAGGAAGACGTTCCTTATTTTGATCTGACTACCTATCTGCTTGGAATAGGGAATGAAAGAGGAAAAATGGAGTTTTCTGCCAGACACGACATTGTTGTGTGCGGGACAGAGGAGTGTTGTAGGTTATTTAAAAAAGCAGGACTGGAGATTAAAAAGTGTCTTCCAAGTGGTAGTGAGGTAAGCGCTGATGAAGTGTTTTTGGAAGTTGAAGGTTTGGCTGAAGGTTTGCATTTAACCTGGAAGGTTGCTCAGAACGTTCTTGAATACGCTTCGGGGATTGCTACAAGAACAAAAAGGTTAGTAGACCTTGCAAAAGAAGTTAACGAGAACGTTGAAGTTGTTACTACTAGGAAGACCTTTCCCTTTGCTAAAAAGCTATGCATAAAGGCGATACTTGCTGGAGGAGCTTTGCCCCATAGATTGGGACTTTCTGAAAGCGTTCTCGTTTTTGAGAACCATACGAAGTTCCTTGGTGGTTTGGATAAGTTGTTAGAGATAATACCCGAGTTGAAGAAGCGCGTTCCTGAAAAAAAGATAGTTGTTGAAGTTAACTTTATTGAGGATGCTTTTCTGGCTTTAAGTTCAGGAGTTGAAGTGGTTCAGTTGGATAAATTTTCTATTGAGGATGTTGTTGAAGTGGTGAATTTTAGAAATCAGAAGTTTCCTAACGCTAAAGTTGCTGCTGCAGGTGGTATAAACGAAACCAATATAAAGAGTTACGCTGCTACCGGTGTTGACATAATTGTTCTAACGTGCGCTTACTTTGGAAAACCTGCCGATGTTAAGGTAAGGATGGATAAGTGTTAGAGGTTTTTGTAAAGAAAGAACTTAAAGGATTTTCTTTGGATGTTTGCTTTGTTTCTGAAGCTAAAGCTGTTTCTCTTTTTGCTCCTTCGGGATCGGGAAAGAGCCTTACACTTCAAGCGATAGCTGGTTTGCTGAAGCCTGATAAGGGGAAGATAAAAGTTCTCGATAGGGTGTTTTTTGATTCAAGTAGAGGAATTTTCTTACCTCCGCAGCAGAGAAGAGTGGGTTATCTGTTCCAGGATTATGCTCTGTTTCCACATATGACGGTTTGGGAAAACGTTTTTTATGGTTGTAAAGATAAACAGCGAGTAGAAGAAGTTTTAAGAATGCTTGAAATTCAGGATATAAAAGATCGATTTCCGAAAGAAATTTCTGGGGGGCAGAAACAGAGAGTTGCTCTTGCAAGAGCTTTAGCTTTTGAACCTAAGGTTTTGCTTTTAGATGAACCTTTCTCCGCTCTTCATAAAAGTTTGAAGATGGATTTGTATGAAAGACTTGGAGAAGTTGTAAATAAGTTTCGCATTCCTATGGTTTTGGTAACTCATGATTTTGATGAAGTCCTTAAACTTACTGATTATGTTGTAATTATGGAAAAGGGAAGAGTAAGACAAACAGGAAATCCGGAAAAGGTATTTTTAAATCCGATAGATGAGAAGATAGCTAAATTATTGGGGCATCGAACTTTCCTTCCAGGTAAGGTTGTTTCCGTAAGAGAAAGATGGGCGAAGGTGAAGTTAAGAAAAGGGCAACTTTTGGTAGCTAAAAACTTTCCAGAGGATTTAAGGGAAGGTGAGGATGTGATCATTTCTGTTTTACCGTTTGCTGTTGCATTTAATCCTTCAGAAGACTTTGTGAGAGTTTCTGCAACGGTTAAGGATATCTTTAAGGAGAAAGATAAAATTGTGGTGATTTTAGACTTAGGAAATGATGTAATTTTACATTTTCCGTTTTCTCTCTCTCCAAACTACATCCTAGAAAGAGGAAGGGAAGTGGATTTTTATCTTTCTCCTTCCTGTATTTCTGTTTTTAGGAGGAGGTATGAAGAGGAAGGTTAAGGTTGAAAATGCTGTAGGAATGGTTCTTGTTCATGATGTTACAGAGGTTGACCTGGGGAGGAATTATAAGGGAAGGGCGTTTAAGAAGGGGCATGTAATAAGGCCTGAGGATGTTGAGAAGTTAAAAAGGCTCGGTAAGGACTACGTTTACGTCCTTGAGCTTTCTCCGGATGAGATCCACGAGGATGAAGCGGCTGTTCTCTTGGCGGAAGCCATTATGGGGGAAAACACTTATAGGGATGAGGAGCCGAGAGAGGGGAAGATTAATATTTACTCTTCCGTTTTCGGAGTTGTAAAGGTTGATGTTGAAAAGCTCTTTCGATTTAACATGGTAGGGGAGCCTTCATGTCCGACTATTCATTCTGATATGTACGTAAAACCCGGTGAGAAGATTGCTGCTGTTCGGATTATTTCCCTTGTTGCTCCGAGGAAGGAGGTAAAAGAAGCTGTAAGGATTGCCGGTGACGGCATTGTCAGGGTTGTTCCCTTTGAGGAAAAAAGGGCTGGAATAATCATTACGGGTAATGAGGTGTACTACGGGAGAATTGAAGATAAGTTCTATGAACGCCTGAAGCCAAAGCTTGAGTTTTTCAAGTGCCGAGTTGAGGAAAAAGTTGTTCTCCCCGATGATAAGGAGAGGATAAAACAGAAAATTCTCGAGTTTGCAAACCGGTACGATATTGTGGTTCTTACCGGCGGAACATCTGTTGATCCCGATGACGTTACTTACAAGGCGGTTAGGGAAGCCGGGGTTAAGAACTTCATTAGGGGCAATCCCATTCAGCCCGGTAACATGCTGAGTATGGGCTGGCTCGGTAAAGTCCCCGTTGTTGCCGTCCCGGCCGCTGCTCTCTTCTTTAAAGCAACCTCTTTTGATATCTGGCTTCCGAGGCTTCTTATAGGGGATGTTATTACGAAGGAAGAAGTTGCCAGAAAGTCCCACGGGGGTCTCTGCCACGGCTGTTCCGTTTGTGTATTTCCAGTTTGTCCCTTTGGGAGGCCGTAATGAAAGTGACCAGGGAGGAAGCTCTTAACGTAATTCTTTCTTCGGTTGATCCGGTAAAGGTTGAAGAGTCGGTAACTCTGGAAAAAGCTTACGGTAGAATCCTTGCTGTTGATATCTTTTCCCCCGTTGACCTGCCCGATGGAGACAAATCGGCAGTTGACGGCTTTGCCTTTAAGTCCTCCTCTGCTCCCGGCAGGTTTAAGGTAATCGGGGAATCGCCTGCTGGGAGGCCGGATAGGCTTGCAGTTTCGAATGGAGAAGCCGTTTTTGTAATGACCGGAGGTTTAATACCTGAAGGTGCAGACGCTGTTGTTAGGATTGAAGACGTTAGTTTTGATGGGAATTACGTTACTGTTGATTTCCCCGTTCGGGAAGGGAACCTTATAAACTATGCAGGCAGCGAGATTAAGGAGGGAGAGAGGGTTCTTAAAAAAGGGGACCTTCTCGATTTTCGGAAAGTTGGGTTGCTTGCCAACCTTGGAATATACAGGGTAAAAGTTTTCAGGAAGCCGAGAGTAGGTGTTTTAGTAACCGGGGATGAAGTTCTTGAACCCTTTGAACCCTATTTCCTAGGTAGTGTTAGGAACTCTAACTACTATATCCTAAAAGGTATTCTGGAAAGAATCGGGGTTTCTGTTATTTACCTCGGTAAGTCTTTCGATTCTGTCGATGAGATGGCTTCGGTTTTCGGTGAAGCACTTGAAGGAGTCGATGTTCTCGTTACTACCGGGGGCGTTTCAAAGGGAAAGTACGACTTTGTTAAAGAAGTTGTTGAAAGGGTCGGGTTTGACGTTAGGTTCACTACAACGAACATAAGGCCGGGCAGACCTTTGGTCTTCGGCGTAAAGGGCAGTAATCTGTTCTTTGGCCTTCCCGGCTATCCGGCGGCGATGCTTGTCAATGCTTTAGAATTTCTCGTTCCTGCCCTCCGAAAGCTTTCAGGGAGGAAGGAATTTTTTAACCGATACCTTCCCGCGGTTGCCCTTGAAGATCTAAAGTCGAGGGAAGGCAGGGTTGATTTCGTAAGGGTTAACCTTGAAGTTTTCGACGGAAGACTCGGAGTTGTCAACGCCGGAAGCCAGCAAACCTCTAACTTCCTCTCCATGGCAATGTGTGACGGTTTGGCCGTTATAGGAGCTGACAGAGGAACGGTTAGGAAAGGAGAGTTTGTTGACCTGCTGCTTTTTGACAGGATATAGGAATCCGGTGTTCTATTCTGTAAAATAACATCCGAAGAATTGGGAGTCGTAATCGAATATGATTAGAAATTCTATATTATCTATAAAACTTGACAAGAGATTTTTTATTATTGTAATATCCGGAATATAGTTTCTGCAGAGAGGGACTAACGTGGGGATAGATAAGAAGGCTCTGATGCTGGGAATGGGGATAGGACTCCTGGTAGCCGATCCCGCCTTTTCTTCCGCCTCTATTCCTGCCTTCGAAGGGGAACTGAAGACGCAGGTTGAATTCAGAGAAGACATAAGGGATAGAGATTCCACTCCCTTTGATACTTACCTGAAGTTGGATGTCAGGGATTTAAAAGGTAAGTCGGAACTTCACTTTTACGGAAAGCTCTGGAAGGATCTCGGAAGGGGAACTGATTGGGATGCCGATCTCTTTCAACTCTACGTGGATACTCCGCTTAACAGAGAGTTTAAGCTATCTGTCGGTAGACAGTTCATATCCGAAGGCTTTGAAACTTACATTGCTGATGCTGTGAGACTAACTCGATCTTCGAAAAAGGGACTTCGCTACGTTTTCTATTTGGGTAAGCCGAGGTACTTTGAGCCGAACACGCGGAGCGGAGATGACCTTTTAGCCGGTTTTAAGTTGGATTACAAAGGTTTCTTCTTGGGTTTTGAACATGTTAGGAAAAACGGAGATGTGAGGAAAAGTTCCTTCCTTTTCGGCGATTACAGGTATCTTACCAGGGAGCTTGCTCAGTATGCGAGACTTGAACTTGACGTTGCCCACGGAGAACTTCTTAGCTGGAACTTGGGAATTGATTACTTCCCTACCAAGAAGTTAAGGCTTAACTCTGATCTGGAGTTTTACGACGGCAGTTATACCTATGGAGACGGAGTAAGGGAGAACGAGCTTTTCTATCTGTTCTCGAGCGGCAGGGAACTGCGATTTACTCAAAGCGTTTACTACGATTTAACGAAAGTCTGGCAGGTTTTTGGAAGCTACACGTTTACAGACCTTCAGAGGAAAGGTAAGGATAACGGTCATCTAATAAAGCTCGGACTTGTAAGGGATACTTGGTTTGATAACGGGCTGAGGAGCTACGGTTCTCTTCTTTATCAGAACAGTTGGTTTGGAATAATGAAGGGTTTTGAGGTCGGGTTTACGAAATACTTCTGCAGAAAACTCACCCTTACGGGAATGCTTGATGTTGCCCACTACGACAAGATTACTTACGGAAGCCAGTGGTCGAATGCCCTTTACTTGAAAGGAACTTACGCAGTTACTGAGTTCTCGAACTTTGAGCTTGGAATCGACTACAGGAAGAATGAGGATTTTGATAGGGATGCCAGGGTAATACTCAGGTATAACTACCTCTTCTGGGGTGGAAGTTCATACAAAGAAAGGAGAGTCGAGGAAAGGAAATGAGAGGAATTGCTGTTCTTTTGTTCTGTATAGCGGCCTTTTCCCTATTCTCCTGTGGTAAGGGAAATGTGAAGTATAAGGAGGAACTCGGCGCTACGGCAAAGTTCCACCACAGGGATCATAAGGAATTTATCGATAGTCACGGCTGCATTCCGTGCCACAAAATGAACGTTGAAATGAGCTGGGCTGATATAGAGGCTGCAGAGAGGGGTTCAAAGAAAGTAATTATGCCTTCAAAAGTAACCTGCCATTACTGCCACAATAATCCGGGTAAGACGCCGGCTCCTAACGCTCCAACAAAGTGTTACATATGTCACTTTAACATGAAAGAAATAGAGCCGGCCGACCATAAGACCGGGAACTGGCTGAAAACTCACAGGTTTGCCTATGAAGGGGATCCCGAAAGGTGTGATGAGTGCCACAGACAGCGCTTCTGCATCGATTGCCATGCCAAGCGGGATGTTATCCAGCATTTCGTTCATCCGAGGAACTACGATTATACCCACAGCATAGAGGCTGCTGCGGATCCTGCCAAGTGCGGCAGGTGTCACCGACCGGGTTTCTGTATGGAATGTCATACAAAGGGGATGTGGACGAGATGAGAAAGGGAATGGCTTTACTTTTGTTCTTGGTTACCGGTTTGACGGTTAACTCTTACGGAAAAGAGTGCGGTGGAGTTGGCTATACCGGCAAGGAGGACGGCTTCTGCCTAAAATGTCACTCTTCCGGCTGCCCGATTGTTCACCCTCTTTCCTGTAAAGTTGAAGAGACCGATTGTATAAAGCTTCCTTCCCGATTTCCCTTGAAAGACGGCAGGATGGCCTGTACCACATGTCATGATATGGCTTCAAAAAACCGCTATTTTCTGAGATCCAGAAAACCTATTAAAAAGAGGTTTGACTTCTGCTTCCAGTGCCACAATCCGGAATGCTATAGGAAGTTTAACCCTCACGAAGCGATAGGAAAAGATTTACCGTGGCAGGAGAAGAAGAAGGCCTGTATTTACTGTCACGGTGTCGGGGCAAGACTTGAGGCTTACAAGGCCTGTGTGGGGTGCCATACGGAAACTCCTCACGTCGGCGCTCCCGAGCATATGCTGGCTTCGGAAGATAAGGTTAAGAAGCTTACTGAGGGTAAGAAGGGAGTCTTTGAGATAAGTTCAATGAAAGAGCTGAAACCGAAGATTTCCCTGGAAGAGTTAAAAGGAAGGAAAGCGAAAGTGATACTCGTTAAAGGCAGGATAGAGTGTATAACCTGTCACAATCCTCATCCCCAGATAGCCTATGAAGCCGAAGCACTTTCCGGAGATTGGGCAAAAGTGGTGTTGGGAGATATCGAGTATAAGCTTAAAAAGCTGGAACTTTCTCTTAACAGGTTTTCGGTTAATAAAGAAGCTGTCAAGCTTATGAGCCGGCCTGTGGAAGCCGGAAAACTGTGTACCGTTTGTCACTCTATTAATTCGTTGAAGTAGGGGGTAGAGAGTGAAAGCCTTTATAGTTGGACTGACGGGAGCTTTCCTTCTGGCGGGAACTGCTCTTGGCGGCGGGATATCCGACGACGGGTGCTTGGTCTGTCATAGGCTTAAGGGACTTTCGGTCGTTGATGAGGATAATAGAGTAAGGGACTGTAGTATTAACGATGCCCTTTACGCTCACTCAATTCACAGAAATGTCGGTTGTACTGAGTGTCATGACAGAATAGAACAGTATCCCCATAAACCTGAGAATGTGGCGGCAAACTGTGCAAATAAGTGTCACGTCGCTGATCCTTCGACGAAAAAGCCCTTTTCTCACGGGGAAGTTTTTAAAACGTGGAAGGAAAGCGTTCACGGTAAGAATTATGAGAAGGCTCCAGATATCTATCCTTACTGTAGCTACTGTCATACGAACGACCTCCTCATAGACGTTAAGAAATTTGAAGCCCTAGAGGGGAGCTTTGGCCGTTGTTCGATCTGCCATCAGAACAGAGAGTGGGCAGAAGACAGGCTGGCTCACGTTGCTTCAAGAGAACCTCTTCCGATTATAAAGAACGGTTTTGTCCACCAATTTATCAAGACAAGGAGGGACGGCTGGGAGATTGTTGAATTGTGTGCATCCTGTCATGAGGATGAAGAGAAGATGGAGAAAGCTATTGAGATAGAGGGTATTCACAATAAGTACGAAAAGGAAAGGATACTTACGGCCGTTGAGTCCTATAAGGTGACTATGCACTCAAAGATGCTGTACCTTGATAGGAATGATACGAGGGCTGCTGATTGTTTGGATTGTCATACCAACAAGGGAGGGAATTTCCACGATATATTCCATAAGAGTGATCCGAGATCTTCCGTTAACGTGAAGAACATAGAGTTGACCTGTGGCAGATCAACTGAATGTCATCCCCTTGCTCCTGCCAAGGATATGAAGAATTTCGCCACTACTAAGTGGGTTCATATGCATCCGGTTCCGGATACTCTCGGTCAGAAGATAGTGAAAATTGTTGAGGAGTTTATGTTCTGGCTTACTACGGGAACGCTACTTTTTGCCGTTACAATTGTTGGACTTGACCTACTTAAAAACTTGAGGAGGAAGCACTAATGGGACTCTGGGAGGCATTTAAAGAGAGGTTTAGGATAAGGCCGGACCAGGATAAACTCCTTATCGTCGATGGAGAGAGAATTCTTATACAGAAATTTACTCTGTTCCAAAGGCTTCTTCACGTTGGAATATTTTCCACCTTTATCTGGCAGATAATCACCGGATATCCCCTAAAGTTCTACAACACGGAGTGGGCTAAGCCGTTGATTGCTCTTCTCGGCGGAATTACCGGAGAAATGACCATTCACAGAATATCGGGATTTATAATGTTCGCCGACTTCCTCCTTACTGTTCTGTATATGATCCTTATACTTATAGCTAACTGGGATCTTGCTAAAAAGGACTTTTTCGGGTATTTCAGAATCGTTCCCGGGCCTTCCGACGTAACTTTTGTTCATTATGTAAAGTACCTGCTCGGTTTCAGAAAAGTGCCTCCGGATTGGGACGAGTACATCTGGGTTGACAAGTTTGATTTCTGGGCGGTTGGTTGGGGTATGCTGGCCATTGGTATTACGGGATGGATGCTTTGGCTTCCCGAAGTTTTTACCGGCTTTCTCCACCTTCCGCCGGAGACGATACAGATTGCTTACTTAATGCACTCGGATGAGGCTGTACTGGCGCTGGGTTGGATTGCCCTTGTTCACATGTACGTTGTTCACTACGGTCCCAATAAATTCCCTATGGACTGGATTTGGCTTACCGGAACGGCTTCAGAGGTTGAGTGGATAGAAGAGCGCCCCAGGAGTTACAGGAGGATTATCAAGGCTGTTGCTGAGAATGAACCCCATCTCCTCGAGAAGTACCCGTTCCTCAAGGAGCGTTATCAATTTGTCCTGGAGGTGGAAAAGCTTCCTGAGGAGGAGATGATAGAGAAGATGCACGAGTATGCCCATTACCTTCTTGAGAAGGAAGTGGAAGGGAGGAATGGATAATGAAGAGGTTGATCCTTGCTCTTTTCGTTCTGCCGATAGCCGTTCAGGGAGCTGAGAACCCGCTTCTCTCCGCTCCTGCCAAGGACATTTCTAAATGGGAGAATAAACTGAAGGAGTTTGAAAGACCGGAGCTGCCCAGGAAGGAAGGTTATCCGAGGCCGTTTCACTTGCCTAACGGCTATAAGTACTCCCTTGATGATGTCTGTTTGGCCTGTCACACCTTTGCTGCCCATAAGAAGGATAAGAAGTACGCTCCTTTTTACAACGCCCACGGAACCTTCTTGAGCTGCACAACGTGCCATTTTGTTAAATCCGGTCTCTCGTACAGCTGGGTTGAAATCGATGGTGATAGAGCCGTTGGAAAGGAAGGAGGAGATTTTTACGGTCTTCGTTATATAAGGAACGGTAATAGGGTTATCCTTTCCGGAGGAGATAGCAGAGCAAGGATAACTCCTGTTTATGATGGAGCTCCTCTTGTTATCCCTCTTAAAGGTAATGAGTCTCTTCTGAAAGACGTTAAGGCCGTTTCAAAGATGCACTCTGCTCTTACTGAGAAGGTTTTGAAGTGTGAGGATTGCCACAGGGAGAAAGGTGTTCTTGACTTTCGCGCTTTAGGTTTTAGTGATGAAAGGGTAAAGGATCTTGAGGAAAACGAGGTAGTGAAAGGATTAAAAGAGTATAAGACGATTCACTTCCCCAAATTTATCTGGTAAGGGGTCAGAGAATGAGGTTTATAGTTGCTGCTTTGCTTGCGATCCTGTTTTCCGTAAGAGCTGTAGCGGGAGAGGTTATAAAAGGTGACTGGAAGTTTCCTTCGGATATTGCAGTTAGTAACGGCAAACTTTACGTTGTTGACGGGCTGAACAACAGGATTGCCGTTTACGACTTGTACGGGGAGCACCTTATTGACCTTAAGGTTGATTCTCCTTACGGGATATTCGTTGATAACGGATTGGTATATGCCGTCAGTCAGAAGGGAAGACTTTACGTCCTTGATGAGTACGGGGAGCTTCTGAAGAGCTTCCCGCTGAAAGGACGGCCTATTGATGTTGTTAAGTTAAAAGACAGACTTTTCGTTAGCAACGGTGAAGGAAATACGGTGGATGTCTATACCCTTGACGGAAAGCTTGTTAAGAGGATCGGCGGAAAGGGGACTGTTCCTGGTAACTTTGTCGGTGTATTTCTGATGGACAGGGGGAAAAATCTTATTTATGTTGTTGATTCTGTTAACGCCAGGATTCAGGAGTTTGATGAGGACGGCAGGTTTGTCAGATCATTCGGGGTTTTCGGTATAGAGGAAGGGGATCTCTTCAGGCCTAAAGGGATTGCAGTCTGTAATGGTTACGTTGCTGTAAGTGACGGTATTACCGGAGCTGTTCAGCTTTTTGATCCTTACGGCGGATTTGAGAACGTGATTGCTGAAGGTCTTTACTACCCTACAGCCCTTAGCTGCTATGACGGAGAGGTTTTTGTCCTTGAACCTCTGAAGAACAGAGTTTCTACATTTAGACTTCGGGGAGTCAAGTAATGAGGAAATCGTTACTGGTTCTTTTAACGGTTCTTGTTTTGCCCGGTGTTTCTGAAGCGAAGTTGAAAAAGAGTATGAAGAAGGAGTGCCTTGTTTGTCACCAGAACTGGCTCCTTGAGTCGAAGATTAAGTCCCCGACTCTTTTAACCAAGAATTCTTTTCAGGCTGCTGACAAGTTGATGTGCCTTTCCTGTCACGACGGCTCAATGGCTGACGATAGGCTTACGTTTCTGGGTTTTGATCATTTTTCCCATCCGGTTGATAAGGAGGTTCCAGAGGACTTTAAAATGCCTGAGGGCTTCCCGCTGAAGGACGGGAAGCTTTACTGTGGAACTTGTCACACTCCTCATACTGAGACGGGAAGTGAGAAAAAGCTTGACTACACGTTTATGAGGAAGCCTAACGTTAATTCGGCCCTCTGTATTGAATGCCACAAGGATAACGCAGAGCACGATCTCAACCACCCACTTCTCGAGGAAACCGAAGGAAAGCTTTCGCTGGATGAATCCCTGAGAATAAGGAAGCTTGGGGGAAAGGTTACGATTTCTGGAGAGGTTCAGTGCGAATCGTGTCACTCTTCCCACAAGGGAAGGGCGAAGAAGGCTCTTATAGAGGGGTTTGAGAAATCCCAACTCTGTATTCTCTGTCACAAAGAAAACCTGAACAGCAAGAAACATCCCAACTGGCGCAACCATCCCATTCACAAGAAATTTCCGAAAGGTGCTCGGGTTTCCTTCTTTGAAAGTAAAAAGGCGGTTACCGAATCGGTCGAGTGTATGACCTGTCACAGGGTTCACAAAGAGGAGAATAAGCATTTAGTTGTTGCAAAAGAAGAAAAGCTGTGCTCCCTCTGCCACGTTAAAGAGAGGAAGGTTGAGAGCACCGATCACAACATAGCCGGTAAATCCTGTAAGAGCTGTCATGTGCCTCACGAGGCGAAAGCTCCCAAGCTTTGGGGCAGGAAGATTCCGGAAGAGGCTTTTGAGTATGCCTCTTTAATAGGAGCTAAAGGGAAAGAGGATATTCTCTGCCTTTCCTGTCACTATCCTCAGCATAAGGTGAACGGTAAAGAAGTTAAGACTGTCGGTGTTCTTACGCATCCGACGGGGAAAGTTGTTAAAGAAAAGATTGAACTGCCCCTTACCGGTAAAAGGTTAAGCTGTATCACTTGCCACGATCCCCATCATGCTTACGACGACAGCCCGAAAGGAAAGTTCTTGAGGAAAGAGAGACTGGAACTTTGTTACACATGTCACAAGGAAGAGGCCGATGTTAGGAAAGGGCCTCACGGTAAGGTAGACGAGAGGAGATGGAAGAAAGGGGACTGTGCTGCGTGCCACAGCGTGCATAACGCCAAGGACGGTTACCTGTCCAGGGTAGTTTACGGCGAAATTTCCCCTATGGAGCCGCCGGTTGACGGTTTCTGCCTGGCTTGCCATGACCCTGAAGGGATGGCGGAGCATAAGGTTAAACAGTCTGTATTTAATGAACACCCTGTTGGGGTGAGGAATCCGAGTGAGGAGCTGCCCGGGAAGAAAATTTCCTGTGCAACCTGCCACGATCCCCATACTCATAAAGAGGAGCTTCTGAGGCTACCCGTGAAGGGGGATTCGAAGCTCTGTATGACCTGCCATATTGATCAGGATCTTAAGGGAAGTTCCCATAACCTTTTAACTAACCCGGAAGTCAACTTCCCCGATAAGGAAAAGAAGAGACTCAAGGAAAAGGGAATCTGTTCTGTTTGCCATACTCCTCACAATCCAGAGTTTAAGGTTCTTTGGAGCAGGAAGCCCGGAAAAGGGAATACGATAGGCGAAAAGTTGTGTAACAGCTGTCACTCGAAAGGAGGTCTTGCAGAGGAGAAGACTGTAGGTAAGCATTCTCACCCGATCGGCAGGGAGGTTACCGATAAGAACTTAGAGGTTATAGAGCGTTCAAGGCTTCCTCTGATTAATCAGATGACAGGTCATCCTGTAAAAAGAGGAGAAGTGGGAGTCTTTGACTGTATGACCTGTCATGAGCCCCACAACGGTGCAGATAGGGAAAGGCTTACCAGATATACCGTTAAAGGGGACAGTGCTCTCTGTACCTCCTGCCACACCGAGGAGGCCAAGGTAATTGGAACGGATCACGATATGAGGGTTGTTAATAAGGACTTTAAGAACCTGATGGGTAAGAGCGTCCTTGAGTCTGGAGTGTGTTCTTCCTGTCACGTGCCTCACAGGGCTTTTGATGAGAAGCTGTGGGCTATGAAGGTAGAAGAGGTTACTGATAACAGAGCTTCCAATTACTGCCTGACTTGCCATAAGGAAAACGGTATCGGGCAGGATAAGGTTGTTAAATATTACTACCATCCGAAGAAGGATGTTATAGTTAGAAACCTCGACAGGCCGGGCAGGGCCGGAGATTGGCCTATTTTTGATAGCAGGGGTAAAAAGGTTTCTGTTGGCGGAGAGATAGCCTGTGAAACCTGTCATGATCCTCATGTCTGGAGCAAGTGGAGTGATAAAGTTCCGGGTAAACCGACGGAGGGTAACGCTCTTAATAGCTTCTTAAGGAATAAGGATTTAAGGGGAAGTATCTGTGTTGACTGCCACGGCCTCGATGCTCTTTACAGGTATAAGCTCTTCCACACCGAGAAGGTTCACCAAGAGAAACCCTCTTACAAGTAATTTTGAGGAGGAAAGGAAATGGCCAGGGAAGTTAGTTCAAGGGATATAGAGAAAGAGGCCTGGATAGTTCTTGCGGCCGTCCTGTGTATCCTTCTCCTTCCGATACTCGGAGTTTGGTTTGTTAAGTTCGTCCACTGGTACTCCCACTCCATCTTTATGTGGCTCTAAATCGGGAGGTAGTTATGGCGAAAGCTTTAAAGCAGATATTTTTCTTCCGGAAGTGGATCGCATCGGTAGAGATTATTCTATACATATTTATGTTCCTTACTCTTCTGCTGACTGCCTATCAGCACTTGTTCGGCGGAGGCCACCACTAAAGGATGGGTAGACCTTCGTGGGACGAGTACTTTATGTCCATTGCCGAGATGGTCTCCACCCGTTCTACCTGCCTCCGCAGGAAGGTAGGGGCTGTCCTCGTTAAGGATAAAAGGATAATCTCAACGGGCTACAACGGGCCTCCTTCCGGTCTGAAACATCCGGAGGAGGTTGGCTGTCTGCGGGAAAAACTGGGCGTTCCCAGCGGACAGAGGCACGAGCTTTGTAGGGGCTTACACGCGGAGCAGAACGCAATTATCCAGGCAGCCCTTCACGGCGTATCCACTAAAGGTTCTGTACTCTACTGTACCCATTCTCCCTGCTCCCTCTGCGTAAAGATGCTCATCAACGCCGGAGTTGAAAAAGTAATATATAAGGAGGGATATCCCGACTGGCTTGCTAAGGAAATCGCAGCAGAGGCCAACTTGCCGTTGATTCCGTTTTCGGAGGTTAAGTCTGATTCTACATAATATTTCCGTTTCGCTTTCCCGCCCGGGTATAATTTTCAGACTACTCTTGTTGTGGGAGGCCTTTTGAGGGTTGTTTTAATCGCTAAGAACCTGCCGCCTTTAAATGACGAGAAAGAACTTCTCAAACACTCCTTTTTTACTTTTCTTGTTGACGGCATCTCGAGGGCCTGCTCTCACCAGCTTGTCAGGCACAGGCCGGCTTCCTATAGCCAGCAGTCTCAGCGCTACGTTGCTATGGTCAATTTTCCCTACGTTACTCCCGACTCAGTTAAGGGGAAATCGGTTTATATCGAGGGGAAAAGGCTTTCGTATGAGAAGTTAATGGCTTTGGTAGGGAAATTTTATGAAGGTCTTGTAGAACAGGGAGTTCCAAAAGAAGATGCCCGCTTTGTTCTGCCGAACGCTTGTGCGACGAGGATCGTCTTTACTATGAACGGGGAGGAATTGGTTCATTTCCTGAGGCTCAGGACTTGCTCCAGGGCTCAGTGGGAGATAAGGGATTTGGCTGTAAGTGTTTTAAAGCTGTTGAGAAGGGAAGTTTCGGGGCTTTTTGATAGAGTTGGTCCTAACTGCTACTACCTCGGTTACTGTACCGAGGGAAAGAAGAGCTGTGGACGTCCGGATGAAGTTCGCCGTTATTTTTCTACACTGAACGAGGAGGAAGAGAATGCTTAAACTCATAGAGACATCTGCCGAACTTTTGAGGAAGCAGGGGATAGATAGCTTTGACATTTACGGAGTGGATTCGGCGGGGTTTAGCGTGGAGGTAAAGGAGGGTAAGGTTGAGAAGATAAAAGTGCCGCAGAGAAAAGGATTAGCTATTCGGGTTGTTGTTGAAGATAAGCTGGGGTTTTCCTATACCAACGACGTATCCGAAGACGGTATAAGGGTTGCAATAGAGTGTGCCAGGGAAAATGCCAGGAATTCATCTCCCGATGAATACAGTTTCTCTATGCCTTCGGAAAGTTCGCTGGATTTCCCCCTTTACGATGACACTTACCCGTCCATTCCTGTCGAAAGGAAGGTTGAAGTAGCTCTGGAACTTGAGGACAAGTGCAGGAGTTTGGACAGGAGGGTGGATAGGGTAAGGAAGGCTTCTTACAGCGATTCCTTCTCGACTGTTTACTACTGTAACTCTAACGATCACCTGTTTTCTTACACTGTTTCTAACTATTCCCTTTCTGTTCTGCTTGCCGCGAAGGAGGGAGATGACTCTCAGGTTGGTTGGGATTACGATGTTCGGCGCTTTTTTACAGAGCTGAATCCCGATCTCGTTGCTGCAAGGGCTGTTGAGAGTGCAGTTGAACTGCTCGGAGCTTCTCCCATGGAAACGAAGAGGATACCTGTGATTTTCAAGAACGTCGTATTTGCTGAGCTTGTTGAAGCACTTTCTGGTGCTTTCCTCGGTCATAACGTTATGAGGGGAAAGTCCCTTTTTGCCGATAAGCTTTCGAGGGAAGTTGCCAGCCACGTTCTTAACATTTACGACGATCCGTTTCAGAGGGAAGGAATGGGCAGCTTCCCCTTTGACGACGAGGGTGTTCCTGCAAAGAGAACTGCTATTATAGAAAGAGGTGTTTTAAAGAACTTCCTCGTTGATATGTACTCCGCTAAAAAGCTCGGACTTCCGCTGACCGGTAACGGTATAAGGTCATCCCTTGCTTCGTTGCCACAGCCCGGAATTTCGAACCTTGTGATAGAGAGGGGGGCTTTGGGTCTGGAGGAGCTTGTGAAGACTCCCGAAGAAGTCCTGATCGTTACTGATGCGATGGGAATACATACTGTTAACGCAATTACTGGGGAGTTTTCCGTAGGAGTTAGCGGCGTCTACTACAAGGATGGCCGCAGAGTTCAGCCCGTTACCGGGATGACTGTTGCGGGTAATCTTAAGGATCTTCTGATGAACATTACCGAAGTCGGAAGGGATCAGAGATGGGTGGGAAATATTTGTAGTCCTTCCGTTCTCGTTAAAGAGCTTACCGTGGGCGGTGAGTGATGAGGGGAGTTAGAAGGGAGAGGTTAAAATCGCTGCTTTTGAGGGAGATTTCGGATATCGTGAGGTTTGAGGTTGACCTTCCTGAAGGTTTGTTTATAACCATTTCGGCTGTTGAACTTAACAAAGACGCCACTAAAGCTACCGTTTTCGTTTCGGGGCTGAAACCGGAAGATGTTGCCCTTGCAGTTGAAAGGCTTAATAGGGCTTCCGGGTTTATTCACCGGCTTCTCGGCAAAAGGTTGAGGCTTAAAGTTGTTCCCCGCCCAGAGTTTGTTATTGCTCCAGAGGTGATGTCGTGAGGCTTAACAGAGAAGAGATGGCTGAACTTATAGAGGGACTTGAAGGAAGAATTCTTATAACGACCCATAAAAATCCGGATGGGGATGCTGTTGGAAGTTCTTTAGCCTGGTACAACTTCCTCAAAAAGTTGGATAAGGACGTAACGGTTATTTACCGGGATAGAATTCCCTACTTCTTCGACTTCCTTCCCGGTGTCTACGATGTAAAGGTTCTTCAGGAGATAAAGGATAAGTTTGACTGGGTAATTATTACTGACGTTTCTGATCCGAAAAGGACGGGGTTTGATGCAATCCCTGCCGAAAAGTCGATAGTTATTGATCACCACGTAACGGCGGAACCTTTTACGGATTATTCCATTGTAGAGCCGGAAATTTCAAGTACTTGTGAGCTTTCCTACTACCTGATGAAGCTGATAAATGCTGATTTTATAGACATTTCCGTAGCCCTACCCATCTATACGGGAATCTACACGGATACGGGGAGCTTCAGCTACAGTAATACTTCTCCCGAGACATTTGAAGTTGCGGCTGAGCTTGTAAGGAAAGGAGTTAATCCTTACTTTGTAATGTCCAACATCTTTGAAAGGAACAGGCTTAACAAGTTTAAACTGCTTGAACTTGTCCTTAGAACGCTTTCCTTTGCCCTCGGTGGAAAGGTTGCCCATATAACCCTTTTCAGGAGCTTTTTAGAGGAGACGGGAGCTTACCCGGAAGAATCAGAAGGTTTTATAAACTATCCCCGTTCAATAGCCGGGGTTGAAGTTGCCGTTTTCTTTAAGGAAATTGAAAAGGGAAGCTGGAAAGTTTCCCTCCGCTCAAAAGGTAAAGTTGACGTCGCTTCAGTTGCGAAGCGGCTCGGCGGCGGCGGACACAGGATGGCGGCAGGCTTTGAAGCTGAAGGGGAATTAACGGAGATAAAGGAAAGGCTATTTAAGGAACTTGAGGTTGCCCTGGAAGACGCTTACTACGAAGGTCTTTCTCAGAAGGGAAATCCGAAAGAAATGTGAACCCTTCCTCTTCCCTGCCCCGGTACGCTCTTCAGCTTATACCCGTAGTCAAGCCTTAGTGGACCGACGGGTGTAAGGTACCTGATTCCCATACCTACGGAGGAGTACCAGCCGCCCAGTTTAAACTCTTGAGGCCTTCTAAAGACGTTTCCCGAATCGTAGAAGACGGCCAGCTGAAGGTTCTTCCGGATATCCTGTCTTAACTCAAGGCTCACCAGTCCGTAAGCTTCCCCTCCTATGAAGTTTCCTTTTTCGTCTGTCGGTGAAATAGTTCCGTACTTGTATCCCCTGACGCTTTCCGCACCGCCCAGGAAAAACCTGTCCTGAATGGGGACTCCCCTGTTTCCTATCTTCTGAACTACTCCTCCGTGAAGCCGGACGGCAATTGTCCTCTTTTCCGTCAGCGGAACAAGGTATAGGAACTTTTCTTCAAGTTTATAAAAGTCGGTGTTTCCGCCTAAGAGAAATCCGGCCACCGAAAATTTCAGCTCCGCCAACCATCCCTTCCTGGGGTTGGTACTGGAATCCCGCCTGTCGTAGGTTTGTATTAGGTTGACGTTTCTCTTCAGGAAATGCCTTTCGGTTTTTATGTTCGTGTCCTTTACCTTTTCCCTGGAGACCTGAAATTGGAACTCTTGGGTAAAATTTTTGGAGGCTTTCCTTTTTAAGGAAAAGGTGTACAGCGTCTTATCTGTTTTAAAGCTTTCAAAAATCTGTTCTTTCTTGACTATTGAGTAAGACGTGTCGTAGTGCCTTTTCGGGAATGCAGGTTTCATTGCCTTAAACACGGCATCGTAGCCCTCTTTCTGCCTGTAGTTTCCGAATAGGAAGAATTTCATCCCCAGTCCGAAAGGCGAACTTGAGGAAATGAAACCGTTGGAAACTATACCGCTGTCCGTTCCGTATCCGAGGAATCCCCTTACGCTTAAGTAAGGGCCTTCCGACAGTTCTATTACCTCGTTGATACAGCTTGCGGACTTTACATCCCTTACTGTTATTGAAGAGAAAAGCCTGCTGTCCGTTAGCCTGGAGTACTGGTTTAGAACTTTCTCTTTTGAATAAATTTCCCCCGGTTGTAGAAAGAATAGGTTTTTTATCCATTTGATATCTGTCCTTTTCAGACCTCTTACCACTACATAGCCGAATCGGTATTGTTTCCCCGGATTTACATTGATTCTTAATAGCACTTCTACGCGGTCGGGTAATTCTTTCTTTTCTTCTTTTATGTCGATTTTTACGTCGGGATACCCTTTAGTTCCGTAGCAGTCGGCCAGAAGTCCGGATATTTCCTGCTTTACCTCAGGCTTGTAGATCACGGGGAGCTTAAAATGGCTTTTTTTGAAGCATAGCTCTTTGTCACCTGTAACTTCTATTCCTGTTAGGATGGACTGCTTTCCTTTCTTAACGGCGATTTTGACGGAAGAACCGGAAACGCTGTAGGAAATCTCCGGATTGAGAAAGCCGTTTTTCTTTAGTTTTGCTTTTATTAGATTTAGAAGCTCTGTAATTTTTTCCAGTGAAAACGGTCTATTGATAATGAGTTTTTTGAGGTCTTTGATATCCTCGTCTTCTTTAAATCCCGAGATGGAAACCTGCTTTACGATAACTTTTGGCCCTTCATTTATGATGAAAACCAGTTCGACAGTGTTTTCTTTGTTTACTTCTTTTACCTTCACTTTTACAAAGGGGA
Source organism: Desulfurobacteriaceae bacterium (assembly GCA_027063785.1). Classification (GTDB taxonomy): domain Bacteria; phylum Aquificota; class Aquificia; order Desulfurobacteriales; family Desulfurobacteriaceae; genus JAMORC01. The sequence goes on from JAMORC010000005.1 coordinate 144,838, forward strand.
ATCCGTTGTTGCGATAAAACTTCTCTATTTCTCTCCTTGAATTTTCTATTTCAAACTCATCTACCGAGCGGTTTTTCTTGAAGGTGAGTAGTTCGTGGAGTTTTTTATCTTTAAAAGATTTGTTACCGGAAAACTTTATTAGGTAGCGCTTACCCGGTTCAACTTTTATCAGTATCTTTACCGGTTTCCAGCGGAGAATAGAGAATTTTTTTCTTCTGATTGGGATTATTGAGATTTTTACCTCGCCGTTGTAGTATCCTTTTTCTATTAACGTGTTTTCAAGCTTTTCCCTGATTTTTTCGAGAAGTTCAACATCTAAAGGTTTTCCTGTCAACTTTTCCGTTTCTTTTTCAAAATTTTTCCTGAACCCGGAGGGGCAGATAAGCTCTACTTTCTCGATTTTTGACTGTTCTCCCAGTTCAAGTTTGAGTTTTACAAAATATCCGCATCCCCTTTTAATTTTTTCCGCTTTTACGCTTGCCCTGCTGTAACCCACGGCCTTGAGCCGTAGCTCTACCATCTTAACAGCGCTTTTTATAAGCCTGTCATTTAGTTTCCTTCCTGTAAGCATTACCTTAACGGCTTTTAACGTTTCCTCTATGGCCGGAACGGGATTTTCCACAATCACTTCTTCAATTTTCTGGTAGTCCTTTACCAGGAGCTTCCCCTTTTCCTCTTCAACCTCGTAGCCCAAGGACTCCAGAAGATCCTCTGCTGCTTTGAAGCAGTCAGAGAAACGGCAGACCGATTCCGATTCCTTTTCAATCTGCTCCTTTAAGCTCTTGTCGAAGCAAACGCCTTCCTCTACTTTAAGCTCGAAGGATTCTGCCGGAACCCACAGGAGAATGAGGAAAAGGAGTATTATTAACCGCAAATGCCCTTTACGTATGGCTCTCCTCCGAAGAGAACTTCTTGGACTTTACCTTCAGATTTAAGTTCTTCAACTGCTTTCATAACTTCGTCGGTTGAGATACCGAGGGCATCGGCTATCTCTTCAACGGGGCAGGGCCTGCGGGAAACGAGACTTAATATCTCTTCCTTTAACTCCTTAAACGGCAAATTTACCTCTTTTCCCTTTTTGTGGGCGATAATTTCTGTTCGGGGGAATTCCACCTGTTCCTTTATCCTGTTGAGTTCTTCAAAGCTTAGTCCTTCTACTCCGAAAGCAGGAGGCCTTACCACAGTGTTAAGCTGCCACCTGTCCGGGTTGAGTCTTTTTATGATTTCTCCTATTTTCTCTACCTCCTCCTCGGAGTCGTTTATTCCTTTGACAAAGAGCGTTTCGATCCAGACTTTTCCCTTTTTCCTCTCCATCAGTTTCTCGATTCCTTCCAGAATGTTTTTCAGGCTTAGCCCTTCTGCCGGTCTGTTAAGCTTTTTGAAGGTTTCTTCTCTTCCGGCATCGAGAGAAGGCAGTACTACATCGATGGGCAATATTTCTTCCAGAACATTGTCCCTGTGAAGCAGAGAGGCATTTGTAAGCAGGGCAAGTTGGTACTCGGGGTGTTCGCTCTTAAGGTAGCTGACAAGCTCGCCGAGTCTTGAGTAGAGGGTGGGTTCTCCGTAGCCGGAGAAGGTTATAAAGTCTATTTCGGGTTTAAAAGAGAGGTATTCTTCAAGCTCTGACTTTACTCCCTCAATGGGGACGTACTCGGCCCTTTTAAGGGTCTTTTCTGTGGTTGCTCCTACTTCGCAGTAGAGGCAGTCCATGCTGCATACCTTGTAAGGGACGAGGTCCACTCCCAAGGAGAGTCCCAGCCTTCGGGAGAAGACGGGGCCGAAAATGTACTTCATGCTTCCTCCTTGTTTTAAAATAACTCGATACCAATTTATACAAAATCCGGAGGGGAGGATATGGAAAGAGAGCACTGGGGTTCCAAGCTCGGCCTCATCCTTGCCATGGCCGGTAACGCTGTGGGGCTCGGTAACTTTCTCCGCTTTCCTACTCAGGCAGCGGATAACGGCGGCGGGGCTTTTATGATTCCTTACATGATAGCTATGCTGGTTGTTGCCATACCTTTGATGTGGACTGAGTGGGCGATGGGACGTTACGGAGGGGCGAAGGGGCACGGGACGACTCCGGCAATTTTCCAGCTTCTCTGGAGAAACCCCGTGGCGAAGTACATCGGTTCGCTCGGCCTGTTTGTTCCCTTTGTTGTCCTGTGTTACTACATCTACATTGAATCCTGGACTCTCGGTTACTCCTTTTTCTCCCTTTTTGGGATGCTGCCCCACCCCGATCCCAACCTTCCGCAGGATCAGTTCTTGAAGCCCTTTAGTCAGTTTCTTTCTGACTACATCCGTCCTTCATTTACGGCATACCTCTTTTTCCTCCTGACTGTGGCTTTCAATGCCTACATACTCTACAGGGGAGTGAAGGGGGGTATTGAGAAGTTTGCAAAGCTGGCGATGCCGACCCTTTTTATCCTCGCCCTCATTTTGATGGTCAGGGTTATACTGATTGAGACTCCCCACGGAACTGCTGTTGAGGGTCTTGATTTCCTCTGGCATCCCGACTTTTCGCAGCTTTCAAATCCGAAGGTTTGGCTTGCTGCCGCAGGTCAGGTCTTCTTTACTCTTAGCCTGGGCTTTGGGGCCATTATTACTTATGCTTCCTATATAAAGAAGGACGAAGATATAGTTGCATCAGGACTTTCGGCCGCATCCCTCAATGAGCTGGCAGAGGTTATACTCGGCGGTTCCATAGCCATTCCGGCTGCTGTTGCCTTTTTCGGCGTTATGAACGCAAAGGAGGTTGCAGGGAGCGGTGCATTTAACCTTGCCTTTGTAAGCCTGCCGGCCATTTTTTCTAACCTTCCCGGGGGTGATGTTATTGGCTTTTTCTGGTTCTTCCTCCTCTTCTTTGCCGGTGCTACCTCTTCAGTTGCCATTTGTATGCCTGTTGTGGCGTTTCTTCAGGATGAGTTCGGATTTTCAAGGAAGCTGGCCGTTACTGTAACGGTTATATTCACTTTCCTCGTTGCCCAGATTCCCATTTTTATGCCGAAGGCACTTGATGAAATGGACTTTTGGGCAGGGACTTTCTTTGTAGTTCTCTTCGCTCTTCTTGAGGTTGTTGTTTTCTTCTGGTTCTTCGGAGGAAAGAGGGCTTGGGAGGAGATAAACAGGGGTTCTCTCTTCAGGGTTCCTCGTGTCTACTACTTTATTATGAAGTACTTGACTCCCGTAGTTCTCTTTATCATCCTGGCAACCTGGACTGTTACAACGCTTCCGAAGGTTCTCGTTTCTGGTGACGTTGAGGCGTGGGTGGCTCGGTTTGTAATGATATTTATCCTTTCCCTTCAAATGTTCCTCGTTTACCTTGCCGATAGAAGGAGGAAGAACTATGAGGGGTAGTTCTCTGCTTTTTATGATCCTATCCTGGATGACTGTCTTCGGGTTTGTCGTTTTCTGCTTTACGGTTATATTGAGGGAAGGGGAGAAGCCTAAGGCGGTCGGAATGGAGGAAGTGGAGTTTGAGGAAGAGGAGATTACTTAAGGAATGGTAAGGCTCAGACGCCTTGAGCTTGAGAACTTCCTTTCCCACAGAGAAACCGAGCTGGATTTCGAGGACAGAACTTACGTTATAGTAGGGGAAAACGCTTCCGGTAAAACCTCAATTCTCAGGGGTATATTTTTTGCCCTGTTTGGACAGGATCTCTTTGCCTCTTCCGCCCAGCTGATTAACAGGTCTTCTAATCAGGCAAGGGTATGCCTTCAGTTTGTTCACGGCGGTAGGAGCTACACCGTTGAGAGGGAACTGGGTAAAAGAAGGAGCAGCGCCCTACTTCTCAGGGACGGTTCTTTGGTTGCTGAAGGGGTGAGGAACGTTTCCCGGTATATTTCCGAACATTTAGGACTTGAACCTACGATATTCAAGAATACCGTTTTCGTCCCTCAGGGTGAAGTGTTGAACCTGTTGCAGGGACGTCCTTCCGATAAGAGGAGAATTCTCAACAGGCTTCTGGGGCTTGATGAGCTTGAAAAGAGGCACGAGGCCCTCAGGGCTTTTTTAAAGGAGCTTAAAGGAATTGAGGAAAGGTACTTGGATAGGCTGACGTTTTACGAAGAGCTTCGAAGCGAGCTTGAGGAGCTTGAAAGGAGACTTTCTTCTATTAAAGAAGAGTTGAAAGAAAAAGAGAAACTTCGGAAGAAACTTGAGGAGATTGTAGAGCTTAAAGAAAAAAGCTTAAGAGAGCTTGAGGAAAAAAAGGAGCGCTACTTGAAGCTCTCCGAAGAGTTAAAGCACCTACGTAGGGAACTTTCAAGGCTTCAGGCCGATGTTGATTCCCTTAAAAAGGAAATTTCCAGGTTGGAGGAGCTTGAGGAGAAGCTTCCCGAAATGGAAAAGGAGCTTTCGATCCTGCCCTTTGTCGAAGAGATCTACAACCTTCTCGTGGAGCTTCAACCCCTTTCCAAGGAGATTGATTCCGTATCCAAGGAAATTGACCGCTTGAAAAAGCTTGAGGAAGAATTGGTTTCCCTTAAAAAAGATATAGCTCAAAAAGAAAAGGAGCTTGAGGGACTCAAGTCGGAAGAGACAGCCCTTTCCGGAGACCTTGAACTTCTGAACAGGAAGTTAAAGGAACTTTCCGATAGGGAAAGAGAATTTCTGAGGTTGTCGAAGCTAAGAGAAGAGATTGAGAGGGAGCTGAGAAACTTAGAGAGTGAAAGGGGAAGCCTTAAGCCCGAGTCCGTAGAACGGATAAGGAAAGAGTTAAAGTCGATTGAAAGGGAATTTAAGGAGAAGGAGGAAAGGCTTTCTTTCCTCAAGAGGGAGAAGGAGGAGCTTGAGGAAAAGCTCAGGGTTCTCTCCTTCGGCGGCGGAGAGTGTCCCGTCTGCGGAACGTCCCTCGGAGAAGAGGAGCTGAATAGGCTTAAGGAGGAATACGGGACGAAGCTCAAGGGTGTAACGGAGGAGCTTTCCCGCCTCGAAGCCCTTCTTCCTGAGCTGAAAAGGGAGCTTGATAGGAAGGCCGCCGAACTTGAGCAGGCCATAAAAGAGGCAGAACTTCTCTCAAGGCTTGAGAGGGAAATTTCTGAAAAGTCCAGAAAGCTTACCGAGGTTGACGAAAAGCTAAGTTCCCTTTCTTTCTCTTCGGAAGAGAAGGAAGAACTTGAAAAGAGGAAAGAGGGGCTTGAAAAGAGGCTTCTTGAGGTTGGGAAGAGGAGTTCTGCCGTTAGGGCTTCTCTCTCTTCCCTTGAGAATAGGTTGAAACAGGTTGAAAAGGAGCTTGGAGAAAAGGACAGGATATCTCTTGAGAAGAAAGAAAGGGAGCTTAAGGAGAAATTCGAATCGATCAGGTCGAGGGCTTCGGAGCTTAGGGATCGCTACTCTCTTCCCTTCAAGAACCTGAAGGAACTCAAGGCGAAGAGAGAAAATCTTCTTTCCCTTAAGAGTCGCCTTGACAGGTTGAAGGGTGAGCTTGGAAAGCTCCCGAAGCTTAAGGAAGAGCTTTTAAAGAAGGAGAAAGAACTTGAAGATAAAAGAGTTGAGATCTCTCGCCTCTCGCCCGAGCTTAAGGAGCTTGAGGGGGCTTATAAAGAGTATTCCCACCTTAGCTCTCAGCTGAATGCGGATCGGAAGGAGAGAGAAGCGGTTCTGAAGTCGGCGGAGAGGCTTTCGGGAGAACTGAAGGCTGTTGAAGGTGAGCTTGAGAGGAAGAGGGAAAAGCTAAAGGAGGAAGTTAAGGTAAGGTCTGCGCTTGCGAAGCTCAGAGATTCTATTAGGTCTCTTTCTCTCATTGAGGAAGGAATTCATCCTCAGAAAGGATTTCTCCAAGACGTTAGAAGTTCCCTTCTTCCCGCCGTCTCTTTCTACTGTAAGGAGTTCTTCTCAAAGTTTGAATTTGAGTTCGGGGAAATAGAGATATCCGAGGACTTCACCGTTTCGGTCGGTGTTCCCGGCAGGGGGACTATGACCCTTGAAGAGCTTTCCGGCGGACAGCAGATAGCTTTTGCAATAGCCCTCAGGTTTGCCCTTGCCAGACATTTTTCACAATCCTTTGATCTGCTTGTTCTTGATGAGCCGACAATTCACCTTGATCAGCAGAGGAGGTTGGGACTTACGGAGCTGATTTCCTCCTTGAAGGAGCTGATTCCTCAAATGCTTATAGTTACTCACGACCACGAGATTGAGATAGTGGCAGATGAAGTTATAAGAGTTCGTAACGTTGGCGGCTATTCTGAGGTAAAAAGTGAGGGGTAACGAGGAGTTTTTTTACCTTCTGTTTCTTGTTTCCCTCTTCCTTCTCTCCTTCCCTGTGGAGATGGCCTTTTTTAAGTTTTTCAAATTCGGGAAAGACAGGGTTTTTCGCTCTTTACTGCTGCTCTTTTTCGGCGGTCTCGTGCTCTTCCTCGGCTGGTTTTTCTCCCTGAACGTTAAGGAGTGGGCATCCCGGGAACTTGTCAGGTACACGGCAATCTACCTTTCGTCCTTTTTTACGGTCAGGGCTGTTTACGTTCTCGGAGGGACAACCTCCCGGCTCAGGTTTGTCCCCTACCTTTCTTTTACTGTGGCTTACGTCTTGAGCCTTTTCTTTGTTTTTCCTGTAGCTAAAGGGTTCGGAGAGCTTTACTTTAAGCTGATTCTGATTTTTAAGAAATTCTTTATCTACCTGGGTGTTCTCTCTCTCTTTTTCGAGCTGTCCTCTGTGCTTCGCTCAGGCGGTATCAGGAGAACGGTTAGGTACCTTTCGTTTCTCGTTATTACTTCGGTTTTTCTCCTCTGGTTCTTTGATTACCTGCAGTTTGACGTTTTTACTCTTACTTCCCTCCTCGTTGTAGTCTTGGTTACGGCAGTCTATGCCTATTTCTACAGTTTTGCTGTTCAGAAAGTCGGAGAACTCCTTCAGGACAGGCTCCTTCCCTCCGATGTTTCCGTTGTAGTTTCAAACCTTAAGGTTCTGGCGACCCTTTTTTACCTCCTTATCGTTTTCAGGGTGCTCCTTTCGGCAACCGGTCTCGGAACGGTTTACCGTAAGCTTTCCGAACTTTACCTCCTGAAAGGGGATTTGGTTCAGATATCTTTGGCAAACATAGTTACGGTTCTTGTGGCGGGATTTCTGTTGTTTTCGCTTTTGAATGTGGTTAAAAAGCTGGTGAAGCTGGCTTTTCCTCCGGAACGTAGGGACGTTGAAGGAGGGTCTGCCGAAGCTCTCGTGTTTAACCTGGGTGTTCTTTTTAACGTTATTGTTCTTTTGTCGACTCTCGGGATAACGTGGAAAGTGCTTCTCCCGATAGCCGGTACTCTCGGTGTCGGATTGGGTTTCGGTCTTCAGACGATAATGAACAATTACGTTAGCGGTTTTATCCTGCTCTTCAGCAAGAAGCTGAAGGTGGGCGACATCATAGAACTTCCTTCGATTTCCGTTACAACCTTGGGAGGGACTTCTCCCAGCGTTTTTGGGAAAATAGAGAACATCGGAATTCTTTCAACCATAGTGAGAACAAACGACGGAGTGGAGATTTCAATTCCCAATTCAAATTTCATAAGTTCTCCGATAGTTAACTTTTCCCTGAGGGATCCCTACGTTCGTTTAAAGATTCCTGTCGGAGTTGCCTATTCTTCTGATCCTGAGAAAGTGAGGGAGGTTTTACTCTCCGTTGTGGAAGAACTCCCCTACGCGGTTCGCTTTTTGCCGAAAGTTGTCAGGTTTGAAGAACTGGGGGACAGCGCTTTAATTTTCAGGGTTCTTTTCTGGATAGATGTCAGGAAAAACCTCTGGATTCGGAATGTCATAAGTGACTTTTACTATAAGGCCTGGTATAAGTTGAAAGAAGCAGGAATAGAAATACCTTTCCCTCAGAACGACGTATGGTTCAGGAACAGCCTCAAAGTTGAGATAGAAAAACCGGATAAGGAGGAAGCTTGATAAAAGTAACTCTTGAGCTTAGTCCTGAGGACTTTTATACAATCGTGGGGCATCATGAGGAGAACCTTAAGAAGCTTGCCGAAATACTGAACGTTCGGCTCGGATCTCGGGGAAACGAAATAATGATCAGCGGTTCTGAGGAGGATGAAGAAAAGGCCAGGCAATTCCTGAAGGATCTTGAAGACCTTGCTAAGTCCGGTCATAAGCTTACCAAGGCCGATGTTGATATGTACCTTACTCAGCTTTCTGCCAGGAAGCGCTCTTCTGTAAAGGAGTCAACGGGGGACGTTATAGTTACAACTTATAGGGGAAAGAGGATAATAGCCAAGACGCCGACCCAGAAAAGGTACGTCGAAGCAATAAAGGAGAATGACATCGTCTTCGGTATAGGTCCGGCCGGAACGGGCAAAACTTACCTTGCCGTTGCAACGGCCGTTGCCGCTTTTAAAAAGGGGAAGGTAAACAGGATAATTCTTACAAGGCCGGCCGTTGAAGCGGGTGAGAAGCTGGGATTCCTTCCCGGAACGCTTCAGGAAAAGATAGATCCCTACCTCAAGCCCCTCTATGATGCCCTTTTTGAGATGATAGAGCCGGAAAAGGTAAATTCCTTTCTTGAGAGAAACGTTTTTGAAATAGCTCCCCTTGCCTACATGAGGGGCAGGACTCTCAACGATGCGTTTATAATCCTTGACGAGGCTCAGAATACTACCAAGGAGCAGATGAAGATGTTTCTTACCAGGCTCGGTTTCGGCTCAAAGGTGGTTATAACGGGTGATGTTACGCAGATAGACCTGCCTTCTAAAGAAAGGTCGGGCCTCGTTGAGGCTGTTAGGATTTTGAGGGGTATAAAGGGAATAGAGATCGTTGAATTTTCCAGGGAAGACGTGGTTAGGCATAGACTTGTTCAGGAGATAATAAGGGCCTATGAAGAGCATGAAGGAGAATAGGTTTAAAGACTGGTATATATACGGCACGCTTTTCCTCTTCAGCTTCCTTGTAACTTTCTTTATGCTCCCTTTCGGCTTTGTTAATCTTCCGGAGCTGAAGCCGGGACAGATCAGCCCTGTTGACATCAGGTCTCCGGTTACTGTAACCGTTGAAGATAGGGCTGCAACGAGAAAGCTTAAGGAGACGGCGAGGAAGGGAGTTGTTCCCAGGGTAAGGATTGAGAAGAAGGCGGAGAGAGAGGCCCTGAAGTCGCTGAAATCCTTAAGAGGGCTTTCTGAGGAGGAGAAGAAGCTTGCAGAAAAGGTTGTTTCCTCTTACTACAGGAGGGGGATAATCTCTTCTATCCCGGAAGGTTACACTAAGGTTCAACTTCCTTCGGGTAAGAAAGTTCCCGTGTCTAAGTACCTTTCAGTAGAAGAGGCCGAGAAAGGAATAGAAGAGGACTTAAAGAGACTGCTCGGTGAGGAAAAAGCCCGGCTCGTTTTAAGGGCTTTATCCGGTCGTATTAAGCCGAACGTCGTTTATGATAAAGAAAGTACCGAGAAGCTCTGGAAAGAAGCCGAGTCAAAAGTTAAGCCTGTTCTTGTAAGCCTCCGCAAGGGTGAACTTATTGTAAAGAAGGGTGAAAAGGTTTCTTCCGAAGCTGCCAGGAAGATTGAAATTCTGAGAGGAGAGAAGGGAAAAGGAAAGGGACTTAATAAGTACATTTCTATGTTCCTTATAGCAGCTGTTCTCTACTTTTCCGTTATAAGGCTTTATAGGATAGTAAGTCCTTCTGCATTTGAATTTAAGAACATTTTCTTTTCCTATGCCGTTATAACCCTTGATATACTCTTGATAAGGTTCTTTACGTTTGTTTCGAAGCTCCTTGTTGAATCCCTCAACCTTCCGGTTGAAGAACTTTTAATCTATGTTCCCGTTGTTACTTCTGTTGTTTTTGCTTCAATGTTCATAAACAAGAAGGTGGCTGTAATCCACTCAATTCCTGTTTCGGTGATTTCCTCTTTTATGCTTTCAAAACCCGAATTCCTCTTTGTTCCGGTAACGGTTGGCTGCTTCTTTTCGGCATTTGATTCGAGGAAGTTTAAGAGCCGGGAAGTTATATACGCCAGCGCTTTTAAGGGTGGGGTTGTTACTCTCCTCTTCCAGGTTCTCGTTTACTTCTACTACTTTGGCTTCGGATATAGGGCAGAACTTTGGTTCCAGCCCTTGTTGACTCTTTTCGGAGCACTTATTACGGCAGTGGTTGTCAACGGCTTGAGCCCGCTGTTTGTAAAACTCTTCCACTTTACCACCGATATAGTTTATATGGAACTGATAAACCTTAACCATCCCCTCCTCAGGAAGTTAATTTTGAAGGCTCCGGGCACTTATAGCCACTCCGTAATGGTTGCAACTTTGGCCGAAGCTGCAGCGGAAACAATAGGGGCAAATGCGCTGCTGGCGAAGGCTGGGGGGCTGTTTCACGATATAGGGAAGCTTAAGAACCCTCAAGCTTTCATAGAGAATCAGCAGGGGGGGATTAACATTCACGATAAGCTTCCTCCGGAAAAGAGTGCCGCCATACTCCGATCTCACGTTGAGTACGGTGAAGAGCTTGGGAAAAAGTACGGCCTTCCGGAGAAGGTTATAGACATAATAAAACAGCACCACGGGACTAAGCTGATGAAGTACTTTTACCATAAGGCAAAGGAACTTTACGGAGATAAGGTTGATGAGAAGAAGTTCCGCTACCCCGGGCCGAAGCCTCAGTTTAAGGAATCCGGGATTGTAATGCTTGCCGATACCGTTGAGGCTGCCGTCAGGTCTATGAAGGACAAGGATGTTGATCTCGATAAGTTCATTCACGACTTGATTATGGAAACGGTTGAGGAAGGGCAGCTGAGCCAGAGTGGCCTTTCTTTAAAGGATATTGCCCTGATAGAGAAAGTTTTTAAAAAGGTTCTCTCTGGTGTTTATCATAACCGGATTGAGTACCCGGATGAAGAGGATGTTAAAGGGGATAGTAAGGGGGATCGGTTACGCCCTTGAGGGGTATAAGGCGGCTTTCCTCACGGATAAACACTTCATGATAAACCTGCTGCTGAGCCTTGCGGGAACTTCGGCTTCTCTTTTGTTGCTCGAGGGGCTGGAAGCTCTGGTAGTTTCCTTTATAAACTACCTGGTTTTGGTTCTTGAGCTTGTTAATACGGCAATTGAGTCTGCTGTTGATACTGCGACAACCGAGTTTCACCCCAGCGCCAAGGTTGCGAAAGACGTTTCCGCCGCGGCTGTTCTTACCGCCGGTCTGTTTGCCCTTGTGGTTGATATAATGTTTTTAATTCCAAAATTAATGGAGTTTTTGAGGTTTTAATGGAAGAGGTCGGTAAACTCCTGATTTACGCAGGGATTTTCCTGATTCTTGTCGGCGGTTTGATAGTTTTTCTGTCCAAACTCGGAGGTTCTATTCCCTTCGGAAGGCTTCCCGGGGATATATACATAAAGCGGGATAACTTTGTTTTCTACTTTCCTCTCGGGACAAGCTTGCTTTTGAGTCTTATCCTGACGCTTCTCTCCTTTCTCTTTTTCGTTATCGTGAGGAAACAATGAGGTTGATCTTTCTCCTTCTCTTTATTCTGCTTCCCTTTTCTGCCTTTTCTGCAACGGTGGAAAGAATTGAAATTGAAGGTCTTAAGTGGACCAAAGAAGAATTTGTAAGAAGAGAGTTGCTTCTGAAGCCGGGAGAGGAGTTTTCAGAGGAGAAGCTTAAGGAATCGGTGAGAAATTTACTGAATACTCACCTATTTTATGAGGTAAAGCCGTCGGTTGAGAGGTTTGAAGGTAAAGTGGTCGTAAGGTTGAAGATTAGGGAAAGATTTCCGATAGTTCCGCTCCCCAAACTCAGACTGAAGAGCGACGGATCCTACAGGGCAGGACTGGAGGTTAGGGACTATAACGTCGGGGGGATGGGGCACAGGCTCTACGCGGGCTACGTAAAGTGGTTCAATAGTGATCACAGGGAGTTTAAGTATTACTTACGGCTTTACCTTTACAGACTTTTAAATGATGTAGATTTCGGCATTGGAGCTTACAGGTCTTTGTACTCTTCCGAGGATGCAAACGGCAGAGAATATACCGTTTCTTCCGTTTCCGTTCCCTTTTATATGAAGAGATACCTGGATCCTAAAAAGGTTAACCAGCTCTCTCTCGGTTTCACTCCCGTCAGGCTGAGGTATACCGATCCCTTTAAGGATAGGGACTTCTACTATACTTCATTTACGTTTGTTAGGGATTCGTCTACGGATAGAGTCTATTTTGTAGAAGGTAGGCGTTACGGAATTTCCCTTTCCTACTCGGTTCCTTCAATTTCATCCGTTTCAACGGGATCTGTTAGAGTCAGTTACTCCAACTCTGTCGCTGTTAAAGGAGCAGAGACGAGAATCTACGAACTTTTTCTGGGAACAAAACTCGGCTACAGGTCTGATTCCCTTCTGATTTCGGCGCCACTGTCCGGCTACAGGGGATCAAAGGTCTTGGGAGAAAAGTACGCTGTTGCGGGAGTGTCTTACAGGAAGCCGTTGATCGATAAGTGGCTCTTTGTAAAACCTTCTGTTAGGGTCGGTGATGCCTTTGACTCATCTCCCGACGACCTTCTCGTTTCTGTCGGTCTTGAGGTGGAGGCTTTCTGGGTTAAGCTCGTTGATGGTATCATTAGATTCAAGCTTTTCAGAGGGCTTGGTCCCGGAGGAGATACTTCAAGTTCTTTTAAGTTGAGCTTTAGGTGGTAGGTATGAAGGTTGCCTTAGTTCAGTTCCGGTCAAAGTTAGGAGATTTTGACTCTAACGTTGATAGAACGGTTGAGTTTGCGGAAAAGGCAAAGGAAGCCGGAGCTTCGATCTGCATCTTCCCGGAGCTTAACCTCACCGGTTACAACCTTCAGGACTTGACCTTTGATGTTGCCGTAAGGAGAGACAGCCCCAAACTCGTTCCTCTCCTTGAAGTGAGCAGGGATATTCCTTTAGTTGTCGGCCTCATAGAGGAGAGTGAAGAACACCTTTTCTACAATTCTGCCTTTTACCTTGAGGGCGGTGCCATCAGATTTGTTCACAGGAAAATCTACCTTCCCACGTACGGGATGTTTGATGAAGGTAGGTTTACCGCCTCCGGCGACAGAGTTGAGACTTTTGAATCTCCCCTTGGGAGAAGCTCTATACTGATCTGTGAGGATCTCTGGCACTTCTCGACTGTCTACCTTGCTTTCCTTCAGGGTGCAAAATGTATCTTTGCTCTATCCTCAAGCTCCGGATGGGGTTACAGGGAAAAAGAAATGTTTGATGATGCAAAAGTTTGGCTCAACGTGGGAGAGTTTTACGCCCGGATGACGGGAAGCTACTTCTTCTACGTGAACAGGGTAGGGGTGGAAGATGGCTTTGTCTTTTCCGGCACTTCTTTCGTCTGTGATCCTTACGGAAATATTGTAGCAAAAGCCTCAAGTTTTGAGGAAGAGCTTCTCATAGTCGATGTAAACCCCGCCCTCGTAAGGTCGGCCAGAATAAGTCTTCCCCTGCTGAGGGATGAGAAGCCCGGGGTAGTCCTCAAGAACTTAAGGAGAATCCTCGATGAGTGAGCTACTCTTAAAAGCTTTGGAGATAGAGGATAAGGCCTTTATCGAGGAGGTGCTGGTACGCTTTATAAGAGAGGAGCTTGGAAAAGCCGGCTTTGAGAAGGCCGTTGTCGGCCTTTCCGGAGGTGTTGACTCCTCCTTGGTGGCTTTCCTTGCCGTTAAAGCCCTTGGAGCTGATAACGTTATTGGCATATCAATGCCCTATAAGACCTCTTCTCCCTCTTCAAGGGAGGATGCAAGGCTTGTTGCAGAGCTTCTGAACATAGAATTCCACGAGATCGAGATAACGCCCCAGATTGATGCTTACTATTCGCTGTTTCCTGATGCTGACGGTGTTCGTCGCGGGAATAAAATGGCACGGGAGAGGATGAGCATCCTCTACGACTTTGCCCACTGGAAGGGAGCTTTGGTTCTCGGGACAAGCAACAAGAGCGAGTTGCTGATAGGTTACTCCACCAGGTGGGGAGACGCAGCTCACGATGTAAATCCCCTGGGTGACCTTTACAAAACGCAGGTATGGGAGATGGCCTCTTTTGTCGGGGTTCCCGAGAGGATAGTTGAGAAGAAACCTTCCGCCGATCTCTGGCCTGGACAGACCGATGAGGGAGAGATAGGCCTTTCCTACTACCTGCTGGATCAGATCCTTGTCGGATATGTTGATTTGAGGCTGAGGAGGGATGAGATCGTTTCCCTCGGTTACGATGAGAAGGTAGTTGACAGAGTTCTTTCAATGATCAGGCGTTCTCAATATAAGAGAAAACTTCCGATAATCTGTAAAATTGCCCGGCGTACCGTTGATAAGGATTTTCTCTACTTCAGGGACTGGGGGCTTTAAATGGTCTGTGACTTTAAGGAGCTTGGAGAGTTTGGAGTTCTCGAGTTAAAGAAGAGGGGAGCCGACTACGGTGATTTATTTTTTGAGAGGCGTTACACCTTTTCTGCAAGGTGTGAAGAGAGCAAGATAGAGAACGTTTCCTGCGGCGTTGAAGCCGGGGTTGGGATAAGGTTTGTAAAGGACTTTAAGACCTACTACGGCTTTACGAACAGTTTTTCAAAAGAGGCTGTAAAAGCAGTTATCGATAATCTTGCTTCTGCTGCATCGGCCGGTAAAGAGGTTGTTCTGGACTTTAACCAGAAGGAACCGAGATTTGAGAAAGTTGTAGAAGGAACAAACTTCGAACTTCCCGTTCGGGAAAAAGTGGAGATTCTTAAAAGGGCGGATGATGCGGCAAGGAGCATTAGCGACAGGGTGAAGCAGGTAACGGCTGTTCTTAGGGATCAGCTTCAGGAAGTTGTAATAGTTAATACAGACGGAGTTATCGTTGAGGATTTGAGGCCGAGGGTCGTTTTTTACGTGCTCGTTGTTGCCAGCGATGGAGTTGAACTTCAAACCGGTTACGAACCTGTCGGACACCTCGGGGACTATTCACTATTTGAGGCTGTAAAGCCGGAGGAAGTTGCAAGGAAAGCTGCCGAAAGGGCGCTGAGGATGCTTTCAGCCCGCCCGGCTCCGGCCGGGAAGTTTACGGTCGTTCTCTCTTCCCAGGCAGGCGGAACGATGATTCACGAAGCGGTCGGGCACGGCCTTGAGGCCGACCTTGCCAATCAAGGGCTTTCGGTTTACTCCGGAAAGCTGGGGCAGAAGGTGGCATCTGAGCTGATTACTGTAATAGACGACGGTTTTATGCCGGGTAAGTACGGAAGCGCAGGTTATGACGACGAAGGTACTCCTACGGGGAAGAACGTCCTCATAGAGAACGGAATTCTCAAGGGTTACATGTACGACCGGCTTGAGGCTATGAAATCTTCCGGCCTTCCTACGGGCAACGGGAGAAGGCAGTCTTACATGCACGTTCCTATACCCAGGATGACGAATACCTATATTGCCCCCGGAGAAACGCCGCCCGAAGAGATAATCAGGGATACCAAAAAAGGCATACTGGTCGTTAAGATGGGGGGAGGGCAGGTTAATACTGTTAACGGTGAGTTTGTTTTCGAGGTTTCGGAAGGTTATCTCATCGAAAACGGCGAAGTGACGGAGCCTATCAGGGGAGCTTCCCTCATAGGAAACGGCCCGAAAGTTCTTTCGGAGATAGATGCTGTTGGAAACGATCTCGGTTTTTCGATCGGCACCTGCGGTAAGGATGGCCAGGGAGTTCCCGTTTCCGACGGTCTCCCTACCATAAGGATTCCGAGTATAACCGTAGGAGGGGTGGGTTGAAACTTGCGGCTGTAAGGAACGTGGAATTTGAAGATCTGGGATCATTTAGAGAGGCTTTTGAAAGAAGAGGAGTTTCCGTTTTCGACTTCAGGGCTTACGAGGGAGAGTTTCCTTCTCCTGAGGAGTTTGACGTTCTCGTGGTTCTCGGCGGTCCCATGGGGGTTTACGAGGAGGAAAAATATCCGTTTTTGAAGGAGGAAAAGGGGCTTATATCTTCCTTTATCTCCTCCGGCAAAAAGGTTCTCGGTATATGCCTTGGCGCTCAGCTCATTGCGGAAGTGCTCGGAGGGAAGGTTTACAGGGGAGAGTGGGGAAAGGAAATAGGATGGTTTTCAATTTACCCCCAGTATGACCTTGAATTTCTTTACAGGGATGAAATTGAAGCCTTCCACTGGCACGGGGATACCTTTGACCTTCCAAAGGGGGCAGTCAGGCTTGCCTCTTCGGTAAAGTATAAAAATCAAGCCTTCAGATTCGGGAAAACACTTGCCCTTCAGTTTCACCTCGAAGTTACCCGGGAAGGAATAGAGAAGTGGATTGATGCCTACCGGGAAGAGCTGAGAAAAGAAGGGATTCAAGGAGAGGAGCTTCTGTCGCCGCCTGACAGGTGGAAAAAGCTGAAGCTTTACGGAGATGTCTTCGTCGAATACTTCCTGAAGCTTTGATTAAAGACCTTGACATCATAATAAATTCTAATAAGATAATGGACGGTTAAAACCTGAGGGAGAGGTAAGCAATGGCGAAGAAGCTCCTCATAGCGGTTTCTGCCCTTATCCTGGTTTCGTCCTGCGGTTCGGAAGAGAAGGCAGAGCCGGTAAGTGTTAAAAGCGTTTCCGGTGTTAAAGTTCAAAAAGCGGAAACACTCTCCGTGGTGAGGAAAGATACTTTTTCTGGGGTTGTTATTCCGGATAGGGAAGTTTTTCTGTCTCCGAAAGTTGTCGGATACTTAAAAGAGATCAAGGTAAAGGCCGGAGAGGCTGTTAAGAAAGGACAGCTTCTTGCCGTTATAGACAGTTCGGATATCCGTCCCGATGTTGATAGGGCAAAGGCAGGCCTCAAGGAAATTTCTGCTGCCCTCAGGGAGGTAGATAAAGCCCTTGAGGAGGTTGAGTCCCACAGGGCTGCTGCTGAAGCAAATTTTCGGCTTGCCGAGAGGACTTATGAGAGGTTTAAAAAACTGCTTGAAGCGGAAGCCGTTTCAAAGCAGAGGTTTGATGAAGTAGAGGCCAGGTATAAAGCAGCAAAAGCAAATCTTGAAGCCGTTGAAGCCAAAAAAGCTCAGCTTCTTGAGAAGAAAAAAGAGCTTCTTGCTAAAAAAGAACAGGTGGAAGCCGGCCTGAGGAAGGCCAGAGCTTTTCTTTCCTATACCTACTTGAAGTCTCCCTTCGACGGAGTTGTTCTTCAAAAGCTTGTTGATTCCGGTAATCTCGTTTCGCCTCAAACTCCCGTCTTTAAGCTCGGAAGCTTCCCGCTAAAAGTTAAAGCTTTTATAGATGAAGCCTACTCGGGGAAAATTAAAGAGGGAAGCAAGGTTGTCGTGAAAATTAAAGGGAAAACCTTTAAAGGAAAAGTTGTTGAGGTTGATAAGAGTTCTGATCCGGTTTCTCACAAGTTCGGTATTAAAGTTGAACTGCCGGATGCCGACCATCTGATTCCGGGAACTTACGCTGTTGTTGAAATTCCGGCCCTCTCTGCCGAGGAAGTGATTGTCCCGCTTTCTGCCGTTTATCGCGTCGGAGCTGTTGAGTACGTTTTCGTCGTTGAAGGGGGAGTTGCCCATTTAAGGGTGATTAAGACCGGTGAAAGAATAGGAGATAAGGTCGTAGTTCTTTCCGGACTCCATCCCGGAGAGAGGATTGCAGTTTCGGAAGTTGGCAACTTGGTAGACGGAGCAAGGGTAGAGGGGTAATGAGATGAAGAATATCAACCTCGGGATAGCAGGTAATATAGCGCGAAAGTTCATAACTTCCAAGCTTACTCCTCTTATTCTCGTTGCTTCTATGCTTATAGGTCTTGCGGCTGTGGTTTTTACCCCAAAAGAAGAAGAACCGCAAATTGTTGTTCCTATGATTGACGTCTTCATTCCCTACCCTGGAGCCTCTGCAAAGGAGGTAGAGAGGAAAATCTCAACCAGGTTTGAGAAGTTATTCTGGGAAATAAAGGGAGTAGAGTACGTCT
>JAMORC010000006.1 GCA_027063785.1 Desulfurobacteriaceae bacterium
TCGTCCTTGAATGGATTGAGAATCAGACGGGCGGTGAGTTTCATAAGTTCGTTTCTGAGGACGGGCGGTAGGTCGGGTCTGTCAAGAACTGTGAGAACTGTGTTTGTGAATTGCTCGGTGTCAAGTATGGTGAACTGTTTTGAGTATTCGATGTAGCCTTTGAATTCCTCATCCAGCCATCTGCCTACAAGCTCTGCAATTTTGTATTCACAGGCTTCAAGAGCGTTGGCAAAGTTTACGAGCATAGTGGTGAATTCGAGGTAGTCATACTGTTTGGCAAGTCCAGATTCCGCTCTTGAGCTTGCAAAATCAAGATTAACCTGTTTGAAAATCTGTTTTATGAGGAACTCCATGTAAGAAAGGTAAATTTGAGCGGGTTCCGAGGGAGGAGCTATGAATTCGGGTTTTGCTCCAGCTTCTGCGTTGTAGAGGAGTCCATTGTTTGTAGAAAGGGTAAGTCCCTGGTTTTTAAGAGCTTCTATTTCAGAATCCCCTTTCACAGGGAAGGTCAAAACCGGGAACGTGTTATCTCTTAGGATGGTTCGTAACTCGCTTACGACATTGTAAAAGTCTTTTTGAAGTCGGGCTATTTCAAGGATGAAAGGTGTAGCAAGAAGTTCGTCATCTTCAAGCTGTGTAACTGCAAAGGGGATTACAGGGACTACTCCAAGTTTATGTTCTCCATGGTCTCTTATTTTTGAGAACTGTTCATCATCTGCTATGAACCATTCATTTTGGGTGTATTTGCGGTATATAGGTTTTGTGGGGTCTTCTGGATTGACTTCTTTGAAAGCAATGTGTGTCAGGCTACCAAACTCGTCTATTGAATAGTCAATAAGTTGGGTTGGTTTCCTGAAGGTCATATAAGGGAAAATGCCGAATTCTTTTTCTTCTTGGGCGGTTTCTACGATAAGCCTTGGCTTATCAACGATTATGAAAATCACGCCATTAATAAGAGTGAGTTTGAGAAGTTGAGACATTTTATCGTCTATGTATGTCCCACGGCGGTCAGTGTTGTTTGTGAAGGTTTCATACCAGAGGGAATCGTCAAGCTTTCTTATCGGGGATTTCTTAAAGACATGCCCCACTATTGAGTCAACAATTTTCTTGCAGAAGTTAAAGAAAGGAGAATACTCTTTTCTGTTTTTGAACTTTTCATCACTTTCGTTCGGAAACTTTATTAAATATCTTCCGTCAAGATAGCCACCCCTTCCTGTGTAAGAATCTTTAAGAAACTGATAATCAAGGTCAAAGTTTACAGCCATGGGAACTTTACCCCCTTAAAGATGAAGTTTGGAGCTTTTTCAAACCCTTCAACAGCGTAGGCAAGTGCGTCTGGAAGGTCATCATGGGCACCTTTGGGGAATTCTATTAGTTGCTCTATCAGTAGCTTCTGGTTCTCCTTGAATCGCAGTAGTCCGTTTTCTACAAGAGGGGAGAGCTTCTGAATTCGGAGTTCTTTTGAAACTTTAGGTTTTATTCCTTTAATCGGAAGATGGACTCCACGTTTGCTGGCTTCTCTCATTACCTGATTTTTGTAAATTTCCTGAAAGACAATTTCTTCAAAGATTATTCTGCGGGGTTTAAAAGCTAAGTATTTCTCAATGATTTTGTCTATGAGTTTGAGGTCTGAAATCTTCTCGCCGAAGGCGTCAAGGACGTAAAGAATTCCGGTTTCTCTGTCTTTGCCCACGGTTACTATTGCGGAGTAGTCTCCTGTGCTTTTACCGGTAGCAGGGTCAACTGCCATTATGATTTCAAGCTTCCCTTTTGCAAGCTTTTCTTCAATCTCTTTAGGTTTGTAGTAGATGAACCAATTGGGATTGAATACCATGTCTTCATCACTTAGCGGTTCGTTGAGGTATTCGGTTGAAAAGTGGACAGAACCGAGGGCAAGTTTTTTCTTTTCAAGGTCTTTTAGACTCCAGCGTTCTTTCCAGAGAGGT
>JAMORC010000007.1 GCA_027063785.1 Desulfurobacteriaceae bacterium
AAATACTTTCAATTAACCCTCTGAACCTGTAAACGTCATCAGACTCTACAAGCTCTTTACACTTTAACCTGAGTTCTGACTTAACTCTCCTCCTGAAGCTCTCCTTCACCTTTATATAAGGTAGAAATCCGGATGATAGAACAAGTCCAATAAACTCCTCGCTGTCATAAGCTTTGTCTCCCAATAGAGGTTTACCTTTCAAAGCTTTCAATACAAACCCTCTACTGCTCAACCAATAAAACAACTTATTTCCGAGTTTGACCTCTGAAGCATAGCTCTCTCCGGGCAGGGCGGTAAGAACGAACCTCTTGCCGTTTCTCAAATGAACGCTCAGAATAACTGCCTTAACGTGGCTTTTGACCTCTTTTATCTCCTTGCCCCGCAGTATTTTCAAGGGATAAAGCTCATCGTATTTAAATCCGGTACCGTCTATTATTAGAAACCTCACTTGACCGGAGTATTTCCTCAAAAGTCTACCGGAGATGAAATTGAGGAAGTCTGTAAGGAGAACTGGTGGAAGTTGTTTTAAACGGTAGTAGTAAGTTGAGAAGTCCGGGACGTTTTCTCTTCCAAACATCTGAACAGCCAAGTATTCAAGGTCTCTGAATGAAAGTCTCCAGGCCACCTGGAGGAAAAGGAGGGTAAGGATTATCTCATCCGGGTACTTCTTGGGTCTTCCCCTTTTGGTTTTGAAGGGATATAAATACTGTATTAGAGCCTGTCCTCTCCGGTGCATGTAGGTTTGAGTGAGTTTGAGTACTTGCTGGAAGTTGAGTTTCTTTCCTTTCTTACCGGAGAGGATAGGCTTTTTTTATGATGCTGGCAATTTTCAAACAGCCTCATGCGAGGGGTTTACAAATCAGCCTCTTTTTTGTAAATTTCCACTTGCCTTTCGCCGCCGGTGTAAACGCTATAAGGAGGTAGTTTATGGCTATTGACAAAGACGTTGTCCAGGAGATTGTAAAGAAGTATGGTTTCCACGAGAAGGATACAGGGTCTCCTGAAGTTCAGATTGCCATTCTTACAGAGAGGATTAAGGCTCTGACCGAACATTTTAAGGAGCACAAGCACGACAACTACAACAAAAGGGCACTTCAGAGGCTTGTTGGAAGAAGGAAAAAGCTCCTTAAGTACCTCAGGGAGAAGGACTTTAACAGGTATCAGAACATTGTCCTTAAGCTCGGACTCAGGAAATAAGGGGGATCTCTCCCCCTTTCTTCCCTCCTTTCCCCCCTTGAGTTAACCTTATCCTTAGACTAACATTAAGTAAAAAACTGAATCAGTTTTGGAGGAATCATGCCAATTTCGGAAGTTGCAATAGAGGTAGGCGGTAGACCTTTACGATTTCAAACGGGCAAGGTCGCGAAACAGGCTGACGGAGCGGTTCTTGTATCTCAGGGAGATACTATGGTCTTGGTGACGGCGGTTATGAGTGATGAGCCCAGGGAAGACGTTGACTTCTTTCCCCTCCTTGTTGAGTATAGAGAGAGAGCGTATGCCGCAGGAAAGATACCGGGCGGATTTATAAAAAGGGAGGGTAAGCCGACGGATGAAGAGGTTCTAAAAGCAAGGGTTACTGATAGATCAATAAGGCCTATCTTCCCAAAAGGCTTCAGGAATGACGTTCAGGTTGTTGCTTTTGTAATATCTGCAGACCAGGAGAATGACCCTGCAGTTCTTGCCATAAACGGTGCCTCTGCAGCGCTTCATATTTCCAGGATTCCTTTTGAAAAGCCCGTTGGAGCGGTGAGGGTTGCCAGAGTTGAAGGTAAACTCATCATAAATCCCTCCTATGAAGAGCAGCATAAGGCAGACATCAATATTGTTGTTTCCGGTACGGAAGATGCGGTTGTTATGGTTGAAGGAGGAGCTAAGGAAGTTCCCGAGGAAGAAGTTCTTGATGCAATACTTTTTGCCCATGAAGAGATAAAGAAGATAGTTAAGGCACAAGACGAGCTGAGAAGTTTGGCAGGTAAGCCAAAGTATGAGTTTATTGCTCCTTCTCTTGATGAAGCTACCCGGGAGAAGATAGAAAAGTGGGTGTTTGAGAGGATAGAGCCTGTAATTACAATTCCCGACAAGCACGAGAGGAGGGAAAAGTTAAGGGAACTAAAAGAGCTTATGTTGATAGAGCTTAATATTCCCGAAGAAGAACACCATCTTGCAAAGGAGGCTTTTAACGAGGCCGAGAAGAAGTTTGTCAGGAAAATGGTTCTTGAGAAAGGAATCAGAATTGACGGAAGAAAACCAAACGAAATCAGACCTATTTCGATAGAAGTTGGTCTTCTTCCGAGGGCCCACGGTTCTGCCCTCTTTACCAGGGGTCAGACTCAAGCCCTTGTTACGGCGACTCTCGGAACTCCGGAAGAGTATCAGCTTGTAGAAGGTTTGATGCCGGAAGAGCAGAAGAGGTTTATGCTTCACTATAACTTCCCGCCGTTCTGTGTCGGGGAAATTGCCCCGATGAGAGGACCGGGGAGAAGGGAGATCGGTCACGGTGCTCTGGCAGAGAGAGCGCTCGCTCCGGTAATTCCGCCGGAAGAGGAGTTCCCTTATGTAATTAGGGTTGTATCTGATATCTTAGAGTCAAACGGTTCTTCTTCGATGGCAACCGTTTGCGGCGGTTCTCTTGCCCTTATGGATGCCGGCGTTCCCGTAAAAGCTCAAGTTGCCGGTATAGCCATGGGATTAATAATGGAAGAAGACAGGTTCGTAGTTCTTTCCGATATTCTCGGTGATGAAGATCACTTGGGGGATATGGACTTTAAGGTTGCCGGTACGAGGAAGGGAGTAACGGCTATTCAGATGGATCTTAAAGTAAAGGGAATAAGCAGGGAAGTTCTATCAAAGGCGCTTGCTCAGGCCAGGGAAGGAAGGTTGTACATTCTTGATAAGATGGACGAGGTTATCTCCAAACCGAGGGAGGAGATTTCTCCTTATGCTCCGAGGATTGTAACAACCAAGATAGAGCCGGAAAAGACAAGGGATCTTATCGGGCCTTCCGGTAAGACCATAAAGACAATTATCGATAAGGCGGGAGTGAAGATAACCATAAAGGAAGATGGAACGGTTCTTGTTTCTGCACCGTCTGAAGAGGCGGCAGCTCAGGCTCTTAAGATGATAGAAGATGTAACAAAGGATCTTGCGGTTGGAAATACTTACCTTGGTAAGGTAACGAGAGTTGAAAACTACGGAGCTTTTGTGGAACTGGCTCCCGGTAAAATCGGTCTTGTTCACATTTCTAAGCTGCCGCCCGAGATCAGGGAGAACATTTTTGAACATATAAAAGTTTCCGACGTTATTCCCGTTAAGATTGTTGAGTTTGATCAGATGGGAAGGCCGAAGCTCAGCAGAATTGACGTTACGCCGGAAGAGGAAAAGAAACTGCGCCAGCAGGGAGGTTTTTACTCGGAGCCGGAAAATGAGTAATTGGGCGGCCGGTTGGGTTTACGTAAAGGGTTTAAGGATAAGGTTTGACGACCGCTTCCTTGACGTTGCAGTGAAGTTGAAAAACTTCTTGGGCGGAGAGCTTCTGAAAGAAGGAGAGGCGTTTGTTTTATCTGTTCCCGAATATCCGGAGATTGCTGAGGTTGACCTGAGCTTTCTAAGGGGTGTCTTTGAAGCCGGCGGGATTTGGGGAAGTAGGAGCCTGTTCATTCCAAAGGTTGATAGGTTTAATCGAGAAATAAGGAAACTGCTTTCAGAATATTCCTTCGAGGAGACCGGAGACGGCTTCTTCCTACTTGGCGAGGGGGCAAATCTCTTTATCCATGCTCTCTACGATGAAGAGACAGAGGAGAGGTCGGAGTTTTTCTTTGAGAAATTCTTAAGAGTTATTACCGGAAGTGAATGGGAAAGGACATTCTTCTCCTTTTCTCTTGAAAAGGGGGCGCTTCCTCCCTTTAAAAAAAGGATTTCTGACAGCGGTTGGGATCTCCATTTAATTTCTCTTATCAAAAAGGACGGAGACTTATATTTTTTTGATACCGGAGTCAGGGTTTCTCCACCCCCCGGTTTTTACTTTGACCTTGTTCCCAGGTCTTCTATCTATAAAAGCGGATTTGTTCTGGCCAATTCCGTCGGGATAATTGATATGACTTACCGGGGAACCATTAAAGTTCCTCTCTTAAAGGTTGATAAGTCAAAACCGGATCCCCAGCTTCCGTGGAGGGCTGTTCAACTGATACCGAGGCGGTTTTATCCCCTCGAGGCAAGGCCTGCCGGCAGGCTTGACAGGACATTGAGGGGAGAGGGGGGATTCGGTAGTACTGGATAGGGGGGCGGTTTGATTCCGATAAAGGATATAAACCCGAGCCGTTCAGCTCCGCTAGTTACGATACTTCTCATTCTTGTCTGCACTGTAGTTTTTCTCTACGAGGTTATGCTGCCTCCTCATTTAAGAGAAATTTTTATCAAGATGTTTGCGGTGATTCCTTTTGAAATAATTCACGGTGTTGACATACCTCCTCCTGATCCCTTGACCCCGTACGGGAACCTGATTTCCTACCAATACCTCCACGGCAGTTTTATGCATATCCTCGGGAATATGCTTTTCTTGTGGGTTTTTGGAGATAACGTTGAAGATAAGATGGGCAAGTTAAGGTTTTTGATTTTCTATACTATCTGCGGAGTAGTTGCCGCCCTGTTTCAGGTTATGGTCTATCCGAACTCTCAGATTCCCCTTATCGGTGCTTCCGGTGCTATAAGTGGCGTCCTTGGTGCTTATGCAGTTCTGTTTCCGAGGGCTCAGATAATAACGCTCGTTTTTTTCTTTTTCTTCATTGATATTGTGGCCGTTCCCGCCCTCGTCTGGATAGCTGTGTGGTTTGCTTTTCAATTTACCAGTGCTCTTTTCTCTGTTAATCACCTTTCAATGGGCGGAGTTGCGTGGTTTGCTCATCTTGGTGGCTTTGTTACCGGAGTGATTTTAGTAAACTTCTTTAGGAGAAGTTAGACTTTTAATTCTGCTGAATTTTCGGATATTTGTTTTAGCGCGGTAGAACTACGACTTTATTGATTTTTAGGACAGATTTCGTCAAGTTTTATGGATTTTAGTTTTTTTCTATCTATTTCTACTATTTTCCACCTATCTCCTTTTTGGAGGATGGGAGTGATTATCTCTTTTAGTTCTTCTGGAATGGTCAGCGAGTAGAGCGTCTTTACTCCGAATTTTTTTTCTTTCACAATACTAAAGTATTTGAGCTTAGAGAGATGAGCTGAAACAGTAGAAGGAGAGAGGCCGAGAACCTCCGCTATTTCGCAGGTATAGGCCGGCCTCTCCTCAAGAATCTTGAGTATCCTGTACCGAGTGGGGTCTGATATCAGCCTTATCAGCTCCAGCAATTTTTCCATTACAGTAGCTTCTTCTTTATAAAACCGGGCTTTAGGGTATCAACAAGCTCTGCCGGTGAACCGTTAAGGATTTTTACGTTCTCAAATCCGCAGTCTATCAGGAAAGCAAAAGCCAGAGTGGCCCTGATTTTCCCGGGACAGATCGTGCAAATGAGCTTGTCTTTAGGAAGTTCTGAAACTCTGTCTGGAAGTTCCGAGAGCGGAATGTTCAGCCCGAATGCTTCCAGTGAAACGAATCTGCTTTCTTCTTTTGTCCTCACGTCCAGGAGGATGGCTTCTCCGTTTTTCCACTTTTCCAGGAAAGTTTCAACGTCTATCTTTGGTTCTCCTGAGGCAAGGTAGTCAAGATTCACTCCTTTCAGGAATTCCTTCAGCATTTTTCTGCTCCTCCTTAACTACAGAATTTTCATAAGGAATTTTAAACCGAGTATGAAAAATAGAAATCCTAAAATTCTTTTTACATGTCCGGGCTCTAAGAAACGGTGAGTAACGAAAGCTCCGAGATATCCTGCAACAACGGCCGGAACGGCAGCTGCCAGCGTAATACCCCAATCAACTGTTCCCAGCTTCCAATAAGCGAGAAATCCGGCAAAGGAAGAAAAAGGAACTACGAAAGCAGTTGTTACGACAACCTTCTTTGGATCAAAACCTGCAATAATAAGCATAGGAGATATTAGTCCTCCTCCGCCAACGCCTAAAAGTCCCGAAAGAAGTCCGGAAATTGCTCCTACCAAGAGAGGGTAAAACTTAAGGTCGGTTCCGTTAAACAGTTTTTTTTTGGGAATGTATACCATGAAGCCGGCGAAAAAGAGGAATAGCACAAATATCAAAGCCACAATTTTTTCCGGAACAAGATGGGAAAGGTAAGCCCCGATAGGGGCGAGAAAGACTGAAGTGATTATGATGGGTAATACAAAGGAAAAATCGACAATTCCTTTCCTGAGGTTGTGGATGGTTGCTGATACGGTTGAAACCGTATTAGTAAAAAGGCCGGTTGGTCTTGCTATTTGAAAAGGGACTCCTAGAAAAGTTAAAATGGGTATAAGGGCGACAGCCGAACCGAGGCCTCCCAGGGAAAAGATAAAGGCCGTAACAAAAGATATTGCGGCTACTTCAATGTAAGAAACCATTTGTTCCTCCGATTGTTCGATAGTTGACTAAATAATATTATAGTGCTTAACTTAAAAGTGCAGTATGGTTCGCGGAGGAAAGGTTTGAATGTAGTTTTATTTATTGTTGCTCTTTTTCTGCCTTTATCGGCTGTAGGGATAACTTTACAGGAAGCAGAAAACGCAGCTGTTAAGAATTACCCGAAGCTGAAGTCCCTTAAATACAAGGCTCTATCACTTGCCAGAAAAGCCGATTCTATACAAAGGGACAGGTTCGGAACTTTAAACATTGATTCTGTTTATCAGACTTTCAACAGAAACTATATGTTAGTTCCTCTTTCTTCTCTGCCTTCTCCTAAAAATCCTCCTCCTTTCGATAGCAGGAAGCTGCTCTATGGTTTTTCCTTTTCTGTTCCTATTTATACCGGAGGAACAATTTCTCAAAGGGTGAAAATCGAAAGGCTCAAGTCTCGAATTTACGAGTTGCTCCTGGAGGATAGTAAATGGCGTATAAAGTTTAACGTTGATTCTCTGTATCTGTCTTATCTTGCTTTGGATGTTTCCAAGGATTCTCTTCAGGCTTACAGAAAAAGTCTTGAGAAGCTCAGAGAAACGGTTAAAACGGGAGTAAAAGCCGGTAAATTTGCTCAAGTTGACCTTTTAAAAGTGGAAGCTGACCTGGCCGAGGTGGTTTCAAGAATAAGGGATTTAGAACAAAAAGAAAAAGCCCTGCTCGTAGCCCTTGAAACGCTGGTCGGGAAGAGGATAAAAAAGTTGGAACCATTTACGGTTGACTATAAGTATGTGAAATTATCTTTCGATGAACTTTACAGTAAGTTACTGAAAAACAATAACTTCATTAAAGTGAAGGATTATTCTGTAAAGTCGGCTTCAGAGATGGAGAAACTGGCATCTTCGAAGTACGGAATAAGGTGTTTAATAAGCGGCAGTTATTACAGAAACTACGGTTTTGACACAGGAGAGAACGAAGGGGTAGGAAGCATTTCTTTTTCTCTTCGCTATCCCATTTTTTCTTTTGGTAGGAAAAGGCTTGATAGATTGTCAGCCCGTCTTATGAAACTTTCAGCAGTATCGGATAAGGAAGAGGCAAAAAGAGTGCTTAAAAGAGAGCTTTCTGAGGCTGTATCGAAGCTTTTGTCCCTTCAGTCAAGGATAGAAGCTTTGAAGAAGAAGCTGGTTTATGAAAAGAAAGTAGAAGAAGTCGAAAAGCTTAAATACTTAAACGGAAAGGGAGATATGGATCATCTTCTTCTTGCTAAAGCCAGGAGGTTTATGGCAGAAGCGGAGTTGAAGAGTTCGTTTTACAGGTGGGAGATAGAGAGGAGAAGGATTGAAGCTCTGGTGGAGGAGAAATGAAAAAACGGACTTCTTTCGTGCTGTTTATTTTTATACTTGTTGCCGCTTTGGCGGTCGGGATTGTTACCTATAAAAAGAGAAAAAAAGAACTTCTATCAACTACTCCGGTAAAGACGTATCCTTTACCGGTGCAATATGCCGTTTCGAAAAGAGGTAGTATCTTTAAAGAATTTGCTTATGTTGGAAAAGTAGAGTCTTACAGTTATGCTACTATTTCGACAAAAGTTTCCGGTTTGGTAGAAAAGGTTTTCAAGCAGGAAGGAGATTCCTTCAAGAGAGGCGAAATTTTAATTAAACTGGATAGCTCAGAAATAAGAGCATCTATAAGCTCAATTCAAAAAGAGGTTGCCGCTCTTAGAGCTTCAATAGAAGGAATAGAAGAAAGGATAAAATCACTAGAGGTAA
Source organism: Desulfurobacteriaceae bacterium (assembly GCA_027063785.1). Taxonomy (GTDB): domain Bacteria; phylum Aquificota; class Aquificia; order Desulfurobacteriales; family Desulfurobacteriaceae; genus JAMORC01. The sequence goes on from JAMORC010000007.1 coordinate 8,244, forward strand.
TTAAAGAAAATAGTAAAAGAGAGCTGGAAAGATTAAAACTCCTGTGGAGCAAAGGCGGAGCTTCTAAAGAAGCAGTCGAAAAAGCCGAAAACGCATACCAGCAAGTAAGGAGTGAACTGTCCCTGCTGAGATCTCAGCTAAAAAGCTTGAAGTTGAAGGTGGAAGCTTTAGAAAACAAAGAAGAAGCTTTTCGTTCCAGACTGCCCTACACAGAAATAAGGGCTGTTAAGAACGGAATAGTTTCTCACCTTTACCTTCATGAAGGAGATATGGCTATGCCGGGGAAACCGGCTATGTCCGTTTTTTACCCGGAAGATGGATTTAAAATTCTCGTGAAGGTTCCACCGGAGGAAGCAGAGCAGATTCCAATAGGCGAGGAAGTTCCGGTAGGTAAAAATTCTTTTGCCGTTGTTCAAAAGGTATATCCTGCGGCAGATAGAAAAACTTCTCTGTACGTGATTGAATTGAAGGTTAATTCAAGCCGTTTCAGGCCGGAGGAAACAGTTTCTGTAATTCTGAAAAGCCGCCCCATTAAAGGAATTGTGGTGCCCTCGGAAGCTCTTTTACGTATGAAAAATGGTGTTTATGTGCTTCAAATAAGGAAGAATCGGGTTATACCGGTTAAAGTAAAAGTACTGGCAGTTTCGGGGAACAAAGCCGTAGTTGAAGGTTTACCACCGGACGTAAAAGTTGCAGTAGGAAGAGAAAGTAAACTTTTGGAAGTTTACAGGAGAAGGACTGTAATTCCCGCGGAGATGATAAATGAATAGAGCAGTTGAATGGTATGTGAAAAGACCTCATTTTATCCTTGCTTTCCTTCTTCTATTTTGCGTATTAGGAATCATAGGTTTTAAAGAGATACCGAGGAAGTTTTTCCCGGATGCCAATCGACCTCAAATAGCCGTCGTTACGGTTGAACCTGGTGCTTCTGCTGAAGACGTTGCCAGTCATATAACAAGACCTATAGAACAGAGGCTCATGACCATTGACCTTGTCAGGGAAGTCCGTTCTACCACGAAAGATGGAGTTTCCGTTGTCGTAGCAGAATTTAAATACGAAAAGGGAATTGATGCAGCTGCAACGGATGTTGCTAACGAGCTGTCAAAAGTAATTCCAAAGTTACCGAAGGATATTCTTGCTCCCCAGGTATACAAGGTAACTGACGCCACAAAACCTGTAATGATTTTAGCTGTTTCTCCAAAAAAGAACTCTCTTCTATCTATGGCTCAGGTAAGAGAACTTGCAGAAAACGAGATAAAAGACAAGTTGCTGTCTCTTCCCAACGTATCAGATGTTGAGGTTTTTGGAGGATACAAAAGAGAAGTAGAAATCCTGCCCGAATATTTGAAGATGGCCGGATTTGGCATAACGCTGAAAGATCTTATAGAGGCTTTAAAAGGAAGTAATGTTAATGCCTCTTTAGGTTTTCTTATAAATAAAAACGGAATGCTGGTTCTAAAGATAAAAGAAGAAGCAGAAAGGCTAAAAGAGCTGAAAAATATAACTGTAAAACCCGGAATAAAACTTGCTGACATAGCGCAGGTGAGATGGGGATATCAAGAAAGACTTTCGGCTTACCACGGCAATGGGAAACCGGCTATAGGTATAAGCATACTGAGGTCTCCTAAAGGATATGAACTTCCGGCTATAGAGTCGGTCAAGAGTTTTTTGCCAGAACTTAAAAAAGAATACCCTCAACTTAATTTTGAAATAACGGATACACAGGAGTGGCTTATAAGACTTTCAAACAAGAACATGTTGGAGTCCTTGAGAGATGCTGTGATAATGACTCTCTTTATTATTTTTCTCTTCTTGGCCAATTTCAGGATGCTGATAGTTTCTTTTTTCTCAATTCCTGTTACTTATTTAATAACGATAGGATTGATGTGGCTTTTCGGATTTAACTTTAACATCGTTACTCTTACGGCAATCATACTGGCTTTGGGAATGCTTACCGATGATGCCGTTGTAGTTCTTGAAAATATTGAAAGGCACTATTATGAACTTAAAAAGGACAGGTTTAAGGCTGCAATTGATGGAACCAAAGAAGTAATGTTGGCTGTTCTGAGCGGAACTTACACAACAATAGTTGTTCTTTTACCCATAGTGTTTGTGGGAGGTTTTGTTCAGAAAATTTTACGTCAGCTCTCTTTAACTCTTATAATTGCTCTTGCCGTTTCCTATGTTGTGGCAATAACAATCATTCCTATTCTTTCTCCCTACATCCTTAGAGCAACTCCAGATAAGAACTTCTTTGAAAAGCGTGTTTATGACTACTTTATAGAAGGGTGTGTTTATAGAATAAGAGACTTCTATGTTCAACTTGTAGATTTTTTAACGGAAAAATTCTGGAAAAAACTGCTGTTTGTTTTGGGAGGTTTCCTGCTTTTTGTTTTTACAGTTAAGAGCGTTATTCCGGTAATAGGAAGAGACCTTATGCCTCCTATGGATACGGGAATAGCAATTATAAGAGCAGAAACTGATTCAAATACTTCTTTGGAAAGGACCGAAAACATTCTTTCACAAATGGAGAAGGCAATTTATGAAATTCCTGGTGTTATAAGAGTTTCTTCTGTAATCGGTTCAGAACCGGGAGTTCTGTCTTTCGGAAGCGGAAAACTACCTCAGCAGATAGAAATAAAAGTCCAGTTCGTTGATAGATTTCACAGGAAAAAATCTATATGGGAAATCGAGGAATTGTTGAGAAATAGATTGGCCAGAATTCCGGGACTTAGATATGTTAACGTTATGGAATTTGGTGCAACACCTCTTTCTTCTATAAAAGCTACGATAGTAGAAGAAATCAGAGGTAGAGATCCGAAGATCTTAGACTCCATCGGAGAAAAGCTGGAAAAGTTGATTTACAGGGTAAAAGGACTTACTTCCGTATCAAGGAGCTGGTATGCCGATAAAGAGGAGGTAATAGTAAACATAGATGAGGAAAAGGCTCATCTTTACGGGTTAACTCCCCTAAAAATAGCCGAATACATAGGGGGGTTCGTTAAAGGTACTGTAACTTCTTCTTTTATTATTCCCATGGAAAACGCTCTGGCCGTTAAAATAATACTTCCCCGAAGCAAAAGGGATTTTGTGGATAAACTTTCAAGAATTCCTGTACCGACGGAAAAGGGTTTTATCCCTCTTTCATACTTTGTTACGTTTCAGAAGAGGTTTGTCCAGAGCCTCATTACTCACAGAAATTTGCTGAATACTCTTGATGTAGAGGGATACAGAGCAAAAGTTCCTACAACTTTTCTTCAATTCCAGGTTAACAAACTTGAGAGGAAGCTCCAGCTTCCTCAAGGCTATTCCATAGCTCACGAAGGGGAAATAAAACAAATGAAAGAAAGCTTTAGGAGATTATTCAAATCTCTGGCTGTGGGGATAATTCTGCTTTACTTTTCTCTTATACCGGCCTTTTCTTCCTTTGTGTATCCTGTGTCCATAATAGCTGCAATTCCTCTGGCGCTAATAGGGGCAGCTTTCTCAATGCTGGTTTTTCATAAACCTCAATGTATGCCTTCCTTTATGGGTATGATTCTGCTTGCCGGAATAATTGTTAAGAATTCAATTTTGCTGATTGATTTCTTTAAAATGGCAAGAGAAAGAGGACTTTCGGTAAAGAACTCCATTCTGGAAAGTGTGAAGGTAAGGACGAGACCCGTTTTGATGACTGCTTTCGGGACTTCTGTTGGTATGATCCCTATCGCCTTGGGGTGGGCTCTCGGGCTGGAGCGTCTTGCTCCTCTTGCTGTTGTGGCAATAGGGGGACTAATAATCGGAACGTTTATGACGCTGGTTTTTGTTCCGGTTCTTGTTTCACTATTGGAAGATATTAAAGATTCGATACTTTAATGAAGAAGTTTTCAGCACAGGCTGTTTAAATCCTTACCCAAACTCCCCTTTCCTTTAGGTATTCTTTTAGTTCGGGGATTGATATTTCCTTAAAGTGGAAAACGGAGGCGGCGAGGACTGCATCTGCTTTTCCTTTTACCAGACCTTCATAGAAGTGTTCCATTTTCCCGGCGCCTCCCGAAGCGATAACCGGAACGGAAACTGCTTCAGAAACGGCTCTTGTAAGTTCAACATCGTAGCCTGATTTCGTTCCGTCCCTGTCCATCGAAGTTAAGAGTATTTCTCCGGCTCCTCTGTCAACAACTTCTTTTGCCCACTCAACGGCATCGATTCCAGTCGGGGTCCTTCCGCCGTGGATGTAAACTTCCCAGGAGTTTCCTTTTCTCTTCGCATCTATTGCCACGACTATGCACTGGGAACCGAAGAGTTTTGCTCCCTCTGTTATAAGTTCCGGGTTCTTGACTGCAGCGGTATTTATTGAAACCTTGTCTGCGCCGGCGTTCAGGAGGTTCCGTATGTCCTCAACGGTTCTTATTCCTCCCCCTACCGTTAGGGGCATGAATACCTCTTCCGCCGTTCTTCTTACAACGTCGATCATTATTCCCCTTTTCTCATAGCTTGCTGTTATATCGAGGAATACCAGCTCGTCGGCTCCCTGCTCATCGTAGACCTTTGCATTCTCTACAGGATCGCCTGCGTCTATGAGGTTAACGAAATTAACTCCCTTTACAACCCTACCTTCCTTAACGTCTAAGCAGGGAATAATCCTTTTTGCAAGCATATCATTCCTCTAAATGACGATTTCCGGTTTTCCAAAAAGGTAACCCTGACCATAGTCAACGTCCAAGTATTGGAGGTGTTTAAGTATTTCCTCGTTTTCTACAAATTCAGCAATCGTTTCTATTTCCATTGCGTGGGCCATACTGTTTATACTCTTTATTACGGCGACAGCCTTTTTTCTGTTATCTGTAGAGAGGAGTTTAACGTAACTCCCGTCTATTTTAAGATATTTAATGGGGATTTTCTCGACTAAGTTTATGAGCTGGGAGAATGAAGAGTAACCAGTTCCGAAATCGTCAATCGATATGGGAATTTCAAGGTCTTTAAAGAATTCCTTTAATACGCGGAGGTCTTCTATTATTGCCTGTTCTGTGATTTCAAAACCGAATTTCAGTTTCGAACTTATGAGCACCTCGGTTATCTCTCTGATTTCCTTTACAGCTCTCGGTACTTTGAAAGTTGCCGGACTTATGTTTATAAAGATGAACTTATCGCGGAAAATATTTAAGTTTTCCTTTATTTTCTTCATTACTGCAAGATCAAGTTCGTAAATTATTCTAAGCTCATAAAGGTAATCAATTATTTTATATGCTGGGATAATTTCTCCTTTCTCGTCTCTGATCCTGAAAAGAACCTCGTAGTGTTTAATTTCGTTGCTCTTGACTTCTCTGATTTCCTGTAGGGCAAGGTGTATCTCCCCGCTTTTAATCTTTTTGAGAAGATCTCCAACGATGCTCTTGAATACGATGATATTCCTTGCAACCTCTGAGCTTTTAAGGTCTATGATGAGTAGTCCTTGCCTTTCTTTGCTCTTTTTTGAGGCAAAGGTAATGACATCGGCAAGCTCTTCCTTTGAAACTTTAACGTCCGGATGGAGTCTTATGAGGAAGCCGCTTATGTCTACCTTAGCTGGGAAGTTTTCGTAACGTTCTTGAAGCTCTTTTCTGAGCTTTCGGAAGACGACTTCATAGTCAAGGCTATTCTTCTCAACAACTGTACAGAGGACTCCTGTTGTGCACTTAACTGTTCCGTAAACAGCATTTTTTGGAAGGAGTTCTCCCAGTTTTTTCTCTAAAAAGGTAAATATTTCATCCCCTATCTGATAACCAAAGGTTTTGTTTATAAAGGAAAGGTCGGTTGGATCTATAACGAAGAGAGAAGCCTTTCCTTTTAAATCCTCAAGTATGAAAGAAACAACGTCCTTTAGGTCTATGTTTTTCCTCGTAGTATTAATGTTTCTGACGGTTGTTGATAATTTTTCCAGGAGGAAAAATATAGAAACAAGAAGTAAGTAGGCGGAAAGGAATTTACCCTGAAGCACATATTTGCCAAATGTTGAGAGATGAAGGTGTATTAGGTTATGGATTCTCTCAACTTCTTCACAAATCTGAAGTTTTTTACAGCCTATTTTAAAGGCTATTTCATCTGTTATTTGCTTTAAAGGACACTCCTCAACGTCAAGTTTAGTATTTTCCCCGTTTATGATTTCTCTTATCCTTGAAAAGTGATACTTGAAGGCTTTCCTTACCTCTTCCTCGGGTATTGCTTTAAGGAGTTCTTCTTTCTTTTCTATGGATTCCTTTATATATGCATAAGCTATGATGTTGGGTATTTCCCTGAATATTTCTATAAATTCCTCAGACAACTTAAAAGGAAGTTTTTCATCGTGGATGTACCTGAGTACCTCATAAGTTATTGCGTTTATCGCATCAACGACAAAAGCAATGCTCACTTCCTTCCTGTAAAGGTTGACCCCCAGCTGAATAAGCATTTCCTTAAATTTCTCTTTCTCTTTGTAAAAGCTTTCAACTAAGGAGTTAAACCAAAAGTTGGCATTTCTGCAGAATTCCTTTACATCTCCTATTTGGAGTATCCTTATGACCTCTTCGGGGAGCGATTCTATGTACTTTTCGCAAAACGTTGTAAATAGCCCGGTGTACTCCTTAATCATGGTTCATCCTTGATTTTAGAAGACTTTAAAGAAATGTTATCAATCTTATTTGCCGGTTGCAACGGTTAAGTGAGACTGTGATTTTCTGTATTATATTTGTTAGCAAATTGCGAAGGACGTGAAATGGAAAAGCTGAAACTATTTGATCTTGAGGACTTTACTCTCAGGATCCCGAGGGCTAAGAAAAGGCTTATAGCCTTTGGGTGGTACGGAGGGAAGTTTTCACACTTAAACTGGATATTACCCCTTTTACCTTATACTCCTCAGTATTGTGAGCCTTTCGGGGGATCTGCGGCTATTCTTATAAATAGGCTTCCCGTTCCTGTAGAGACCTATAATGATCTGGATGGTGAGGTAGTTAATTTCTTTAGGGTCCTCAGAGATAAAACTGAAGAGTTAATAAAAGCCATATCCTTAACACCCTTCTCACGGGAAGAATTTAGAAAAGCAATAGAAGAACCGGTTGATGAACTATCCGACGTTGAGAGAGCAAGGAGGTTCTACATAAGGGCCAGACAGGTTAGGACGGGACTTGCACAGACGGCAACTCCGGGTAGGTGGGCGTACTGTGTTAAGGCAAAGAGTAGTAGAAGGGGAATGGCCGGAGCTGTTTCGAGGTGGCTTGGAGGGATAGAGGATTTAGAGCTTATAGCTCAAAGGCTTCTAAGAGTTCAGATTGAAAATGATAGTGCCTTTGAGGTGATAAAGAGGTATGATGATGAAGATACTCTCTTTTACTGCGATCCGCCGTACCCCCATCAGTCAAGGAAAGATAAGAATGCTTATGCTTATGAAATGACCGATGAGGAGCATATTGAGCTGGCGAGACTGCTTCATTCCGTAAAGGGGAGGGTAGCCATATCCGGTTACCACTGTGAACTTATGGATGAACTTTACAAGGATTGGTACTGCGTTGAGGCTCCTGTAAAGCGGTGTCACAGCAGTAAGAACCTGAGGAGAGAAGTTCTTTGGCTCAACTACGATCCTCGGGAGGTGTTGGAAGGAAACTTAGACTATGGGCTTAAAGCTAGATAAGAACCTGAAGACAAATTGTATAGAAATTTTAGAACGGCTTTATTCATATGCCGAGACTTCCAAACTTTCTTTAAATCTTTCGGAAGAAGTAGAGAGGAACTTAGATATCCTTGTTCACAGCAATGTAGGAGCGCCTGTGCGTGTTCTTATAGCCCTTCTCTTAGCAAAGTTAATTGATCCTGAAGTTAATATTCTCTATCCCGTTGCAAGAGGTGTGAAAGAAAAGGGGGCTTTTTCGGGAAGAAAGGTTGACGAAAATTGTGTGCAAGTTTTAGTAAGCCGGTATAAATTGCCGCTAATACGTACTACAGGTTTTCTGACTCCGGCTTTTAGAACTCTTTCGCTTCCGATACCTGAGAAACTCGGAGAAGTCGTAGGTAAAAATAAGCAGGTTTACAACGCCTTTTCTTCAATAGTTCACAAGGTTCATTATGGAGAATTACGGGCATATGATGTCCTTTTGGCGTTACTACAAAGGTTAATACTCCTAAAAAGAAGGCGAGAGGAGTTACTCAGTGAAAGGCTTCAGAACCTTGAGGGGCTTGCCGTTTCGGTAGAAGATATAGTCGCAGTTCTAAAGCAGTTGCTTACACTTCCGAGGGCAAGCCGGATTCCCGTTCTTATTACGGCAGCTCTGCACAAGACGATCGAGGCTTGTCTTGGGTATAGGGTAAAACCGCTTGAAAGTCATACGGCGGCTGATAGTAAAACCGGGAATTTAGGAGATGTAGAACTAGTTTTAGATGACGGTTCTGTGGTTAAAGTTTACGAAATTAAAAGCAAAAAGGTAACAGAAGCAGATATTTACATCGCTCTTAGGAAGATATCTGCCTTAGATGAACAAGAAAGAAAAAAATTAAAGCAGTATCTCTTCATAACAACAGAGCAGACTGAGGAGTCTGTTTTATTAGAGACCCGTAAGGTGTATAAAAAGACAGGTATTGAGATGGCAATTCTTGACTGTATTGATTTTGTACGCTACTTCCTTCATTTGTTTTTCCCGCTTAGGGGGAAGTTTGTTGAAAACCTGACACAGTTAATTGTTGCAGAGCCGGATAGCGCGGTGAGTTATAAAATTAAAGAACATTACTTAAATTTGCTTAAAGAGGGTATGTAGATTCTAACTGGCCCCTTAGGGGCCAGAAGATCACTTTTTCAAGTATTCCTCAACTCTTTTAATAGAACAGAGCTTACCGCACATTGTGCACGTTTTCTCGTCTTCCTGAGGTCTTCTCTTTTCCCTGTATTTTCTTGCGATTTCAGGGTCTATTGCAAGTTCAAACTGCCTTTCCCAATCAAGCGCTTCCCTTGCTTTCGCCATTTCGATATCCCATTCAATCGCTCCGGGGACTCCCTTAACTATGTCTGCCGCGTGACCTGCAATCCTTGCGGCAATAACTCCGACCTTAACATCTTCAACGTCCGGTAGGGCAAGGTGTTCTGCCGGAGTAAGGTAGCAGAGAAAATCGGCTCCGGCCTTTGCAGCGATCGCTCCTCCGATAGCTCCTGTAATGTGGTCGTAGCCGGGGGCGATGTCCGTTACTATGGGGCCCAGGACGTAGAAGGGGGCGTTGTGGCAGAGCCTTTTCTGGAGAAGGATATTTGCCTCAACCTGATCCAGCGGTACGTGGCCGGGTCCTTCAACCATTGCTTGAACCTCTGCTTCCCGCGCTCTATCAACAAGCTCCCCGAGGGTAATTAATTCTTCGATCTGACACCTGTCGGTTGCGTCGGCTATGCAACCGGGCCTCATTCCGTCCCCGAGGGAAAGGGTTACATCGTACTTTTTCGCGATTTCAAGTAACCTGTCGTAGTGTTCGTAGAGGGGGTTTTCCCTTTCGTTGTAAACCATCCACTCGGCCATAAGGGCGCCGCCCCGGGAGACGATGTTCATTAGTCTTCCCTCGTTCCTGAGCCTTTCAAGAGAACTTAAGGTAACGCCGCAGTGGACTGTTATAAAGTCAACCCCGTCGCGGCAGTGCCTCTCAATGACGTTAAAGAGGTCGTCAACTGTCATTTTACCTATAAACCCGTACTTCTCCGCCGCCTCCTTGGCTGCCTGGTAGATGGGAACAGTTCCAACCATTACGGGGGAATTCTCTACGATAGCCCTTCTCGTTTCGTCTATGTGCCTTCCGGTTGAGAGATCCATGACTGCATCTGCGCCGTACTTGACTGCAACCTTTAGCTTTTCAAGCTCAAGCTCAATGCTTTCTATGTCCCCTGAAGTTCCTATGTTGGCGTTAACTTTTGTTTTGAGGCCTTTTCCTATTGCTCTTGGGGTAAAGTTTTCCCTTTCCCTGTGGTAGATGTTTGCGGGTATAACGATGGTTCCCTCTATTAGCCCGTTGACTATGTAATCAACGTCCCTTTTCTCGTACTCTGCGCATTGTTTTATTTCTTTCGTTATAACGCCTTTCTTTGCAAGTTCAACTAACGTTGCCATAGTTCCTCCGGAATTCGTTTTAAGCCCTCAATTTTCCTGCTATCTCCTTTGCCACCTTCTTGCCCGACATCAGCATTCCTCCGAAGACCGGGCCCATCCTGTGACTTCCGCAGGTGGCATTTGCAGCCATTCCGCTGACGTATATGCCGGGGAAAACTTCCCTGCTGTTCTTTACTGTATCCTCCTCTCCGACTGAAGCCCAAAGCGGCTTTTCTCCAACAACACAGCCTGTTTCTGTGTCAAGTCTTATTCCGGCTTTTCTCTGGAGAGTGGATACAACAGTGGCATCGTGTCCCGTCGCATCTATTACAAATTTTGAGGTAATGACCAGCGGATCGACCATGAGGTGATTTGTATCCACCGTTGTCCAGTTTATAACAAGGCCGCATACTTTGTAGTTACCGTTTATCCTTTTCAGGACAACATCTTCGGCTGTCATTCCGTTAAAAATGGCTGCTCCTGCCTTTACGGCCTTTGATGCTATTGTGGTTACGGCTTCAACAGCGTCGGCCACGTAGTAGCCCGGGGAATATTCCTTATAGGAGATTCCGAATTCTTCGAGAATTTCCCTCCCCATCTCCTGAACAACAATTTCATTGAAGAACATTGCTCCTGCCCACATCCCTCCGCCTATTGAGAGCTTCCTTTCGAAAAGGGCAACTTTAAACCCTTCTCTTGCCAGGTAGTAGGCGGCAACCAGTCCCGAGGGCCCTCCTCCGACGATTGCCACGTCGTTTTCAAGGTGTTTCTTCAGCTTTTCCATGAAAGAGTTGATAATTGCCTCTGAAATCAGAACTTCGCTGAGGTTTTGCACGGCTTGCCTCCTGTTTAGTTTTAGAACCGGGGGGAGGAAGTAGTGGAGGGGAAGAGTGGTAAACTCCCGCCGCTCCCTACGCCGGCATTACCCGGATCAGGTTCCAGGGGTTCCTGCCCGTCGGGGCAGGTCTCAGGAGCCAAGCTCCACCCCCGCGGCTCTAAAATCTATTTTATGATTGCTGATAACCGTTTTCAATTAACTGTGGCTTTTTAACCACTCTAAAGCGAGGAAGGTTTCTACGGCTACGCCAATCGGCAGAGCATCTTCGTCAACGTCAAATTTTGAGTTATGTAAGGGGTAGATGATGCCTTTTTCTTCATTTCTTATTCCGAGTCTTATGAAAGTTCCGGGCACTTCTTGGAGATAAAAGGAGAAATCCTCTCCTCCCATTGTCGGCTTCTCAAGGAGAATAACGTTTTCATCCCCGAGCAGTTCCCTCATCTTTCCTACGGAAAAGCGGGTTGTTACTTCATCGTTTATTAAAGGCGGTGTTCCCTCTTCAAACTCGAACTTGAAAGCACCGCCGTAAGCGGTCGTTATTCCCCAGAGGGCTTTTTCTATGAGTTTCGGTATTCTGTCCCTGACCTCGCTGTTCAGCGTTCTTATTGTTCCTTCAAGTGTAACCTCGTCGGGTATAACGTTTTCTGCGAATCCCCCGCAGATTTTACCGATTGTCAGCACTGCAGGATCAAGGGGGTCAACGTATCTGCTTACTATGTGGTGAAGTGTGTTGACAACCTGGGCCGAAATGAGAATGGGGTCTATTCCTTGGTGTGGCCTTGAAGCGTGGGTTGATTTCCCTATGACTTTTACCCGAAATACGTCTGATGAGGCAAGGAAAGGCCCCGGCTTTGTTCCGACCTTTCCGGTTGGAAGCTCCGGGAAAACGTGAAGAGCGAATATTGCAGAAACACCTTCGAGAACTCCGTTCTCTATTAAGTGTTTTGCACCTTTGCAGTCGTGTCTTTCTTCACAAGGCTGGAAAATTAGCCTTACCTTTCCGTGTATTTTGTCCCTCATCTGACAGAGAAGCCTTGCCGTTCCCAAGAGCATGGCTGTATGGGCGTCGTGACCGCAGGAGTGCATAACGCCTTTTATCCTCGAGGCGTAGGGCTTACCGGTTTTCTCCTCCGTTGGCAGTGCGTCCATGTCGGCTCTGATAGCAACGGTTTTTCCCGGTTTCTCTCCCGTTATCTCTGCAACTACGGCAGTTGAGTCGGCGAAGTTTTCTACAAGTCTATCTACTCCGAACTCCTTTAACTTCTCTGCCACGAATTCCGCCGTGTTGAACTCTCTTCCTGAAAGTTCGGGATACATGTGAAGGTGCCTTCTCCACTCAACGACTTCTTCTTTTATCTCTTGTGCTTTACTGAGGATTTCCGCCTTCACTTTTTCCTCCTTACTTTCTCGCTTTTCTTAATTTATTTTTGAGGTTGATAAAATTACCTTATCCATTCCCGGAGGTGACAATGCTCACGGAAGAAGAGATAAAAGAGATTTTCCTCAAGGCCGATGCATTCCTTGAAGGTCATTTTCTGCTCTCAAGCGGCCTTCATAGCCCCTACTACCTGCAGTGTGCAAAAGTTCTTCAATATCCCGACTATGCCGAAAAGCTGTGCAGTGAGCTGGCCGGGAGGATTGAGGATTTAGGTGTGGAGTACGACCTTGTTATAGCTCCGGCAATAGGGGGAATTATAGTTTCTTACGAAACGGCAAGGCATCTGGGTGTCAGGGGTATATTTGCCGAAAGGGTTGAGGGGGAGTTGAAGCTCCGGAGGGGGTTTGAAATAAAACCAGGAGAAAGAGCGGTAGTTGTTGAAGATGTGGTGACTACCGGAAAGTCAACGAGAGAGACGATGGAGGTGGTCAGCAGTCACGGCGGTGAGGTTGTCGCTGTCGGCAGCCTTGTTGACAGAAGCGGCGGTAAAGTGGATTTTGGCGTTCCGTTTGTTACTTTGTGGAGGCTTGAAGTTCCTGTTTACGAGCCTGAAGTGTGCCCGATTTGTAGGGAAGGAAAAATCCCCCTGGTTAAGCCGGGAAGCAGGAATATTCCCGTAAAGTAGGTAGTGAGATAATGAGGATCTTTAAACCTTTTGAAGTTATAAAGAAAGAGCTTGAACTTGCGGAAGCATTTTCGAGAAAGCTTCTCTCTTCAAAGGTGGAGCTTGTTCTCCGGGCAGGTGGCTATATTCTCGATAGCGGCGGAAAGCGCGTGAGGCCCGGACTTACGATAATAGCCGGGAAGCTCTTTTCGGCTCCGGAGGAGCGTCTCATTCCCGTTGCAACGGTTATGGAGTACATGCATACGGCGACCCTTCTGCACGATGATATAGTAGACGGGGCAAAGCTCAGGAGGGGAAGGCCTTCCGCAAATGAGGTTTTCGGAAACGACGTTGCCGTGCTTGTAGGTGACTACATGTTCGCAAAAGCCATTTACGTTCTTGCGGTGTACGGGGGAGAAGAGGTTCTTAAAATTGCCGCTAAGACGGTTCAGGACATGGCTGAGGGGGAACTTTTTCAGCTTGAAAAAATAGGAGATGTGAGGCTTACGGAAGATGAGTACTTTGACATCATCTACAGGAAAACTGCTTCCCTCCTTGCCACCTGTTGCGAGTGCGGTGCAGTTGTCGGTGGAGCGGGGAAAGAAGAAAGGAAGGCGTTGAGGGACTACGGTACTTACATCGGCTATGCCTTTCAGTTAGTCGACGATGCTTTCGATTACGTTTCTGATACTGAAACCATAGGTAAGCCGGCGGGAAACGATATAAGGGAAGGTAAGGTAACCTATCCTCTCCTTTCGGTTCTACGAGAAGCATCTGAGGAAGAAGTTAGCTCCGTGGCTTCTGTCCTTTCCTCGCCGCAGCCGACAAAGGAACAGGTGGAATTTGTTAGGGAATTCGTATTGAGCAGGGGAGGGGATAAAAAAACTCTATCCCTTGCAAGGGAGTATGTCGATCGGGCTAAAGTTTCTCTGTCTGTGTTTGAGGATACCCCTTTCAAAAAAGCTCTTGAAGAGATTGCCGATTTTATAGTGGAAAGAACTTATTAGAGGATATAGAAGAATGGTTACCTATGACCTTTCCGAGCCTTTGGAGCTTGCCGAGGATGTATTCTGGGTGGGTTACGTTGTTCCTAACGATCCCTTTCAGTGTCACGTTTACCTCATAAGGAACGGGGAAGAGAGCATACTCATTGATCCGGGAAGTATGATAACTTTCCCCGTTGTTCTTGAGAAAATTTTGAAACTCGTCAGCTTGAGGGATATAAAATATATCATTTTCCACCATCAAGACCCGGATATAACGGGATGTTACTCAACGCTTGAAGAGCTGTTCCCGAATACGACAAAGCTCAGGTACGCTGTTACCCACTGGAGGACGAAGACCCTGCTAAAGCACTATAAGTGGAAAACGCCGTTCTACTTGGTTGATAAAAATGACTGGAAGCTGGAAGCCGGAGATAGGACGCTGGAGTTTGTCTTCACTCCCTATGCCCACTTTCCCGGGGCTTTCTGCACTTACGATAGGCGTTCGGGTATCCTCTTTTCAAGTGATATTTTCGGAGCTATTTCGAAAAAGTTTTACCTTTTTGCCGTTGATGAGGAAGAGTACTATCAGGGAGTGGAGCTTTTCCACAAGCATTACATGCCGAGCAGTGCGATACTTAACTATGCCCTTGACAGGATAATGGAGAAAAACCCCCGGATGATTGCTCCCCAGCACGGTAGCATAATAAAGGAAGAAATGATTCTTCCTGTTGTTAACAGGCTGAGGAAGCTCGACTGCGGGCTTTACCTTCTGGACAGGGAAAATACCGACATTTACCTGCTGAATAAGGTTGATTCCATCCTGAAGAAACTTATGAAAAGCATAATAGCTTCCAGCGATTTCAGAGTGGTTCTCCGGAATCTATTTTCCACTTTAAAGTCGGAGATTCCGGAGCTGAGCAAGTTTTACTTGCTTACGCAGTTTTTTACGGATAAAAAGAGGTTCCTTATTGAAGTTGACAGTGAAAACGTCAATCTCAAGTTTGTCCCGGAGAGTTACGGACTTTCGGGGTTTATTTTCAGTGAAAAACTGGAAACGGAATCCCAAGAAATAGGTAACATTTACCTTTTCTCTTCAAAACCTTTAAACAGAGGTCAGCTGAAGTTCTTGGAAATTCTGTTTAACCACGTCAAGTATCCTCTCTCTGCAAGCCTTGAGAGAGAGTTTCAGCTGGAACTTTTAAAGAGGAAAGAGAAAATACTTGAGGAAAAGGCCGTCAGGGATCCCCTTACCGGCCTATACAACAGGTACTTCCTCAAGGAGTGTTTAAAGTCCTGTGATGAACTTCCCGTATCCTTGATAATGTTTGATATAGACCACTTCAAGCGAATAAACGATACCTACGGTCATGAGATCGGTGACTGTGTTCTTAAGGAATTTGCCAAGATACTCAGGAAGAGCTTCCGCTCTTCCGACTGCGTAATTCGCTACGGCGGAGAAGAATTTCTCGTAGTCCTCAAGCACTGTGACCTGGCTCAAGCCTGTGAGAAGGCGGAAGAGGTCAGGAGGAAAGTAGAAAATACCGAGTTCTGCAAGGAGAAAGGTCTTTCCTTAAAAGTTACTGTTAGTGCCGGTGTCCGCCAGGTTTCGAGCATTGATTCCTTCAAAGAGGAAATAGACAAAGCAGACAGGAACCTCTATGCAGCGAAGAACGCGGGAAGGAACAGGGTAGTCTGCGGTTAAGGCAGGACTATCTTCTTGACGAAATCCCTGTTCTCAACGTGCCACTCTACTGTTTTCTTAAGTCCTTCCTCAAGCGGGACTTTCGGCTCCCAGTTCAGGATTTCCCTTGCCTTTTCGATATCTGCCCAGGTTGCCTTTAGGTCTGCCTTATGGAAAGGCTTATAAACAATTTCGGCTCTTTTGCCCAGGTACTTCTCTATTAAACCTATTACTTCCTTTAGCTGGTGGGGTTTGTTCCCGCCCAGGTTAATGATTTCATATCCCGTTTCTTTCTCAAAAGCCTTTACTGTTCCTTCTGCTATGTCGTCAACAAAGGTAAAGTCCCTGCTCTGAGTTCCGTCGCCGTAAACGGTTATCGGAGTTCCCTCATCTATCCACTTTATGAACCTGAATATGCACATATCCGGCCTTCCCGCCGGCCCGTATACCGTGAAGTACCTGACTACTGTGACGTCGATGCCGTACAGGTAGTGATAGGTGTAGGCCATTACTTCTGCGCCTTTTTTGCTGGCTGCATACGGGGAAATGGGAGTGTTAACGGGCAGGCTTTCCTTAAAGGGCATATGCTGGCCTGCGTAGAGGGAAGAGGTCGATGCAAGGACAAACTTCTTTATTCCGAAATCCTTCATAATTTCCAGAAGGTTTAACGTCCCCGTGGTGTTTGTCCTTACGTAGACAAAGGGATCGACGAGGCTGTACCTTACCCCTGCCCTTGCCGCAAGGTTTATAACTCCGTCTACAGCATTATCTTCAAAGATTACCCTGAGGGCTTCAAGGTTTTCTATGTCTACCTTATAGAACTTAAAGTTTCCCCTTTCCTTTAACTTTTTAAGCCTGTACTCCTTCAGTCTTACGTCGTAGTAGCTGTTGAGGTTATCTACTCCTATTACGGTGTAGCCTTTTTCCAGCAGTTTCTCTGCCACCTTGTAGCCTATGAACCCTGCTGCTCCCGTAAGTAGGACTCTTTTCATCTTCACCTCCTTCTTGGGAATGCTAATATATTCCGGTCTTCTTTGGAAGGAGGAGAGCGTAATGATTAAGGAACTCAGGCTGAAGGGCTTTAAGTCCTTTGCCGATGAGACCACGGTTCGGTTTGTCGAGGGTATAAACTGCATAGTCGGCCCCAACGGCTGTGGAAAGAGTAACATCGTTGATGCCCTGAAGTGGGTAATAGGAGATACCTCTGCAAAGGGGATGAGGGCGGGAAGCCTCAAGGATGTCGTGTTCAAGGGAGCGGAGGGGCGAAGGCCCGCCAGGAGTGCTGAGGTCTCTATTACTTTCGTTACTGATGACCTCTTTGCCGGAGCTGTTGAGACCGAAATCAGGAGAAGGATAAAGTCGACTGGCGATAGTGAGTTTTACATAAACGGGAAAAAAGTAAGGCTCAAGGATATTCAGGAATTTTTTACCTCCGTCGGTGTAGGCCACAAGGACTACGCCTTCTTCGAACAAGGACAGATTGATAGAGTTCTGAGGATGAGGCCGAATGAGAGGCGGCTCCTCATCGATGAGGCGGCCGGGATTACGCCTTTTAAGCTGAAGAGGGAAGAAACCCTTAAACAACTTGAGGAGGCCGAGAGGAACCTTGAGAGCGTAGAAGGGGTAATCGAGGAGGTTGCCAAGAACCTGAGGAGTTTGAAGAGTCAGGCAGAGAGGGCCAAAAAATTTAAAGAGCTTAGGGAGAAGGAGAGGGAGCTGGAGCTAAAGCTCCTGGGATATCAGTTAAGGAGCGTAAGGGAGGAGAGAGAAGGTCTGGAGGCTTCCTTAAAAGTTTTGCAGGAGGATAGGCGTAGCCTTGAATCTGAAATCTCCTTCCTTCAGGTAGAGGTGGAGGAGCTTAGAAAGGAACTTGAGGAGCTGACCCGCAGTATAGAGGAGACTTCAAGAGAACTTCACGAAGTAGAGAAGAGCAAAAAGGAGGCTTCCGTAAAGAGGGAGTTCCTTACCAAAGAGATAGAGAGGTTGAAACGAGAAATTGCCGAAAAGGAATCGGAAGTCGAGGAAAAGAAGAGGAGGATTGGTTCCCTCTCTAAAGAGTTGACCCGTCTTAAAGAAGAGGAGAATAAGTTTCTCGAGGAGCTTCACCGGTGCGAGCAGGTTGAGAAAGAGAGGAAAGAGGAGCTTTCTGCAATTGAAAGGGAACTTGAACTCCTATCCCGAGAAAAGAAAAGGCTTCAATCTCGCTACTTTACTGTTGATGCCAGTATTTCAAAGCTCAGAACCGATATGGCTAGGGAAGAGGAGCGGTTCCGCTCCCAGAAAAGCCTGATTGAGAGGATTCCGGGTGAGCTTAAGGCGCTGGAGAAGGAAAAGGATTACTACTCCGGTCAGCTTAATAGATTGAAGGAGAAAAAGGAATCCATTAAAGAGAAGCTTGGAGAGAAGGAGTCGCAGCTGTCGGCGCTGCGGAGGGAAAGGGAGGAACTTATTGCCGAGCTTGATTCCCTTCGGGAGGAAGTATCAAGAAAGAGGAAAGAGGTTTACCAGCTGGAAGCCCGGATAGAAAGCTCCAGGAGAGTTTTCTCTTCCTTGAAGCTGGATAAGCTTGAAGAAAAGATTGTAGAGAGCGCAAGGCAGGGAAAGGTTAAGGGATACCTCGGTCTGATTGTAAACCTTATAGAAGTTGAGCCAGGGTGGGAAAAGATTGTAGAGAATTACCTGTCCCGTTTTGGAGCGGGTATAGTGGTAAGGACCTTCGAAGATGTCCTCTGGATAAGAGATAGGATAAAGGGTAACGGCCGTGTAACGCTTCTTGCTGCTTCGGTAGAGAGCCTTGAAACTCCCGAAATTGAGGGGGCAATTCCGCTTGTTAGTAAGGTGAAGCCCAGGGATTCCCGGGTTGAGAGGATGGTTTCGACCGTCTTCTACAAAGTTTACTACGCCCCCGGAAAGGCAAAAGAGCTGGCGGAGAAGTACCCCGATGCCGTGTTTATGGATGA
Source organism: Desulfurobacteriaceae bacterium (assembly GCA_027063785.1). GTDB lineage: Bacteria > Aquificota > Aquificia > Desulfurobacteriales > Desulfurobacteriaceae > JAMORC01. The sequence goes on from JAMORC010000007.1 coordinate 26,797, forward strand.
AGACTACGCGCTTCTGTCCGGTAAGGGATCTATTGTGGGGAAGTTCAAGGAAAGCTCTTTGCTGGAATTAGAGAGGGAACTAAAGGAACTTGAGGGGGAGCTTTCTAAAAAAACGGACGAGCTTGAAGAGGTTGTTTCAAGAGAGGCTCCCCTTAAGGAGGAGATTTCCCGTCTTGAGGAGAAAATTGATGTCTTAAGGGAGGAGCTAAATTTCCTGAAAATGGAGCTTTTTGAGGTTGAATCGAAGGAGAGGGAAGTTTCTAGAAAGATTTCAGACCTTGATGGGAGGAGGCGGGAGCTTGAGGAGAAAAAGGCGAGGGCGGAGGAAAGTGTAAGTTCTTTTGAAAGGCGGATGTCAATGTTTGCAGAGAAGCTGAATAGTTTGATGGCCGAGAAGGAGGAGCTTTCGCGGAAATTGAACGAGCTTGAGAGGAAAGAGGAGAGCTGCCGTTCAAAGGCCGAAGAGGTAAAAGATAAGCTTTCGGAAGATACTTCCAGGAAGCTGGTTGTAATGGAGAAGCTCTCCTCTTTGAGGGAGAAACTGAAAGCCAAAGAGCGTTTTTTGTCATCTCTCCGGAGGGAACTCTCTGCAACTTTAAACAGGTTGGAGAAGGAGAGAGAGGAACTTAAAAAGTCTCAGGAAGAGCTTCAAAGAGCCGCTGAACTGCTCGGCGGAGTTGACGAGGCTATAGAGGAAATAAGGGAGGAGCTTTCCGGACTTGAGGACAGGCGTTCGGAACTTACGGGGGTTTTGAGAGATAAGGAGAATGCTTTAAAGCAGAGACAGAAAGACCTGTCTGAAGTTCAGAAAAGGTTGAAGGATACAGAGCTTTCCCTTGCTCGCCTGTCAGTTCGGGAGGATGAGGTTGTAAAGAAGATACTGGATATTGATGCTTCGGTATCCGAAGCTCTCCTTCTCTCCGAAGGTGTCGAAGGGGAGGAAGAGCTTAAGAAGGAGTTAATCAACCTTAAGGAACGGATTTCCCGGATTGGAGTTGTTAACTTCCTTGCCATAGAAGAGTATGAAAAGGTAAAGGAGCGGTATGGTTTTATACTTGAACAGAGGGAGGATCTCGTTAAGTCTATAAAGAACCTTAAGGAAGCGATAAAGAAACTTGATCAGGAGATAGAGAAGCGCTTTACTTCTACCTTCAGGCAGGTTAACAGGAGCTTTAGGAGGGCGATTCAGACCATTTTCGGAGGGGGAACAGGTAAGCTTATACTGACTTCCGACAATATTTCGGAAGCCGGGGTAGAAATTGAGGCTAAACCGCCGGGTAAGAGGCATTCAAACATTAACCTTCTCTCCGGTGGGGAGAGGACTCTTGTAGCTCTTGCATTTCTCTATGCCCTTTATTCCGTAAAACCTGCACCCTTTGTTGTTCTTGATGAAGTTGATGCTGCCCTTGACGATGCAAACACCTTGAGATTTGCTGAGCTTATAAAGCAGATGGCTCTCGAAACTCAGGTGATAATCGTTACCCACAACAAGCTTACAATGGAAGTCGCCGATCAGATCCTCGGCGTTACGATGGAAGTTCCCGGCGTGTCCAAGGTTATAGGGGTTTCCTTTGAATCCCTTGCGGGAGTTGTGTGAAGGCCGGGAATTCCCGGCCGAAAATTTAGAACCTTCCGGAACCGTGGGAATGGCAGGTTGTACATGTTGCGGTTGCATTTCCATGGTTTTCGATATCTATGGGTAGCCCGAGCCCGTTTATCGGAGAGTAATCGATAATTCCGTCATGGCAGGCGGCGCATAAAGAGGACATATGGAATCTTTCCTCTCGAACCGTTCCGTTTTCGGCGGTTTCAATCGGAAGGGATGTGTAGTCGCGGAAATCGGTCGGGTTTTCGAGATCATAAGTTCTATTCTCTGCCTCAATAATTCCCGAGAACTTAAGGTCTTTAAAGTACTTTATTGACATAGGATCTATGAGGGCATACTTCGTTGATTCTGTATTGTCCACCTGCGTAATAGCTTTCCTTACAAGAAGGGTTTCTCCGACCTTTTCGATTATGAGCTTGTCGTTATTTGATGCGTGGGGGTTGTGGCATTGACTGCATTCCAGGGCTTCGTGTTCTGTGTGGAAGAGGCTTTGCCCCGGGAGGTTTACATCTTTAAATGTTCTGTCTCCAGACTTATACTCCTGCTTTCCGTGGAAGTCGTCGTTATTCCAGTGAGTTGTAATATCTGAAGGGTTTTCAGGTGGAGTAATCTTGGTGTCTTCCCTGCCGTCGCCGTTGGTATCCGCAAGCTCCTTACCCTTTAGGGAATTCCAGTTGTTTGAGTGGCAGGTCAAACACAGGTCGGCGGTGCTCCTCGGCCTGAAACCGCCTATCGGGGCAAGGTCGGTGTCCGTTTCAACGATTCCGTCCATATCGGGCTGCCAGTGGCAGACGGTGCAGTCAAAGTCGTCGATTTTTCCGTTGTTGTTAAAGTCGTGAAGGGAGGCTTTCCTGCCGGAGGTTCCTTTATAGTAGTGAACCTTTTCAAATTGGTCGTGGCAAACTGTGCACCTTCTGTTAACTCCGCTTACTCCGTTTGTTCCGTGGCAGGCGGAGCATACCTCTATAACATTTGACGATCCTCTTGATCCCAATGCCCGTTCTATTAAATCCTGGTATTTGTCGGGAGGAGTGTTGGGAGTTCCCATCGTATGCTTGAAATTCTGGTGACAGCCCAGGCAGTTATCCTTTCCCCAGCCGTCGGAGTGGTTGCTTTTTGTAAGGTACGTTGCACCCCTCTTTGCAAAGTCTGTACCGAAATCGGAATAGTGAGGATCGGGGTCTCCCAGACCTCCTCCGCAACCTGAGATTATCAGCAGTCCTCCGGCCAGAATCAGGAACCTTTTCACTACAAGCCTCCCAACCAATCGGGCTTAGAATATTTTGCCTAAAATAAACGATTTACAATCGTATTATATACAACTTCACCCTTCAAGCTCGTAAACTGCCGCCATTCCCATCATTAGGGGGCGGAACTTACCGGATTTAAATCCGAGCTTCCTTGCCAGTTCAATAAACTCCTCATAGTGCGGAAACGCAATTATAGTTTCAAACAAATGTCTTGATACATCTTCCTTCGACCTGATTTTTCCCAGGGGCAGGAGCACATACTTTAAGAAGGCTATGAAAGTACTCTTTAGCATAGGATTCCTCGGCACGGAAACTTCCAGAATCCTTGCAGTTCCTCCCTTTTTCAGGACTCGTCTTATTTCCTTTAAACCTCCTTCTACGTTTTCAAAATGCCTGAGGCCCAGGGAGACGAGGACGGTATCGAACTCTCCGTCTCTAAAGGGGGTTTTCAGGGCATCCCCCCTTACCCAGAAGAGGTGAGGGTACTTTGTCTTTGCGACTCTTAGCATAGGAAGTGAGTAGTCAAGCCCCACGACAAGCTCGGCTTTTTCCTTGACCAGTGCCGCTACCTGTCCTGTCCCGCAGGCAAGGTCCAGGACTTTTCCCGGCTTTTCCAGTCCTTCTACCAGTTTTCTCTGCCACCGCTTTATGATTCCCAGGGAGAGGAAGCCGGAGATGGAGTCGTACTTATCTGCAATCCTGTCGAAAATTTCAACACCGACCGGTTGTCTCTTCACTCTTTCTCCCGGAGTTTTCGGAATTTTAGCAACTTTGAGTTTGCAAGATTAGATTAATTTCTGTCAGGTCAATTAGGAGGGAGAGATGCTGATAAGCAAGGAAAGCGGAAAATTTTTGGTAAAGCTTGCCCGTTCGGCAGTTGAGGAGTTTGTTAAGTCAGGGTTAAAGGTGGAACCGCCCCCCGATGCTCCCCCCGAGCTTTATGAAGAAAGGGGAGTTTTCGTAACCTTGAAAAGGTTTCCTTCCGGAGAACTTCGGGGCTGCATCGGATTTCCGGAACCGGTAATGCCCCTTATCGAGGCAACGATTGAGGCTGCCATATCTGCTGCCACCAGGGATCCTCGGTTCTACCCCGTTACTCCCCAGGAGCTTCCCCACCTTACGGTAGAAGTTACTGTCTTGACGCCTCCCCAGCCCATAGAGACCGTCCCGGAAAATTTGCCCGAAGAGATAAAGGTCGGAAGGGACGGCCTGATAGTAAGGTGCGGTTACGCTTCCGGACTGCTCCTTCCTCAGGTTCCCGTGGAGTGGGGATGGGATGAAAGGGAATTCCTGTCCCAGACCTGTATAAAAGCAGGACTGCCGCCGGACTGCTGGCTTGACCCCAGGTGCAGGTTTTATAAGTTTCAGGGTCAGATCTTTACGGAAGTTGAACCTTACGGAGAGGTTGTAGAGGAAGAAATTTCATAAGCAGGAGGAGGTCTTGCAGGAGTGGATACTTGACCTTTTGATCGCTCTCCCCGGGATACTTTGGGCTATGACGGTGCACGAATTTGCCCATGCACTTGTTGCTTATAGGCTCGGAGATCCTACCCCGAGAATTACCGGGAGGTTAACGCTTAACCCGTTGGCCCATCTGGATGTATTGGGATTTATTACCCTTTTACTTGTCCACTTCGGCTGGGCAAAGCCTGTGGTGATAAATCCAAGGAACTTTAAGAAGTTAGGCCCTCGCTGGGGAGAGGTGCTTGTCGCTGTTGCAGGTCCTCTGGCTAACTTTCTGAGTGCTTTCTTTTTATTGCTTTTCCTCAAGTATTTTCCCATTACTTCTCTTCCGGCTTCGATTTCCGAACCGCTGTTTCTCATGGCGAAGTATGCCGTTTTTATAAACGTTGCCTTTGGAGTGTTTAACCTGCTTCCCATACCTCCTTTGGACGGTTCGAAAGTTCTTGAGGCTTTTCTCCCTCCCGGTCTCTGGGAAACTTATAAAAGATTGGAGCCTTACGGTCCCATAATCCTAATCATAGTTATAGTCAGTCCGATTCTTAATTGGCTTCTGGTTCCTTTGGTTGAGGGTATGATAAGGTTGATGTGGGTTATAACCTGATTCAGGGGTAGTTGTGGTATTTAAAGAGCTGATAAAGAAGAAACGGGACGGAAATGAGCTTTCAAAGGAAGAAATAGAATTTGCCGTAAGGGGATACACTTCCGGTTCCATTCCCGATTACCAGATGGCCGCCTTTCTCATGGCGGTTTTTTTCAGGGGATTATCCTACAGGGAGACCCTCTCGCTGACCGATGCTATGCTGAAGAGCGGAAAAGAAGTTAAGGTAACTTCTCGAGGGCTTATTGTTGATAAACACAGTACCGGCGGAATAGGTGACAAGGTTTCCCTTCTTATTGCTCCTGTCCTTGCAGAACTCGGTTTTAAGGCTCCGCTCCTTGCAGGAAGGGCCCTGGGATTTACGGGAGGAACAGTTGATAAGCTGGAAAGTACCGGCATGAAGGTTGAACTTTCTCAGGATGAAATATCGGACGTTGTGGAGAAATTCGGTTTTTCCATTTCGGCTCAAACTGCTGAAATAGCTCCTGCCGACAGGAAGATTTACGCCCTTCGTGATGCTACTGCTACGGTAGAGAGTATTCCCCTTATAGTTTCCTCAATACTCAGCAAGAAACTGGCAGTTAACACTCATGCAATAGTTTTTGACGTTAAAGTCGGTTCCGGTGCCTTTATGAAAAGGCTCGAGGAAGCTCGGGAGCTTGCCCGAGGACTTGTTGAGGTAAGCAAGCTTTACGGAAAGAAAGCCGGGGCACTGATTACGGAGATGGGGCAGCCCTTGGGCAGGTTTGCCGGGAATTCCTTGGAAGTGCTTGAGGCCTACGAAGCCCTTGGTGGCAACGTTGAACAGGATTTGCTCCAAGTAACCTCTTCCCTTGTGGGGCTCCTCTACGAAATTACCGGGAAGGGCAGTTTCGAAAAGGGTAGATCTGAAGCTGAGGAAGTAATAAGAAAAGGAGAAGCCCAGAAAAGATTTGTCGAGTGGATAGAATACCTGGGCGGTTCTTTAGACCTTCCGAGGGCCAGGTACAGGTTTACCGTTGAATCTCCGATTGACGGTTACGTTGCTTCTGTTGACGGCGAAGCTCTCGGCTACCTCATCGTTGAAATGGGTGGAGGAAGGAGGGTTGCCGGTGAGGAGATTGACTATTCTGTCGGCCTTTCTTTCCTTAAAAAGGTTGGGGATAAAGTTGTAAAAGGAGAACCGATAGGGGAGGTGTACTGCAACGACCGGAACCAAGCGTATGTTGAGAAGTTTCTGGAGGCTTACAGCTTCTCTGCTTCTCCCGTAGAAAGGCCGATTTTGATTAAAGAAAAGATAGCGTAGGTTGTATTTTCTTATTTTTAATATTAAATTAGTTCTTTAACTAAACTTTTTGGAGGCAGCATGTCAGCAGAAGTTATTAAAAAGGCCTCTGAGCTTGCGCAGGCCATAGCCGAGTCTGAGGAACTTGCAAACCTCAGGGCTGCAGAGGCAAAGCTTCAGATGAACCCTGAAGCTATGAATCTCCTCAATGAGGTTCAAAGGCTCCAGCAGATGGCTCAAATGTCGGGAACTCCTGAGGCCATGCAGCAACTTGAAGAGGCCTTTAACAGGTTTGCAGAGAATCCTATTGGTAAGGAATACCTGGAGGCCAATCAGCGCTTTGGTCAAATGCTTGAGACTGTTAATGCCCTTCTTCAGGAAGCTATTGAAGGTCCAAAACAGCACGGTCACGGCTGTTCTGGTTGCTCCGGCTGCAGCATGTAGTCGGGGCGCCGCCCCCTTCGCAGGTTACTTCCAAACTAAAAGTGTCCTTTCGGGATTTAATTCAGAAAAAGCTCAGTTATCTCTGAAACGGAACTTTCTTTCTATTCCTTTAACGGAAAAGTAACTGTCTTTGGTCGGAAATTTTATGACACGATTAGGTGGTGTAGTAAAATCAGGACGTAGTTCGGATTGGGAGCTGCCGGGATGGAGAGGGTTTTCAAGACAGCGGTAGTGTTGGTTCTGCTTTTGATAGGGGTTTGTAGCGTTTCTTACGGCAAGCCCCGAAAAGAGGATGTCGGTATTACAAACGAAATGATATACCAAAAGCTTGTTGACATAGAACGCAGGGTAGCGGAGATAGAGAAGAGGCAGGCGATATTTGAAGAGCGCTTTAAACAGATAGATAGGCGCTTTAGGCAAATAGACAAACGGTTTGAAGAATTAAGAGAAGACATGAATAAACGTTTTGAAGATGTAAATAAGCGTTTTGACGACATGAACAAGCGCTTTGAAGACATGAACAAGCGTTTTGACCAGCTTTATACCTTTTTGTGGATAATAACCGGCATATTTACGGCGATAATGGTGGGGGCATTTGGGTTTGCCTACTGGGACAGGAGGACGATAATAGCCGAAGCGAAGAGACAGACTCTGGAAGAACTTGAAAGGGACGTAAAGCCGGAAAAGTTAAGGAAGCTCCTGAACGTGGTGAGAGAATTTGCTAAGGAGAACGAGAAGTTCAGAGAACTGCTGAAAAGAGAGGGGCTTTTGTAGTGGGGTATTTCCTGAAAGGAGTATATTAAAGTCGGAAAAAAATTTGAAGGGGCGGTTGGAATGAGGAATTTATTTAAAGCATTAATGGTGTTGGTGTTGGTTTTAATTGGGACATGCAGCGTTTCTTACGGCAAGTCCCGAAAAGCGGAAGTCGGCGTTACGAACGAAATGATATACCAGAAGCTTGTTGAAATGGAGAAAAGACAGGCAATATTTGAAGAACGCTTTAAGCAGATAGATAACCGCTTTAAACAGATAGACAAGCGTTTTGAAGAGTTAAGAGAAGACATGAACAAGCGTTTTGACCAGCTTTATACCTTTTTGTGGATAATAACCGGCATATTTACGGCGATAATGGTGGGGGCATTTGGGTTTGCCTACTGGGACAGGAGGACGATAATAGCCGAAGCGAAGAGGCAGACTCTGGAAGAACTTGAAAGGGACGTAAAGCCGGAAAAGTTAAGGAAGCTCCTGAACGTGGTGAGGGAATTTGCTAAGGAGAACGAGAAGTTCAGAGAACTGCTGAAAAGAGAAGGACTTTTGTAGTGCTGTTATTAACGGAAGTAACTCTCCTTCTAAAAGAGTGGGGAGAAAGCTGCGGCTTAGAAAAGCAATTAGGTTTTATCCGGCCTTTCCTCTCTCATAGATGAATCTTCCGCAGTATGGACACTTTGTTTTCCCCGGTTCAAGGTTCTTCTTTAACTCCTTCAGTTCTGCAGGGGAGTAAGTCATACCGCATCCTTCACACGCTCCCGTTGATATGTCCGAAAAGACGAGGCCGTTAAACTTTTCCTTGAGCCTTTCAAACTTTTCAAGTTCTTCCGAAGGGACGGCAGATTTTATTTCTTCAACTTCTTCCTTTAGCTTCTCCTCTTTCCTGAGTAGGGAGCGGATTTCCGAATCTATATCTGCCAGTTCCTCCTTTAGCTTTTCTATCCTTGGTTCCAGTTGTTCCTTTACTTTCAGGTAGGCCTCTTCTAACGTTTCAATCTCTGCTTCAACTCCCGCTATTTTCTGCCGTGTTTTGATTATTTCATCCTCATTTTTGGCTATCATCCGGAGGATTTGCTTGTATTCCTCCCGGTTTTTAGCGCTTTCCTTTTGTTTTTTTAATTCTTCGATTCTCAGTTCTTTGTATTTTATAAAGTCCTTAAGCTCTTTCAGTTCCTTTCTCTTCTCCTCAAGCTTCCTCCTGGCACAAGCTATCTTCTCCCGGAGTTCATCTATGCTTTTTTCAACTTCTCTCTTTTTATTTTCAAGCTCTTTAATCTTCGTTCTTAACCTGAGAAGTTCTATCTCTTTTTTCTGTAGGTTTAACAACTTTTCATTAAGCATCTCTCACCACCTCAAAGGGGGATTTTTCGTCCAGTGTAATAAGCTCTAATTCCGGGAAGGCTTTAGCAAGCTCTTCCTTGAGTTTTATGTAAAACAGCCTCTCTGTTCCGAAATGTCCCATGTCAAACAGGGTAAGTTCCAGGTCAACTGCTTTCATTGCATCGTGATATTTAACGTCTCCCGTTATGTATAAGTCAACTTTGCCGGCCACTAAGTCGATGAATGATGCTCCGCTCCCGGAGCAGATGGCCACTTTCCTTACAGGTTTTTCCCCGTTAAAGTTAACCGTTCTGAAAACGTCCTTCGGTAGAACAGAGGTTAACCTTTTCAGTAGTTCTGCTTGAGTTGCTTCCATTTTAAGGGTTCCGACGGCACCGTAGGGGGGATTCTCTACGATTGAAGATTCAATTTCTACTCCCAAGAGATCTGCTATTACTGCGGTGGGGCCGAGTGGTGAAACATCGAGGTTGGTGTGGAGGGCGTATAGGGCGATGTCGCTCCGTATTAGCCTGATGAGGAGATTTGAAGGATAAGTTGAAAACGTAAATCGCTTTACTCCTGATATTGTAAGTGGATGATGGGTTATTAACAGGTCAATTTCGGCATTCTTGGCTTCTTCAATAACGGCAATAGAAGGAGAAAGGGCGAATCCTACTTTACTTATCTCTTTTTCTTCGTCTCCGAATTGAAGACCGGAATTATCCCAGGAATCCTGGTAGTACAGCGGAACCAGAGATTCCAGAAACTCCTTAACAGCCTTTAGCTTAACCATCTTCTCCTCCGGAAAGTGGTAGAATTCTACAAAATTGTGTAGGGGAAAGCTATGGCTTATAAAGATTTGAGGGACTTTATTGAGAAACTACGTGGAGAAGGAGAGCTGAAGGAGATTGACTATCCTGTAAGTTCCTATTTGGAGATAACTGAAATTGCCGACAGGGTTATGAAGCAGGGAGGACCTGCCCTTCTTTTTAAGAACGTAGATGGCGGTGATATCCCGGTTGCCATAAACCTGTTCGGAAGCTTCAGAAGAATGGAGCTTGCTCTTGAAGACTCTCCAGATTCGATCGGTGAGAGGGCGGCGAAGCTCTTAAAGCCGGAAAAACCGTCGGGCTTTATGGAAAAGCTAAAGAAGCTTATAGAGCTGAAAAAGATTGCCGATGTCTTTCCGAAGCTTGTTGATAAAGGAAAGGCTCCCTGTAAAGAAGTTATTATGGATGACCCTGACCTTTCGAAGTTCCCAATTCTTTTCTGCTGGCCTAAGGACGGAGGCAGATTCATAACCCTTCCTCTTGTTTTTACCAAGGATCCTGAGACGGGGGAAAGGAACTGCGGAATGTATCGGCTTCACGTTTACGACAGGAAGACAACCGGAATGCACTGGCACTGGCACAAGGTCGGCGCAAAGCACTTCTGGAAGGCAAAGAAAATGGGAATAAGGAAGTTTCCTGTTGCCGTTGCAATAGGTTCGGATCCTGCAGTTATCTATTCTGCCACAGCTCCTCTCCCTGACGACGTTGATGAAATGGTTTTTGCAGGATTCATAAGGGGAAAAGCCGTTGAGATGGTAAAGTGTGAAACCGTTGACCTAGAGGTTCCGGCAAATGCAGAGATAGTCCTTGAAGGATATGTTGATACTGAGGAATTCAGGTTTGAAGGTCCTTTCGGTGATCATACGGGTTATTATTCACTTCCCGATTTCTATCCTGTTTTCCACATAACCTGTATAACTCACAGAAAAAATCCGATTTACCCTGCTACGATTGTCGGTAAGCCTCCTATGGAGGACTGTTTTATAGGAAAGGCAACGGAGAGGATATTCCTGCCCCTCCTAAAAACTCAGCTTCCCGAAATTGTTGACATGAACCTGCCCATGGAAGGGGTTTTCCATAACTTTGCCTTCATATCAATTGACAAGAGGTATCCCGGTCATGCCAGAAAGGTTATCTCTGCCCTGTGGGGGCTTGGTCAGATGAGCTTTACGAAAAACATAGTAATATTTGATAAGGACACAAATGTTCACGATATAGGTGAAGTTATATGGAGATGGGGGAACAACGTTGATCCGAAGAGGGACATAATGTTTACCGACGGTCCTGTTGATGTTCTCGACCATACTTCTCCTCTTCCTTTTTACGGAAGCAAGATGGGGGTTGATGCAACGAGGAAGTGGAAGAGTGAGGGTTTTGAAAGGGATTGGCCTCCCGACATAGAGATGGATGAGGAAGTAAAGAAGAAAATTGATCGTATATGGGAAAAGTTGGGGATTTAATTTTCGGAGGTATATTTGAAAGTTAAAGTTGCCTCTTCTAAAAATCCGATACTCAGGTTAGCGTTAGAGGAGATAGCAGATAAAATAGGTTCTGATTTTGACTTTATCATACTGGCGGTTTCTCCGAAATACCCGTTTTCGGATGTAAGCAGGGTTGCTCCTGTCATTTTTAACGTTGACTGTTCCCAGTGTATTGCATTCTCTTCGATAGATGCTTTTTCAAATACTGAAATAGTAAGTGAGGGCGTAGTTGCTACGGTTTTTAAGTTTGAAAGAAAAGGAAAGATTAAACTTTCCTACTTTAGTGAGCTGTCAGGTTCCGGTTTTGACAGGCAGGCAAAAGAGCTTTTCAACAAGTTATCTTTTGACTGCGACTGTGTAAACGTGATACTCGGTGACTATTCTGACGGTAAGTTCCCTTTTGTTATTCGTTCTCTCAGCACCTTGATAGAGAAAGAGGATGTGCCTGTTGAAAGGGTATGCGGGGGGATATTCTCAACGTTCATTGAGGGAAAGAAGAAAGAAAAAGGGTATATGTCGGTTGAAGGCAGGATTATATCCGGCGGTTTTCTTGCCTTAACCTTTGAGGGTTTTGATAGCACTATAGGGCTTTCAACGGGAGCTTTTAAGGCCGGTCCGGTTTACTCGGTTGACAGGGCATTGGGTTATGAAATTCTCTTTCTTGACGGGAAACCGGCAGGACTCCTTCCTAAGAGGATACTCTCCGGCATAGGAGAAGAGTCGGTAGAACCGCTCTGGTACACACCTCTTGTAGTGCTTAACGGTGACGGACAGCCGGTTGCCTTAAGGACTTTTAAGTCCTTTACCGAAACTTCCATAGAAGTTTGGGCTCCTGTTGAGAGCGGGGTAAAGGTTAAGCTTTCTCTGGTTGTGGTTGAAGAGATACTTAAAGATACTGAATTCGTTGCAAGAAGAGTTAAAGAAAAAATAGGTTTTGCTGACGTTTGTTTTGACTTTTCCTGTGCTGCCAGACAGGTTACTCTTGAAGATAAAGCTCAGGAAGAGCTAATAATTTACGGAAGGGAGATAGACGCTCCTCTCTTCGGCTTCTTTACCCACGGGGAGATAGCTCCCGACTTGTCGGGTAGAAGGTTAGAACTTCACAATCAAACTTCCGTATGTCTTGTGATGAGGGAACTATGAAGGAAGACGTTAAGATAACCATTTTTTTTAACTATTTAGAAGAGTTGACAAGAAAGTATAACGAGGTATTTGAGCTGAAAGAGAAGCTTCTCAAGGAGCTTCAAGAACGGGCAATGTACGACTACCTCACCGGTCTCTATAACAGGCACGTTCTTATAGAGCTTCTTGAGAAAGAAATAGAGAGAGTGAAAAGGGAGGGAGAAGAAAGAGTTTTTGTTGTTTTCCTTGATCTTGATAACTTCAAGAAAGTTAACGATATCTACGGTCATGAAAAGGGGGATGAAGTCTTAAAAGAAGTAGCGAAAATTCTTAGGGAAAGTTTTAGGAAATACGATATCGTTTCAAGGTTTGGAGGGGACGAGTTTGTTGCTTTAGTTCCCACTAAGGAGGGGGATAAAGATCAGTTACTCGCACGTTTGGTTGAAATTGAAAGGCGGATTGAAGAAGCTTTTTCCGATTTTGGTATTTCCATTAGTTACGGTATTGCCGTTGCTCCGGATGAGGGTGTTAACGTTAGCGAACTTATAAATCTGTCTGACAAAAGAATGTACATGATGAAGGAAAAGAAAAAGAAGAGAAAGTGAATTAATGGAGGCGGCGGGCGGAATCGAACCGCCGAATAAGGGATTTGCAGTCCCCTGCCTTACCACTTGGCTACGCCGCCTTAATGGAGCGGGCGACGGGACTTGAACCCGCGACCTAAGCCTTGGCAAGGCTTCGCTCTACCAACTGAGCTACGCCCGCCCTCTATGGTGCGGGAGGTGGGAGTCGAACCCACACGCCACTAGGGCACTGGATCCTAAGTCCAGCGCGTCTGCCAGTTCCGCCACTCCCGCGGCGGTTTAGTGGGGTGGGAGACGGGACTTGAACCCGCGACCGCCGGGGCCACAACCCGGCGCTCCACCAACTGAGCTACTCCCACCACAAAATAAATGGCTGGGGCGGCAGGATTCGAACCTGCGAATGGCGGATCCAAAGTCCGCTGCCTTACCGCTTGGCTACGCCCCAGCTATATTGCAGAGAGGAATTTATACCACCACCCTCTCCTTTTCAAGGGGGTAAGGTCAAACTCCCTACCCTCTGCTATTGCAAAAAGGGAGGAGCCGCTCCCGCTCATTAGGGTCTTTATCCCGTGTTTTGCAAGCTCTTCTTTTATTTCCAGTACTTTTTTAACGCAAGGTGATTCGGACTTTTCCAGGTCATTTTCCATTTGTTCTTCCAGTTCCCTGAACCTTCCCGATATTAGGGGCGATATTATGAGCTTCTCTGCATCCTCCACCGTTACTGACCTTTTGATATCCGGGAGTTTCTGATAAACCTCTGCCGTTGAGCACGAAAATCCCGGGTTTATAAGGAGAATCCTGAAACTTACGGGATTGTAGTGCCTGATTAGTTCTCCCTTTCCCCAGGCTACTGCCAGTCCCCCTCTGACGAAGAAAGGAACGTCACTTCCCAACCTTCCGGCCAGCTGCTGGAGTTCTTCCTCAGATAGAGGTTCTCCGTAAAGTTTGTTAAGTCCCCTCAGCGTTGCTGCTGCGTTTGAGCTTCCCCCTCCAAGTCCTGCTCCTACCGGAATTTCTTTCTTTAAGTGAACCTTTACTGTTGGATTTATTCCGGTGGTTTCCTTGAATAGTTTTGCCGCCTTAACTATGAGGTTGCTGTTACCGAGGGGTAGGCTCTCGTTGCCCTCTATCGTTAGTTCAAACCTGTTAGAGGGGGAAAAGTAGAGGTAATCAAACAGGTTTATTGTGTGAAGTACTGTAACGATATCGTGATAGCCGTCCCTTCTTTTCCCCTTAACCCACAGGGCTAAATTTACCTTAGCCGGCGATGGTACGATTAGTTTCATAAATCCGATTATACAGGAGTTGGCTTGAAGGACGTTGTTTTCTTCCTCCATAAAGTTTATCCCAAAAAGGGTTTGGATGATATTGACCTGCGGTCGTTTGACAGGGCTTTAAGCTTGATTAAATCGAGGTTTAAAGTTGTTCCGCTCGAAGATATCCTTTACGAAAAATCTCCCGTTAGACGCGCTGCTATCACCTTTGATGACGGTTATGTCGATAACTGGGTGTATGCCTACCCTATCCTGAAAAAGCACGGCGTGAAAGCGCACCTGTTTGTAACTACCGGAAGGATCGGTGAAGGGCAGGTCAGGAAGAACCTCGAGGATTACTGGAGGGGAAAAGTTCCCTTTTCTCGGCTTTACAGTCCTGTTTCGATGTATCAGGCTCACAGGGATTACTTGGAAAGAGGGGGGTCGGAAGACTACCTGACCTGGGAAGAGCTTGAAATGATGAAAGATGTTTTCAGTTTCGGATCCCACGGCCATACACACCTTGCCCTTCCGTCTGCCGGTAAGATTACCGACTTCTTTGACGGCAGCAAGCAGCCCCACTGGACGTTTTTTGTTTACTCTGATTCTCCTTTCGTGGGTCTTCCCGTTTTTCCCACAAGGAGTGCGCTTGATGTTAAGGCCTTTAAGCCTTCCGTTAAACTTCTCGAGTTCTGCTATAGCTTCCCGAAGGTGGGTTCCTGGAAGAAAGCGTTGATGTCGGAAGTAGAGGAAAACTTTACCTCTTTGGGGAGTTTCGAGACCGACGAAGAAGCACGAAAGAGGATACTGGGAGAGCTTCAAACCTCAAAGGAACTGCTTGAAAAAAGGCTCGGCGTAAAGGTGGATACCTTCTCCTACCCCTTCGGTCACTACTCCTCTTTTTCGAGGGAGCTTGTCTCTCGGGTTTATCGGTTCGCCTTTACTGTAAAGAAGGGGTTTGTCGATTCTTCTGAGGATAAACTGCTGCTTCCAAGGGTTTCAGTGGGTAAGGACTTGTTTACCCTTATTGGGCGGTTGTTGTTCTTTTCTACCGGTTTCGGGTTCAGGATTTATAAGCTCTTTAAGGGAGATAAAGTAGCGTGATTTCTGTTGCCCTTTTGACTTTTAACTCCGAAAGGAAGCTTAATGAGGTTTTGAAAAGCGTTGAGGGGCTTGCTGATGAGATTGTTGTGGTAGATTCGGGCTCTACCGATTCTACGCTCAGCATCTGTAAGGCTTTCGGAGCGAAGGTATTTTATAGAAAGTTTGATAACTTTGTCTCTCAAAAGAACTTCTTGCTTTCCAGGTGTTCCGGTGATTGGATTCTTTTCCTTGACGACGATGAGGTAGTCAGTCCTGAGCTTAAGGACAGTATTGTTAATGCCGTTAGTAATGCCTCCTATGACGGTTACTTCGTAAACGTTCTGACAAACTACCTGGGCAGGTGGATAAGGCACGCCTGGTATCCCGACTGGCACTTGAGGCTGGCAAGGAAAGATAAGTGTAGGTGGGTGGGAAGCGGAGTTCACGAGTCACTAAAGGTTGACGGGAAGATCGGTTACTTAAAGGGTGATCTCCTACATTATTCTTATCCCTCGCTCTCCTGGCACTTAAAGAAGATTGACCTATACACGACGCTTTACGCAAAGGGGGCATTTGAGAGGGGAAAAAGGTTTTCTTTGCTTAAGCTTTTAACTTCTCCTCCTGCGGCTTTCCTGAGAAGGTTTCTTTTGAAAAGAGGTTTTCTTGACGGCTTTGAAGGTTTTGTTTTAAGCGTTATGGCAGGGTACTATACCTTTCTTAAGTACTTGAAGCTCTGGGAGATTGAAAAGAGTGAAAGTTCTCGCAATCCTTGATGAGCGGTGGGACAGTGCCCTTACCCAGCTGGGATTGACTGTGGCAAAACTCCTTCCTTGCCGTGTGGCCTGTGCCGTTCTTAAGGGTTCACCGGCGGAGAGAAAAGCAAGGGAGTTTGGTTTTGAACTCTACTATATTGAAGACCCCCGAAAGGGACTGCCTTTCCGGGCTTTCTTTTCTACACTCAGGGTGATTGCTTCCTGCAGGCCGGATGCTGTTTTGACCATTAGAGGGGATGAAATGCTTTTCTCTGCCCTCGTAAAGAATCGTTTCGGCTTTAAGCTTTTCAGGATACACGGCTCTGCTGCCGGTATAAAGAATACATTCCTGAATAGAATGCTTCATAGGAAGTTTGTAGACGGTGTTATCGTTTCCAGCAGGAGGCTTCTTAATGACGTCGTTGCCGGACTGCCCCGGCTATTTATACCGGGAATTGTTGATGTCAGAGCTTTCCGTTTCTCTCCCGGCGGAAGGGAGAGGATTAGGCGGGAGCTTGGCGTTGGTAAGTCGCGCCTGATCGGGGTTATCGGTCGCCTTGACCCGGTAAAGGGTCACTTGCTCTTTTTGAAGGCTTTTGCAGAAGTTTTGAAAAGAAGAGAAGATGTCCTTGCTCTGATACTCGGTGAGGAAAAGAACGTTACTCTCGACAGATTGAAGAGAGAGGCTTTTGGGCTTGGCATTTTGGATAAAGTTATCTTTATAACCGAAAGAAGGCCTGATATTGCTGATATTATGTCTGCCGTTGACCTTGGTGTGGTTCCGTCGGTCGGTTCTGAGGTTGTCTTGCGGGTTCCTCTTGAGTTTATGGCGTGCAGGACTCCTGTCGTTTCTACCGACGTCGGCGCTTTGCCCGAGGTTATCGCTCCTCCCTACGGTATGGCCGTTCCTCCCGATCCCAGGCGTTTGTCGAGAGCAATACTTAAATTCTTATCTACTAACCTTGATATGGCCTCAAGGGCTGCTGAGGAGGTAGTTCGTGAAAAGTATTCTGAAGAGGTTCTTGCCCCTGTTGTTAGTAGGTTTATTCTTGGGAGGTTGCAGGAGCGCAACCGGTGACTACACGATAACTTACCCGGCCGGCCTGCTGTCAGAGCACCCGAAGGCCTATTACGGTTGTTATGTCAGGTTAATCGGCAGGGTTACCTACGAGAGGCCTCAGGATTTGTTCCCTCCTTATCCCGGTGATCCCCTTTTGTGTGACAGTTCCGGCTGTATTTACCTTCACGACGATACGCAGGACTTGGGGAAATTCCTGGGAAAGAAGGTAAAGGTTCTCGGGTATGTTAGGGTAACTACATTTAATTTTCCTTACGTTGAAGTTCTAAAGATTATTCCTCTTGAGTAACTTAACGACTGCAGGATTTGAGGAGATGAAGATGCATGAATTTGTAAAGGTATTCATACTGATTCTCGTTATTGCTGCCGCTCTTCTCCTCCTGTTTATGGCAATCGGTTCAACCGTCAGGAAGGGGAGCTGATTGTTCGTTAAGGTTGTCCTTGATTTGCCGGTTGATCAGTCCTTCACTTACAGAGTGGGGAATCTTGTTTCCCATTCTCCCGCCGTCGGTAAGAGAGTTATTGTTCCCTTTGGCCCTCGGGATAGGTTGACAACCGGTGTGGTCGTTAACCTTCTGGAGGAGCCTGACGTTCCGGAGGAAAAGGTCAAAGAAGTTTTCGATTTCCCCGACGATTTTCCGCTGTTTTCCGAGACCGACTTGGAGCTTCTGCGCTGGGTTTCTGAATACTACTGTTCCAGCTTCGGAGAAACTGTTTTTCGATTCCTGCCGGGAGCGTTTAGGGTTGAGGAGTCGGTTGAGGTTCGTTTGACGGGGGGAGAATTCGGCAGTCTTACGGAAAAAGAGAGAGCAGTTGTTGAACTTCTCTCGTCCTCTTCTAGGAAAAAGCTCAAAGTATCTACCCTTAGGAGGAGATCGGGATTAGGAAATTTAAACTACTTGTTAAAGAAGCTTTCAAAAAAAGGAGTAGTTGAGCTTCTTCCTTCCTTTAAGGCCGATTCCGTTCCGAGAAGTTACTACCTTGTAGAGGGAGAGGGTGATTGCAAGGGGAAAAAGTCTTTGGAGCTTATTTCTTTGGTTAGGGAAAGGGGGAGGATTCCCCTTGAGGAAGCAAGGTCTCTCGGTTTTTCCTCTCAAGTGATTAACCGCTTGCTGAATAGGGGATGCCTTAGGCTTGTTGAGGAAAAGACGACCCTGCCCGAAAGAAAACATTCCTTGAAGGACGCTCGACAAGTAAAACTGACGCCGGAACAAGTGAAAGTGCTTGAGGGGATAACCTCAAACAGCGGTATTTCTCTCCTTTACGGTGTAACAGGATCCGGGAAAATGGAAGTCTACCTTCACGCTGCAAAGAGGGTGGTAGATGCAGGCAAGGGGGTTTTAATTCTTGTTCCGGAACTACTTCTTACGCCGGAGCTTAAGGCCAGGGTTGAGGCTTACTTCGGGGAAGTTGTTACATATCACGGTAAGTTGACCGACAGGGAAAAGGCCTCAGCCTGGATAAAAGCTTTGAAAGGGGAGGGGAAAGTTTTTATAGGGACGAGAGGGGCTGTTCTCCTTCCCGTTAAGGATCTGGGCTTGATAATTGTTGATGAAGAACACGACGCCTCCTATAAGGAACAGCAGAAGTCCTACTACAATGCCAGGGATGTGGCCGTTAAGAGGGGAGAGTTTTTGAATATTCCTGTGCTTTTGGTATCGGCCACTCCTTCCGTTGATAGCTACCATATGGTTAAGGCGGGAAAAGTTAAATCCTTTAAGCTGGAAAAAAGGGTATCTCTCCTTCCCCCGCCTAAGGTTGAACTTGTTGATATGAGAAAGGAGAAAAGGGTCGGTATCTTTTCGGAGAAGCTCCTATCTGCTCTGGAGGAGACGGTTTCTTCCGGTCAGCAGGCACTTCTCTATATAAACAGGAGGGGGTTTTACTCTCAGGCTTTTTGCCCTTCGTGCGGTTTTGTGCTTAAGTGCAGGGATTGTGATGTTTCTCTGGCTTATCATAGGTCGTTGAAGCTCTTTATCTGCCACGTGTGCGGGAAACGATATAAGCCCCTTTACCGCTGTCCGAAATGCGGAACGAGGCTTGAGCTAAAGGGCTATGGAACCGAAAGGGTAGAGGAAGAGGTTAAGTCCCTTTTCCCGAAAGTCCGCGTTGTTCGCCTTGATGTGGATTCGGTAAAGGATCCTTTAGAAGGAGCGAAGGTTATTTCTCAAATAAAGAGAGGAGAGGTTGATGTAATAGTCGGCACTAATATTGCCATTAAAGGGCATAATTTCCCAAAACTTGCTCTTGTAGGTATTTTAAATGCCGATCTTCTTTCCCTTGCTCCCGACTATAAGGCTTCCGAGAGGGTATTTCAGTCGATTGTTCATGCTGTTGGTAGGGCAGGGAGGTTTAGACCGGGATTTGCAGTTGTTCAAACTTACAATCCGGAAACCCCTGCTGTAAAATACGCTATTGGCTATCAGGTGGAATCCTTTTTAGAGGAAGAACTCCTTTTCCGGGAACTTTCCGGCTATCCTCCTTGGAAGAAAGCCGTTCTTCTTGAGTTTCTTCTTAAAGATAAAGATGCTTTAGGAATTTTGAGGGAAGCTTTTAAGAAGTTCTCGGCCTACGTTTCAAGTTATTTTAAGGTTTCGAAGCTCGTTCCTGCACCTATTTCAAAAGTTGCCGGCAATTACCGCTATCATTCCCTTCTCTTAACTTCTCCTGAAGACTTCCTTATTAAGACTTCCCTGCTGAAAAGAGCAGTTTCCAAGTTCCTCAGTATCGGTAGTTTAAGGTGTAAAATAGTCGTTGATCCGACCAGAATTCTTTAAAGAGGAGGGGAAAATGAGGAAGTTTTTAATTCCTTTTGCAGCTCTTATGCTCCTTTCGGGGTGCGCCACGATGCAAACTTCCGAGAAGCAGCCTGCTCCGAGCCAGCAAGTCGTTAAGTTGCAGCTTCTTGGGGATGCTGTTCCTGTCTATCCCGGATTTAAAGTTGTTCCTTCAAAGAGTTTTATTTACGAGTCGGGCAACATAAAAGTTGGGAGAGTAGAGTTTGTGGGAAGCGCTTCTGTAAAAGACATAGTTTCGTACTATAAAAACACTCTGCCTGAAAGGGGTTGGGAGCCAGTAGCTGTTAGGGTATACGGTAACAGCGCACAGCTTACTTACGTTACACCCGAACAGTTTCTTCAGATTTCTATTAATAAAGGTTTTTCCGAGACAAGGATTGTGATTGAGCTCGGGCCAAGGGGAGAAGTTGGCCAAGAGTTGACAATACCAAGGGAATAGCTATTTTATATAGCCACCAGTATTTGACATTTGAATAAGAGCGGGCGTAGCTCAGTTGGTAGAGCGAAGCCTTGCCAAGGCTTAGGTCGCGGGTTCAAGTCCCGTCGCCCGCTCCATTAACCACTTGATCCCTGTAATCGTTCGGTTTAAATTTTTTGCTTTGCAAAAAGTGAATAAGCTTTTCACTCGGTACCCCAGCGGTACTGCCAGGCGACGAGCCTCAAAGAGGCTCTTCCCTTGACAACCGGAAAGAAGCGACTAAATTACCTATTTGCGCTCTTTGAAAACAAAACCGAATAAGGTCACCCGCCTCTCGCCCTTGAGCCTCATGATGTTGAGGCTTTAGAGTCCATAGAAGGGTTGACACGAGGGTGAGAGGGGTATAAATTAGAACGTTGCCTGCGCCGGAACTAATTATAAAGGCGTACGGCACCTGCAACCCCTTGAGGGGTCGGAAAAATCCCAACAAGGGGTTGACAGAGAGAAACGGGTGACATAAATTTAAATAGTGCCCGCGAGAGCGGGAAACTCAAAAGGGTCTTTGACAGGAGAATAAGGGACACGCACCTGCGGAGAGAGTAAGCCCTTATGGGCTTTTGATTGAGGTGTTCCGCAGGTTCATAGAGCCTTGCGAGGTAGAGCCAGAAAAGCTTTTTAGCGATA
>JAMORC010000008.1 GCA_027063785.1 Desulfurobacteriaceae bacterium
GTAAGGGACTTCAAGCTTGACCTGAAGAACAACGAGTTTGAGGTTGTTCTGGCCGTTGAGGTAAAGCCGGAAATCGAGATTAAGCCTGAAGACTACAGAGGAATAAAGGTTAAGAAGACAAAGAGGGGCATAACCGAGAAAGAAGTAGAGAAGGTTATAGAAGGACTCAGAAATCAGTCGGCAACATGGAAGGAAGTTGAGAGAGAAGCAAAGGAAGGCGATCTGGTGGAGATTGAGTACGAAACCGAAGTTGAAGGGGAAGAAAAGCCTTTTACCGGTTCTGTTGCCGTCGTCCTCGGTGAAAACCAGCTCTGGCCGGAAGTTGAAGAAAAAGTAATCGGAAAGAAGGCCGGGGAAGAAGGAGAGGTTGAGTTTACCGCTCCCGATGACAAGGAAAAGTACGGGGAACAGGTAGCCGGAAAGAAGGTTAAAGTAAAGTTCAAGGTTAAGTCCGTTAAGGAGAAGGAGCTTCCCGAAGTAAACGATGAGTTTGCCAAGAAGCTGGGCTTTGAAAACCTTGAGGAAATGAAGAAAAAGATACTCGAAGACCTCACAACGGCCGAGGAGATAAGGGAGCAGGAAGAGGTCGAAGATCAGATAGTGGAGGAACTCCTTAAGAAAGTGAACGTTCCCGTACCTCCTTCAATGCTCGACCTCGAAATAAGAGCGCAGGCGGAGAACCAGATAAGGAGGCTTGCACAGTTCGGCGTAAACGTTCAGCAGCTCAACCCTCAGGCAATAATCGAAATGGTTCGCCCGACCGCAGAAAAGACGGTTAAAGTGAAGTTACTTCTTGAGAAAGTAGCCGAACTTGAGGGAATCGAAGTTACAGAGGAAGACCTGGAGAAGGAAATAGAGAAGCTGGCAGAGGCTGCTTTTAACGGAGATACCGTAGAGGCAAGAAAATCCTTAGAGGAGAGAAACCTCATCCCGCTGATAAAGCAGGATATCCTTAGGCAGAAAGCCCTCGACAGGCTCATAGAACTTGCCGAAATAGAAGAGGTCGAAGAAAAGGGGCAGGAAGGCTAAACCTGTCCCTTAAAGTACTTATCATACCTGTAGCGGAACTCCCTGAAAGAAAGGCCGAGGAGTTCCGCAGCCCTTTTCTTCTTTCCGCCCGCAACCTCAAGAGCAGAAAGAATATATTTTTTCTCAAGCTCTTCCAGAATTTCCTTCAAGTTCACTCCCTGAGGCGGTATTTCTACCCTATCACGGTTAAGCCCTGCAGGCTCGGGGGAATAACCTTGACCGAGGATACCGTCCGAGGAAAGGATAACCTCTCTCTCCACAATGTTCTTCAGCTCCCTTACGTTTCCTTCCAGGGGAAGACTCATCAGGTAATTAATAAACCCTTTCGAAATCCTCTTAAACTCCTTGCCGTACTTCCTTGAAAACTCCTCAGCAAAGAACTCCACAAGGATTGGAATGTCTTCCTTCCTTTCTCTCAAGGGCGGGACTTCTATTACTATCGTTGAAAGCCTGTAATAGAGATCCTCACGAAAGTTTCCCTTGGCAATCTCAGCCTTAAGATCTTTATTCGTTGCAGCAACAACTCTAACATCAACTTCTTTTTCCCCGGTTGCCCCCAAAGGTATAAACCTGCGGGTTTCCAAAAACCTCAGGAGCTTTGCCTGAAGGGGAAGGGGCATATCACCTATTTCGTCCAAAAAGAGAGTACCTCCGTCGGCCTGCTCTATCAGCCCCTTCTTATCCGAAACAGCCCCCGTAAAGGCTCCCCTTTTATAACCGAAAAGTTCGCTCTCGAGAAGCTCGGGCGGAAGGGCAGCACAGTTTATTGCAACGAAGGGTTTACCTTTTCTCGGACTAAGCCTGTGAATCGCCCTTGCCACAACTTCCTTTCCCGAACCGCTTTCCCCGAGTATGAGAACGTTAACGTCGTAGGGTGCTACTTTCCTTATCGTTTCTTTCAGCTTCTCCAGCTTTTCAGACCTTCCGATAAGGCCGGGCACGTCTTCTTTCCCGGGACTTAACTTCTTCTTAAGCCCTATCTTTTCCGTAACGTTCCTCAGCAGTATTCTCAAGTCCTCCAGGTCAAAGGGCTTCTCAACGTAGTCGTAAACACCGAGTTCAAAGGATTCCTTAACCGTTTCGGTAGAAGCATAGGCGGTTATTATTATGACTTCCGTTTCCGGAGACTCCCTCTTTACACGCCTAACAAACTCCATTCCGGAACCGTCGGGAAGTCTGAGGTCAACAAGGGCAAGGTCAAAACTCCGGCCTTCTTCGAGCTTTTCAAAAGCTTCTTTCAGGGAATAAACAGCTTCCGCCTTGTAGTTAAACTCCCCAAGGAGTATCTGAAGAATCTCGGATATTGAAGGTTCATCTTCCAGAATTAACGCCCTCATTCCCATCCCTTTCAGCAGGTAATCTAAGGACAAATTTTGCTCCCCCCAGAGGGCTGTCAACAACATAAACGAAACCGCCGTTCTCTATTGCAAACTTCCTGACTATCGAAAGTCCGAGTCCGGTTCCTCCCTGTCTCCTCGAGTAAAACGGCTCAAAAACCCTGTTTGACTCCTCCGGCCTCACGCCGGGCCCGTCATCCTCAACCACGATTTCTACCCAGTCGTTCTTCTTCTTTACCGTTACCCTTACGAAACTCCTTGCCCACTGGAAAGCATTCCTTACAAGGTTTTCGACTGCCGTCCTGAATCCCTTGAAATCAACAAAAAGGTAAACATCATCCCCGTCAACGCTCCACATCTTTCCCGGAACGGAAGCAGATGAGACAACTTCCTCAACTAAAGACTTTACAGAAACTCTCTTCTTCTCACCGACAGAAGTCCTGGCAAGGTTAAGGAAGTCCTTAATTATCGAATCAAGCCTGTCAACTTCCTTAAAGATAATTTCAAAAATCCTGTCATTTCCTTTCCCTTCCTTCAGAAGCCCCACAGCCCCCTTAATCGAAGCAAGCGGGTTTTTCAGCTCGTGGGCAAGGTCTGCGCTTATCTCGTAAAGTCTGCGGTAGAAAGCCACTTCCTCTTTTTCCTTCTCGAGAGATCTAATGTAGAGTTCCTGATACTCAAGCCTTTTCCTGAGCTTAGAAGCGGCAAGCATCATAAGGAGGAGGGCAATCGTGTTGAAGACAAACTGAAGAAATAGATCGATTGAAATGGAATCTCCGAACTGGAGAAGGTAAACGAGTTGAGCTGTTACCGCAACCGCAGATACCAGGTAACCGTAACGGGACTGCAGGAAAAAAGCCGAAAAGAAAACGGGAAAAAGGGCAAATATGGCAAAGAAGCTGTAAGAAAAAGCTCCTATAAAAGCAAGAAGGTAGAGGAAAAGCTCGTCAAGGAGAAATTCAAAAACAGTGGGCTTCCTTGAAGAAAGCAGGATAAAGAAACCGACAACGGAATAGAGGACGATCAAGTAGAGGGAACTCCTGCTAAACTGTCCGACGTGCAGTGAGTCAAGCGAAAACATAAGAACGAGAAGGCCGACGGCGAAAGAAAACCGTCCGACCTTATATATGAGGTAAAACTTATCGTAGAACTGAAACCCCTTCTCAGCATTCACCGGAAAGCTTCTTCTCAAGCGCAGTTTCGTAAAGCCTTTTCATTTCCGAGACCGAAAGGTTCACAAGCTCTTTGCCTTTGTGGAGGATGACTCCCCTGCCGTCGTCCGTCACCTTGCCTATAACCTTAGCGGGAACAGTTCTCTCTTCAAAGAACTTCAAAACATCTTCCAGCTTCTCGGGCGAAACCGAAATAACAACGCGACTCTGGTCTTCTCCGAAAAGGAGAAAGTCGCTTCTTATTTCATCATCAAACTCTACCCTAAAGCCCAGCTCCCTTTCAAAAGAGGATTCAAACAGGTTAACCGCAATACCCCCTTCGGATACATCGTGAGCGTGCTTAATAAGACCTGCCTCTATGGACTCGACAAGCGCCCTCTGAAGCGTTTTCTCAAACCTCAGGTCTATCTCCTGTCCCCTACCGGCTATGTCACCGGTTACAAGTTTCTGGTATTCAGAACCGCTAACGTTACCCCTGCTTTCACCCAAGAGTATCAAGAGATCCCCCGAATCCTTGAAGAAAGACGTCATCCTCTTCTCAACATCTTTAAGAACACCCACGCAGACAACGGTAGGAGTCGGGTAAACAGCCCTCTTTCCTTCCTCCGTCACCGTTTCGTTGTAGAAGCTGACGTTACCGCTAACAACGGGGGTTTCAAGGACGCTGCAGGCATCGGCCATCCCGTCCGTGGCCTTTACAAACTGCCACATTATCTCCGGATCCTC
This sequence comes from Desulfurobacteriaceae bacterium, assembly GCA_027063785.1. Classification (GTDB taxonomy): domain Bacteria; phylum Aquificota; class Aquificia; order Desulfurobacteriales; family Desulfurobacteriaceae; genus JAMORC01. The sequence continues at coordinate 4,265 of JAMORC010000008.1, forward strand.
GGGGCTTCCGAAATTGAGGCAGTCAGTTATTGCCCTCGGAACAGCTCCGGAACAGGCCACGTTCCTTGCCGCCTCGGCAACTGCTATCTTACCCCCCTCGTAAGGGTTCAAGTAGCAGTAACGGGAATTGCAGTCGGAACTAATGGCAATTCCCCTGCGGCTTTCTTTAACCCTGAGAACTGCAGCATCGGAACCGGGATAAACAACGGTGTTTATCTGAACCATGTGGTCATACTGCTCCCAGATCCACCTCTTACTGGCTATTGTCGGAGATGTCAGTAAATCCTTTACTACTTGGTTGTAATCCTCGGGCTCGGGTATGGAGTTCTGATCGTAGCTTTCGTTCTCCTTTATGTAAGAGGGGATTCTAAAAGGCCTGTAGTAAACAGGAGCTTCATCGGTTAAGGCCTTAACGGGAAGCTCTGCAACCTTTTCTCCGTGCCAGTACAGCCTTAAAACCGGCTCTTCTATGACCTCTCCGATTACACAGGCATCAAGCTCCCACCGCCTGAAAACCTCCATAATTTCCTCTTCCTTCCCCTTCTCACAGACAACCAGCATCCTCTCCTGAGACTCTGAAAGCATTATTTCGTAAGGCGTCATCCCTTCTTCCCTTGTCGGAACCTTATCAAGGTAAAGGACAACGCCCACGCCTCCCCTTGAGGCCATCTCGACAGAAGAGGAAGTAAGTCCCGCAGCACCCATATCCTGAATGGCGACAATTCCTTCCTTTTCCATCGCCTCAAGGCAGGCCTCTATCAGAAGCTTCTCCATAAAAGGATCTCCCACCTGCACATTTACCTTCTTTTCAACCTCTTCTTCGGAAGAAAACTCCTCAGAGGCCATGGTGGCTCCGTGAATCCCGTCCCTTCCGGTTTTTGCACCGACGTAAATCACGGGATTCCCGACTCCCGCAGCCCTTGCGTAAAAGATCTTATCCTTCTTAACTATCCCGAGGGCAAAGGCATTGACAAGAGGATTAGTCTGGTAGCAGGAATCAAAGTAAACCTCACCCCCCACGGTAGGAACGCCGACGCAGTTCCCGTAATGGCTTATTCCCGAAACAACTCCCTTGGCAACGTAGCGCATTTTCGGGTCATTAAGCTCTCCAAACCTCAAGGAATCCATACAGGCAACAGGCCTTGCCCCCATTGTAAAAACGTCCCTAAGTATACCGCCGACTCCCGTGGCAGCACCGTGGAAAGGCTCAATGAAGGAGGGATGGTTGTGGGACTCCACTTTAAAGGCAGCACATATCCCTTTTTCCTCATCCACCTCTATTATTCCGGCGTTCTCCCCCGGCCCCTGAACTACCCAGGGAGCTTCGGTCGGAAACTTCTTTAAGTGAGGCCTTGACGACTTGTAAGAACAGTGCTCAGACCACATTGCCGAGAATATGCCCAGTTCCACCAGATTTGGCTCTCTGCCGAGAAGCTTAACTATTTTCTGGTACTCTTCCCACGTAACATGTTGCTCTATTACTTTCCTGTCCATTTCAGTCTCCTCGGGTTACAGTTCAGGTTGTAGTGAAATTTTAAATAAAAAAGGCGGGCTTTTGCCCGCCTTAAAAGAAATGAAATTCAAGTGTTGAATGCTATTCCTGATTGTCATTAATCTTCACACAAGAACTCTTATCCACGGGTTTGTAAATTTTGAACATAGGAGTATCATTTTTGTAAATTTCAAAGCTATAGTAAACTGTTCCATTCGTTCCAACGATCTCCGCAGAGGTAATGTCAAATTTCTCGGTTGTTGAGTTGGAAAAATAGATAGTATTGCCGCCTACAGTAAAGTTTGCCATCTTTTGAGTTCCGTCGGAATCAACTAAGTCTATCTCATTTCCGTTCAAAAACATGCAAAGTTCCGGACGGAAGTTATTCAATCCTGCTGTGTAGTCGTAAACAGCCACATATTTGTTGTTAAGCTCGGAGGCATTAACAGTTTCTGGACTATCGGAAGTTATAACGACATCCCCTTCATCATCTTCAGGTCCAACAGCCATTATGGAATTGCTGACGTACTTAACTATATCAGTCGCATTATCCGCTTCCACGATTATTATCCTATCCTTTTCTTCTTTAAAAGTACCGTTACTGTCCCAACTTGAATCCGAACAATTAAGAAGCTTATAGCCTATAACAATATTATCTTTATCCGTTAATGCTTCCAATGTACAGCTTTCAGTACCCTCCTCGTGAGTTATATAAACAGTATTTCCGCTGTTTTCAGTCACAAACCTCAGAACCTTATCCAGAGGTTTTTCTCCACTACTGCTGATTTCAGCACTCTCTCCGGTTTCTGAAGCACAGTCATCTACATTGAAATTCTCCCAGCTTCCATAGGGCAAGTTTTCTTTAATACAAATGATATGTTCGTCTGGGTTGAAATGATAATCGTCGTTTTCATCCTCAAAAACTGCAATTTGGTATACAGTATCATTTGTAAAATCGCCCGCATACCCATGCATTACACACTTATCTCCAAACTCACCGTTTTCAGATATCTTACAAACTATACCTCCCCACTTTCCTTCAACTTGTTCAATTTCAGGAGTTATTCTAACTTTCCAGTTTTCTGTTATAGCAGAGTTTGTTATTACTTTCCCATGAATAAACCAACTGAAATCTTCCGGCTCCGGAGAAGTTTCTTCAACACACATATTGTCATCCCAACTAGAATTACCATTTACGTTCGTGAATTCAATAACGCCAGTTCCTTCTTCATCCCGATAACGAATAGCAGTGGCGTTTACCACTTCCAACTGTGTTTCGCCTTCAGCAAAAACCTTACCGTCCTTAACCCGGAGTCTTTCCCAGCTGCAGTCATTGTACTCTGGATCATCGCAATTTATGAGAGCAACTTCCAGCGGATTCCTCGAATTAACAACGGCAGTACAAGCAACTGTTTCGTTTTCAGTAAAATCACGGATATATACACGCTTACCGTTATACTCCTGGAATGTAGCTACGATCTTTGCCAATTCAGAGTAAGCATCTTCTTTACCGACGTAAGCACAAAGTGTAGAGTTTCTCCCAACTCCAAGAGTATTATTATCCACTATTACTCTATAACAAGCATGAGACTCATCAGCTTCCTGAATTCTAAATATATTGCCATCTTCATCAACTACTTTTACGTAATCCCCACCGGAAATTTTTTCCCAAGTTTCATCGTTCCAGGTTGAGTTGGAGCAATCTACATATTTAAACTTCGAAGGATCATTAGGATTTACTATAAGTCGACAAGTAACTCCCACAGGAGTTATTAGAACAGATCTTCCCGTAGCTTTCGATACCCATTCCTCAAATTGCCAAAGCGTAAATTTCGCTAAGTTCATAGAATACTTAACCGGTTTGTCTCCAATCTTGATAGTATCATTTTCAAGCTCAATAGTATCCTCAATCTCTTCTCCATCCTCCGTCTTCTTCTTAACGGTAACCGTAACGGTAGGCTGTTTCGCTAATAAATCAACAAGAGGACGGGATTCATCCAATTCAATTTCAACTTTCGAAAGGTTAACGACTTCTGCTTCTCCTGAAGTATCATTGCCAACAGCATGAATAAAAGCAGCAATTTTATTGGCAAGAGCAGGATTTCCTTCAGCTAACGATATCGGAGTTACCGGAACAAATGTAGAAGTTGCATTTACCTCTCCCAGAGGAGCTTCACCCACTTTAATTATCAACGTAGCCGGAAGCTTGTTAACATTAATCCTAAATATTCCGTTACTGTTTGTCGTTACGCAGTTTTCAGTCCCATTCACACAAACTCTGGCCCCGGCAACCTTACTAGCTTCGACTGTTCCAACCACCGTCTGAGCAGAAGAAAGATTTTCATCTCCGCTTCCGCTACCACATCCGTAGCCGGAAATACCCAACGACGCTAAAACTGCCAAAAACGATAGGATTCTAAGCTTTCCTTTCATACTCTAACCCCCTACATATGATATGCTCTAAAGTTCAAATCGTCCGGGTCAATTCACACCTTAAAAACTCCAAAGTCCAAATAGATACAAACAATGGATAAAGGTAAACGGCCAAGTTCCAAAAAAGCACAACACTTCTTGTATCCACCAATGTTACCAAAAATTCCCTTAACCACTGTATTGTTAAAGAGCGATATTCTAATTCTAAGAAAGTTTTTCTTCCTCCCTTTAAATCTTCAATTTCCAAACCCATCCGGCAATCTATTTTCCTACTACTACTTCTTTATTCATGTTTTAAACCCGGCTTCGGTTCTTCTTGAGGGAAATTATAACAATTCCTAATCCTAATTGAAATGTTTTTCTACTAGACTATCTTTCTATCAGTATAAAGCAATTAGAAAATTGTGACAAACAGGAGGGAGCGATGGCAGCAGTAGTAGGTTTCGCAAAGCTCGAAGCGCTCATGAGAAAAGCAGCAGGCCTTGACATCGACAAGAACAAGGCCAAGGAAATTACCGACATCGTCGAGAAGAAGCTTTACGACCTGCTCCTTATCGGAGAAAGGAACGCCAAGTACAACGGCAGGGAGGTAATCTGGGAGTGTGACATACCCCTCACAAAGGGGTTCTTGGAGTCCATTCACAAGTTTAAAGAACTTGAAGAAGAACTGCCCCTCCAGGACGTTTTGGACTTCCTTGCAACCATGCCTCCCCTCAAGTACCCGCTCGAAGCGGAGCTTGAGAAGAAACTGCCGGAGATTGTAGGAACGCTCCTTTACATCCTTGCAAGGATAATGAAAGAGGTTGATCCGGGTTGCAGACAGCCTTCTTCCGAAGATATAGAGAGGGCAGGTAAAATCCTCGACCTAACTATGTAACAGGGGAGGTAGCTCCTCCCCATTCATATTTCGGGGAAAGAATGGAAAAGTTAAGTTTAAAGATGACCCTGAGAGAGTGCCTGGAGAAATTCCCTCAGCTTGAGGATACTCTTTATCGACTCATAGAAGAATGCGTATACTGCGAGGGCTTCAAAGACGAACCACTGGAAGAAGTGTTTAAAGCCCACAAACTCAATCCCGAAACTGCCCTAAAAGAACTCCTTAAGGAGCTTGAAAAATGACGGAGTTCCCCTATTACAGTGCCGTTAGAAACGTAGCAGAACTTATGTGCTGCAGCGCCATAACTGCTCCCAAGGGAAGGGGCGTTAACCTGCTCTACACCAAGATATTCGAAGGAGAAGAAAAAAACAAAGTAGCAGAACTAATGGAGGAGATCGGGAAAAGCAAAGGGATAAAGTTCTTTGTGAGAGATGCAAAAAATGTAAGGGAAGCGTTACTGGTCGTTTTTATAGGAACTGAAGTAAAGCCCCGCGGGGTGCCGTTTTGCGGTTTCTGCGGGTTTGAGGACTGCGAAAAATCGGCAGCTGCCGGAGCTTACTGTGCCTATGCCGTCGGAGACTTGGGAATAGCGATAGGATCGGCTGTTAAAATTGCATCAAGCAATTCAATTGACAACAGAATAATGTTTTCTTTCGGAAAAGCTGCAATAGTCGGCGGATTTGTGCCCGAAAAGGTTAAACTCGGCTACGGCATTCCGCTATCCGTTACGGGGAAAAATATCTTCTTCGACAGGAAGGCCTGATGGAAAACCTGGCCTGGGTAGTTGTTCCCTCCGGGGACGGCATAACTACCGTAACATCTACCGTTTCGGCTGTTGCCGAAAACAGGAACATCATCAGGAAACGCCCCTGCTGGATACACCTGAGAAAACTGGACGAAACTGCCGAAGAGGTTCTCCGAGAAGAATTCAAAATCAACGACCTCTCCATAGAGGACTGCAGAACTGAAGCCCGTTCAAAGGTTGAAGCCTTTGAAGAGTACATCTTCATCCTCGTGGTTTACTACGACGGCGGGATCAGCAGGCAGAAGAAGCTCTGCATATTTTGGGGAAAAGAATTCCTATTATCCATCGGAAGCAGAAGGCTATTCGAAGAGGCCAAAAGGGAACTTTCCCTCGAGGAGAAGCCGTTTGAGGGGGGAACTGAGAAGCTACTCTGGATTATAAAAAGCATAATAGTCGAGAAATTTAAAAAAGTAACGGATATACTTGAAGAGCAGGCAGATGAGATTGAAGCTCAAGTTTTTAAAAGACAGAGCCCGGAGCTACTCGAGGACATCTCAGACCTCTCGTATGAAATCCTGATGCTCAGGAGGAGCTTAAAGCAGTTCAGAGACAGCCTGAAATTCCTCCTTTCCTATTCGCCTAAACTCGTAAATCCCGAAAATATCCACTACTTCAGGGATTTACTGGACGAAGTAAGCGTACTATACGACAGAGCAGAAACCCTTCACGAGTTTATCCAAAACGTCCTGAATGTCTTCTCCTCCCTCATTAACTTCAAGCTAAACGACATAATGAAAACCTTAACAATTTTCGTAACGATTCTCTCGCCCCTTACTTTCATCACCGGCTACTACGGAATGAACGTAGAAAACCTCCCCTTTGCTTCAAAGCCCTACGGCGTAATACTGATAAGCCTATTTATGCTTCTGATAACCGCTGCCTTTCTTTACTACTTCAAGAAAAAGCGCTGGGTATAAATCAGTATACTTTAACTTTCTCCCTCGAGAATTATCTTCTCCGCTTTGCTTAGAAGATTTGAAAGCGATTCTTTAAGCTCCTCGGGAGATTTTCTATACTGTTTTTGCTTTCCAAAAGCACAGTGGTCTATATCGTTTCGGAATTTTCCAACACTGTCTTTACCCTGAGGCTGTTTGAAAATTGCCAGCATCATAAAAAAAGCCTATCCTCTCCGGTATGAAAGGAAAGAAACTCAACTTCCGGCAAGTACTCAAATTCACACAAAACTACATGCACCGGAGAGGACAGGC
>JAMORC010000009.1 GCA_027063785.1 Desulfurobacteriaceae bacterium
AGTCGAAGGTCAAACGGATAGACAACAAAAGGCTTAAGTTCTGGGGGAAAGTTTCAACCGCCGGCATTGCTTCATGGTTCAAGAAGATCGAGGACGAAGGGTTCTCTATCTGGAATGAGGAGAAGCTATCTCCGGAGAAAACCTACATTTTTCAGAAAGAAGGCGACTATGAAAGGGAAAAAGTTTATACTTACGATTTTAAGAACAAAGTAGTTAAATACGAGAAGATAAATCCGAAGAAAAATAAAGTGCAGATAAAGTTTGTAAAAATTCCAGAAGTTCCCTTCTTCGAGGATATTGTAACTTCTGCTTACTTTTTCAGGAAATACGGAATATTTGAGGTTGGGAAAGTTACGTCTTTCCCGCTTTTTGCCGGTGGAAAATTTCAGAACGTAAGTTTCAAGGTCGTAGCTCTTGAAGAAATAGACACTTTATTTGGAAAATTAAAGGCCTACAAAGTCATTCCTTCAAACAATCTATCTCCGGAAGGAGCTTTTGAAAGGAAAGGAAAGGTTGTCTTTTGGTTTACAGCCGACAGAAGGCATCTGCCGATAAAGGCCGTCGCAGAAGTTGCAATTGGAAGCGTCAGCGCCGTTCTGGTCGACGCAAAAGGAAAAGGTTTTGACCTCAGGAAGGATACGGAAAAGAAAAGGAGAGAAAACCTGTTCAGGAAAATACTGACAGGTGAACTCGGAGGAGAGTGATGTTCAGGCCGGAAACACCGTTCTTGGCCGTAGACGGAATAGTTAACATTCAGGACGAAAAGGGAAAGTGGAAAGGAATTGTCCTCATAGAGAGGAAAAATCCGCCCGCAGGGCTTGCCATTCCCGGCGGCTTTGTAGAAGTCGGAGAAACGGTAGAAGAGGCGGTAATCAGGGAAATGAGAGAAGAAATCGGACTTGACGTTATAGTCCTCAGACAGCTAAAAGTTTATTCTGATCCGGAAAGGGATCCCCGGTTTCACGCAGTTTCGGTTGTCTTCGAATGCGTTGCAAGGGGGAAACCGGAAGGGTCGGACGATGCAAAGGTCGCAAGGGTTTACAGCTACGACAAAATTCCCCTCGATAAACTTGTCTTTGACCACAGAAAAATTGTAGAGGACTACCTTTCAAACCCAGAAGCAGTCTGGAGGAAATAAATGACTTTTAAGGTTCTAATACTGGCAGCAGGTAAAGGCACGAGGTTTAAGTCAAACCTGCCAAAAGTCCTGCACCCGCTCCTCGGAAAGCCCATGCTCTGGTACGTTGTAAAAGCGGCAAGGGAGGCCGGGGCGGAGGAAGTTATAGTCGTAGTCGGCCACCAGAGGGAACGTGTCGAGGAGTTCTTAAGACGAGAGTTTCCCGACGTCATAGCAGTTTATCAGAAAGAACAGCTCGGAACAGGCCACGCCGTTATGGCTGCAGAAGAACGCCTTTCCGGATACAGGGGAAGGCTTGTCGTTCTTAACGGAGATTCTCCCCTCATCCTGCCGGAAGATATAAGGAGAATCGCAGAAACTCCCGGAGATATGGTAGTACTTACGGCAAAAGCTCCCGACCCCACAGGTTACGGAAGAGTAATCAGGGATGACAGTGAAGTGCTGAAAATCGTTGAAGAAAAGGATGCAACGGAAGAAGAGAAGAGAATCAGCGAAGTGAATACCGGCATCTACGCCTTCGATGCAGCCAAGCTGTTCGATGCCCTGAAAGAGCTTGACAACAAAAACGCTCAAGGGGAGTACTACCTGCCGGATGTTCTCAAAATATTCAAGAAAAGGGATTACTCGGTGGTTCCCGTTATTTCCAAGGATTTTGAATCAGTAATGGGAGTAAACAACCGCTACGAACTCTCGGTAGCAGAGAAAATTTTGAAAAACAGGCTCATAAAAAAGCTCCAGCTTTCGGGAGTAACTTTTCACAATCCCAATTCCGTCTATATCGAACCGGAAGTAGAGGTGGGCAGGGAAACTGTTATCTGCGGTCCTTCTTACCTCAGGGGAAAAACTAAAATAGGACAAAACTGTTACGTGGGACCTTTCTGCGACATTGCAGATTCCGAAATTGAAAACGGCGTTACAGTTGAAAGCCACTGCTGGATCAGAAGAACCGTTTTAAAGAGCGGCTCATCGGTGGGGCCCTTTGCGAAGCTTCGGGAAGGAACAGTCCTTGAAGAGGAAGCGCGTGTAGGTACGTTTGTAGAGACGAAAAAGGCCTACCTTGAGAAAGGAGTTAAAGCAAATCACCTCTCTTACCTCGGGGACTGCCGAATAGGGGAAGGGACAAACGTGGGCGCAGGAACAATTACCTGTAACTACGATGGATTCAACAAGTGGAAAACGGAAATAGGAAAGGACGTCTTTGTCGGAAGCAATACCCTCTTTATTGCTCCGGTTAAAGTGGGAGACGGCTCAATAACAGCCGCCGGATCGGTCATAACCGAGGATGTCCCCGAAAACACCTTGGCCGTTGCAAGAGCAAAACAGGTAAACTACGTCGGAAAGGCCAGCGTAATAAAGGAAAGGAAAAGGAGAGTCAAAGGTGGACATACTGAGGAAAATCGTTGAATACAAAAAGGAAGAAGTAGAAAAGGTAAAGAAGCAGTTTAACCTGTCGGAAGTTATCTCGGAAGCGGAAAAGCTCAAAGTTTCTTTCAACTTCAAAGAAGCTCTTTCCGGCAAAGGTATAAACATCATTGCAGAAGTTAAAAAAGCATCCCCTTCCAAAGGTGTTATAAGGGAAGATTTTGATCCCGTTGAGATTGCAAAAAGTTACGAGAGAGGAGGAGCAAGAGCAATATCTGTTTTAACGGATAAACAGTTCTTTCAAGGTTCTCCCTTCTATCTTAGGCAGGTATCCGAAGCCGTAAGGCTTCCTGTTTTGAGGAAGGACTTTATCATCGATGAATTTCAGATTTACGGAGCAAAGGTGCTGGGAGCTGCCTCTTTTCTCCTCATAGTCTCCATACTGTCCGACCCTCAGTTGAGGGATTTTATTGAACTCGGAAGAGAACTCGGAATGGAACCTCTGGTTGAGACACACACGGCCGAGGAGGTAGAAAGGGCACTGAAAGCAGGAGCTGAAATCATCGGGGTAAACAACAGGGATCTCAAGACGTTCAGCGTTTCACTGGAAACTTCTATTTCCCTCGCCCCCCTCATAAAAGGGGCCGGAAAGGTAATGGTATCGGAAAGCGGCATAAGGACTGAAAAAGACATAAAGAGACTCAGGAAAGCCGGAGTAGATGCTTTCCTCGTAGGAGAGACTCTCATGAGGAGCGAAAACCCGGAGGAGGTTTTAAAGCATTGGACTTCCTTAGAAGCTTAGTACTGATTATGATGCTGATTTCTATTCCGCTAAACTCCTACGCCGATTGGTACATCCTGCTACCGAAGAGAAAGCCCGAAAAGAAAGTTCAACCGGGGCAGAAGATGCCCAAAATACCGTTGAAAAAGGTTAAACCCAAACCCTACAAGGTTGAAATCAGAAGAATACTGGCTCCCAATTTTGTCCTCCATACCTGGAGCGGCAAGAAGGTCTCAAAGTCCCAGCTGGAAGGGAAACCGACTGTCCTCGTATTTGTAGATGACCTCTTTTCTCCACTGAGCGAAAAGCTCGCTTCTTTTTTAGATAAGCTGGCCTCAGAGGGGAAAGTCAATGCCGTGCTCGTCGATGTAAAAGATTCCGACTTTGTATTAATCCCGAACTTTAAAAGAGTTTTAGGAGCTAAAAAAGTCATTATCACAGCTGACAGTTACCTGTTTAAGGTGTTTAAAGAAAGACTTAAGAAGCTTTCAATTCCCTCAATTGTAGTTATTGACAGGTTCGGTTTCATAAGATTTTTTGCAGAGAAAGTGAACAGCAAAAGTGGAAATGCTCTTGAAAAAGAACTGGCCGAAGTTTTGAACAGCTTAAAGAAGAAAACGTAACCCCCGAAAGGGGGATAGAAAGCGTCTATATGGCCTTCACTACCTTACCGGCCTTCAGGCACTTTGTACAGACCCAAATTCTTTTCTTCTCTCCGTTTACGAGAGCCCTGACTTTCTGAAGGTTTGCCTTCTGCCTCTTACTGGTAACCCTGTGGGAGTGGCTGACTTTGTTAACGAATATTGTCGTCTTTCCGCAGATCGCACACCTAGCCATTACAGACCTCCTCTTTCAAAGTGCAGTGGCAAATTTATCATTGACGTCCAGCGATTTCAACTCTTCTTAAGCACTCAAGGTTCTTTAACTTGATATCCTTCTCCTTCCACATACCTTTAAGAACCTCTTTTTCCTTCTCCCTCAGCTTCTCATCAGCCAAAAGCCTCTTTATATAGCCTTTAGCCTTTTCGAAGGGGATAGCACCTTCTTTTGAAACCGAAAGAACTTTCAAAACGACAAATCGGCCGTTTCCGAGGTCTGCTACCGTAACATCACCGGGCTTTAAGCCCTCTCCGAAAACGAGGGCACCTATGACGTCCTTTGGATCCTTGTAGTGAACTCTCGGCCTGACATTAAAGAAACCAAACCTCCTGGCTACATTACTCCAGGTCTCTTTTTTAAGAAGGTCTGCCGCCTCCTTGGCCTTCTTCTCACTGCTAAAGTAGAAAGCAACTACTTTTGCCCTTTCTGGCATTTTAAACTTGTCTCTGTTTTTCTGATAGTACTTCTTTGCTTCTTCTTCGGTTACGTTTATTCCTTTTTTAAGCTCTTTCCGGAAAAGCCTAATTGCTTTAGTCGCCGTGTATTCCGTAAGCATCCTCCTGAAGTTTTCATCCTTGTTAAGTCCGGATTCAACGGCTTTCCTGTAGAAGTATTCCCTGAGAAGTTCTTCCTTGGCCTTTTCTTTAGCCGACTCAACACTACTCTTAACAGGCACCGAAACTTTAAGTCCACAACAAGAAGCGGTAACTTTTTTACCCTTTACCGAAATCTTCACCTTATCCAGCACCGACTTGTAAATCCTATCAACGGCTTCATCAAAATGCTTGACCTTTAACTCATTCCTTATAAACTCCCTCTCGGAGGGTGTAAGCTCGGCATTCTTCTTTCCCTTCACCAGTTCCCTGAACCTTTTCTCTATCTCCTCCTCGGTCACGGGATCTGCAGTCTCTCTTGCTTTCCTGGAGACGTAAAGTCGGGACAGATATTCCTTTTCAAACTCTTCAATCTCACCCCTTATCTGCGGGTAAAGGCCTTTTTTCTTTACGTAAGCTATTACAAGACGTCTGTTAACCATCTTCTCAAGAAGACTTCTGGGGTGATTCCTGTAGAACTTCCTTGCTTTCTCATTTACAAGTCCGGACGCATACTCGTAGTCGGCTAGGGTAAGTTTAATCCCCTTACCTTCAGCTAAAACCGTTTCGGGAGTGCAGACCTTCCCGCTTTCAACCCTCTCGGTTTCCTTCCCGCAGGAAAGAAGGAGAGCTATAAACGATACAGCAACGGCAAAAAACTTTTTCATATTTCCTCCGCTAAAGTGGGGAAATAATACAAAATCCCCCGGCCAGGCCGGGGGATCGAATTCAAAAACGGAATTAGTGCTTTCTCCTTCTGATACCGAAGAGACCTAAAAAGCCGGAAAGAAGAACTCCGAGGTTCAGGAGACCGGAAGCAGTCGGTTGACCGGACATAGAACAGCCTCCTCCGCCACCGCCTCCCGCAGCTCTGCCGGAAGCCTGAAGACTCTCTACGCCGGCAGCGCCGAAGTAAATGGGATCAGCAATTTTATCGGGAGACGGGTCAACATCACCGATAGCCGTGTGGTTGTCAAAATCGTTTCTAATCTTAAGACGGAGTGTCCTGCCGTCAAAACCTAATATCTCGATGCTTCCGTCGGAAATCTTATTATCCGGATAAATCTCCTCTATCGAACCCGCTTTCGTTTTCTTATAAAGAACGGGATTTTTGAGTTTATCGGAGAAGGTAACGGTAACTTCAATCTCTTCAGTCCCGTTGGGAAGATCAACTTTAAAGGAAATTCCTCCCTTAACGGGCATACGCCCGAGTTTGGAAGGAACATCTTTAAGCTCATAAGATTTCAGGAGTTTAAATTCCTCAACCTTTCCTTCCTCTGCCCTCACGGTTGCAGTCACGCTGACTGCTCCCTTGAGGGACTTTACAAGAGACAAGGCAAGCTCTCCTTCAATTCCCGCATCTTCCCTAATCGCCCTTGTGTTTACAACAAGCTTCCTTTCGTAGCCGTCAAAGTAAGCCCATCCTTTTTCGATTGCTTCCCGAAGCGGGATGCTCTGGGGCTTAAACTTCTCCTCGTCAACCTCGTATTTAACTTCCTCACCCTCCGACTTTCTCACCTTGACTATGTCTGCAAAGTTGATGTAGAGATCCTTAACCGAGATAACGCCGAGGTCGGAGAGGTTAAACTCCAGCTTCTCTATAAGGTGAGAAACGATCATTGGAGTGAAGACGGGTTCTGTTTCCTCCTCGTGGCTGCCGGCCTCTACGATCTCATCGGCAAGGTGCTCGAGGCCGAGAAGCTCGGGAAGCTCGTTCTTCATCCTGACTATCATAGCCCTCCTGGGCATCTCATCATCCTCAAGGGCTTCAACGTGAACCGTCATAGGAATGCCTTCAAACCTCATCTCCCACTCGGAAACCTTTTCCGGAAGGGCAAAGGCCACTCCGTCAACTCCGCTGCTCTCTACCGGTATCGGAACAAGGTGCCTGTCAACGTCAAGACCGTTTGAGAGGGCATTTACAAGCAGGTCCCCGGCCGTGGTGTACATGACTTCAAAAGTCTGATTTCCGTAGGACATAGTTCCGTACTTAGGAGAGCCGCCATCGTTTTCAGGAGAGTTAAAGAAGACCTTAACTGCTTCTTTGTAAGCTTCCTTAGGAATCTTAATAGGAACGGTGACCACCTTCCTTCCCAGGCCGAAGAACTTAATCCGACCCTGTGAGTCTTTCTCTATAAAACTTGACAGCCCAGCAAGCTCATCGGCATTGGCCTGAGGAAGCCTTCCATTCTCGGCGTCGTGGCAGGCAGAACAGCTAAGTTTTTCGCCGTTAACCATCTTACCTGCACCGAGAGCATATTCTTTAGGAAGAACACCGTGATCAATGCTGAAAGGTGCAACCCAGAGGTAGAAAACGGGTTCGGGGTTTTTAACACCCTCAGCCTTGAGAACTTCCGTAAGGGCAGCCTTCATGTACTCATACTCTGTATCGGTATCAATCTCGGGCAGGTAATCGCCGTTGTCGTCGCAGATAAACTTACCGAGGATTGTCTTAACGCAGACCTTACCGTTTTCAATAAAGTAGGCCGGAACTTTCTTACCTGCAGCCTCAGATTCAACAGCACCGTCCAAAGCCGCTGCCATCTCACGGGTGTAAAGGACCTTACCGGTTGACTTGTCGTACCAGGTAACGAGGGTTAACGGGTTGGCAATCCTGTACATAAACTTCTGCCCGCCCGGGCTGTCAGGTCTGAAGCCGTTGTTGATAATTACCGGAGCCCATCCCCAAGGAAACGTATCTTCCGGAATTTCCCACATTTTGAATTGACTGTTTCCGGTTCTGAGGGCCGCCTGCCTCGGGTCAAAATCGACCTTGTAAATGGGAACCAGAACATCGCTTCCGTTATCCGTCCTTACTATCGGGAAGGGCTGAGGAGCACCGTAGCCTGCGATGGGCATGAAGGGTCCAAATCCGGGAGTAAACTGCTCCTTAGGGAGCGGAATTGTAGCGTTATTTTCAAGATCGTAATCCAGAATTCTGTTGTCAAAGTTGTAAGAATACCCGAGGACGTCATAAAAAGTCCTGAAAGTCCAGTGAGTCTTATAAGGTATGTGGCACACTTCACAGGCAACCTTTTCCATGTGGATTGCAGATGTACCGATCTTCCCGAAACGTTCCCTGTGAACTTCAGCCGCCAGCTTCCTCGAACCGTCAAAGTGGCAATCTATACAGGTCTTCAGAGAGGGGTTGTAGTCAAGGGACTGATCCCAGTGGCCGCCCCAATCGTTACCTTTGAGGAAGTCGTGGTGGATCGGGTGAAGGGCCTTCTCCTCTTCAGACAGCATTCCCTCACCGTGGCAGGAGAGACAGGTCATTTTTCCGTGGTTTTTATCAAAATGAACATCGTAACCTATCGGAATATCCGATACTGAAGATTCAACAGATATGTATTTATTCATCGCCGTTGCATTGCTTTGAATGTCGCTTACAGTAGCAATAACTCCTTCACTATCCTCGCTCTTTCTTGGAACATCGTAAGAGAAAACATCTCCTCTTTTAACAATTTCCGCTGCAAGGCCGAGGGTTCCTTTCCTCGTTACCCAGGCATAAACCTTTTCATCGTTTACCGTTCCGCTTTCGTAAGGTATGGCCATATGGCAGTAAGAACAAACGTAACCCCACTCCCTGTCTTTCTCGCCGTGCTTCATAGTTGGGTTGCTATAACTATCTCCATTAAGTTTGCCGGAATTTTCAAGGACAGAGTAGGTATATCTATCCTCTTCTCTATTCTCAAGAATCGGCAGAGCCACCTCGCCATTATCGTTAAATTCTCTTTTGTTGTAGTAAACTTCCGGCTTCCAAATACCGTTTTCCTTCACAAACCTTACGTAAGCGAGGGGAACTCCGTCCCCGTCGGTATCAACACCCATAAGGGAGGCGGTTGAAATGTATTTGAAGAAAAACCCGGCAAATGTTCTGTAAACCGTTTCATCGCCGTCTTTAAAAGTTACTGCTCCGCCGTTAACGTAGACTTCTCCTCCGTCAAGGCCTGCCGTTGCATTTGAGTGTTCAAAGTAAACAGCTCTTGCAACTTCCCTTGTGGCTCCGTTAGCATTATTCGGATAGATAAAAAACCTGCTCCAAGTTCCGTTATTAGTCTTAATACTGTTAAGTTCGTCATCACTAAGGTTGTAAAGCTTCTTAAGAACTTCTATCGGAACAGAGTAGTAGTAAGCAGAGTCAACCCGCTCTACCTTTTTACCACCAATCATTTCCCCTACCTTCGGAGGAACCCCGAGGGAAATCACGATCGTTTCGTTATCATCGGCAATCCCCCTAAAGACCATAACCCTCGGGTTTGCCGGCATTATCGGACGAAGTTCCACGTTGTTAATCCTAGTCCTCACCGTCTTATCAGAAGCATCCGCGTGGCACATAAAACAGTCTGTATCGTTAACCCCGGAGCGCTTGAAGTTAAAGACTCCGGGCTTACCTATATATCCGGCACCGACCTCGTACTCCGAGTAAGCGAAAAAGTCGCCGTCAATTCCAACTTTACTCACAATGCTGTCATCACGGATAAACCACGTAGAATTCTCAAGGTCGTTAAATGTGTCTTCACCTAACTTCTCTTTAAGCACTTCGTCCAAAGGTTTTTTCTCCCTTCCAAACTGAGCCGCACCCCCTCCCGCATGGCAGGAATTACAGGTTATGTTCTGGTTAACAGTTCCCATATCGAAGTTAAAACCTTTGTAACTACTTTCATCGGCAGGGTTTACCCCATCTACCGCTCCATTGGGAACCGCCGGATCTTTTAAAGGTTTCTTTGCCGCCAACTGGCGGTAGGACGGGGGTCACCAGCCCCCGTAGTGGGACTTGCTCCTGAAATAGCGCATTTTAAGGACTTTATTTGTAACAAAGTCCTTTGTTCCCGTGTCATCTCCGTAAGTCTCACGGCTGTCCAGCCAGCCCATGTCGTGAAGGCCCACAGCCCCGTGGTGGGACATCCTGACATCTTCAACGATATTCTCATGACACCCGCTACAGGTTTTCTCCCAGCTTACCGGATCACCCTTGTAGAGAGTCACAGTGGAGTTATCGTTGGCAACGAGAGTCACATTCTCACTCTCTTTAAGATTTTCACATATGGAGGTTCCGTTAACGCTGATCAGCTCAACACTACGATGAGCGTATCCCTGAGATGCCATAACGGCAGAGAGTATAAAGCCGGTAGTAAGGCTCAGCTTACTGCGCCTCCACTTCTTTCCCATCCTTACCCTCCAGAAGTTTACAAAACATTTACAATGCATTTTGCACTATTTTATCAAAGTTTTTAGGTATGAAAAGACCTGATTCTGGATATAAGGAAATTTTAATACTTAAAACCGGGAGGAACAATACAAGAAAAGACAGTTTCTTACAAGACACTATACTATCGAGAAAAGAGGGCCCTAAACTTCTCAAAGGCTTCCTTAAGCCTGCTGAGATCCTTTACGCCTCCCTGAGCAAGGTCAGGCCTTCCACCACCTCTACCGCCGAGAATCGGAGCTATTTCTCCGAGTATTTTCCCGGCATTAAACTTCTCTGTTAAGTCCTTCGTCAGGGCAATAACAATACCCGCTTTACCGTCCTTCAGACCCACCAGAAGAACAGCAGAAGGTTTAACCTTGTTTCTTATGGCGTCAGCAATCTCAACAAGTTCCCTGTTCCTGAAGCCATCAAGCTTGGCAGTTACAACCCTTACCCCGTTTATCTCCGGAGCTTCCCCTATTAAAGCATCAACGCTGGAAGAGGCAAGCTTCCTCTGAAGCCTTTCAACTTCCCTCTCTTTTTCCTTCAATTCTTCCTTGAGCCTCACAACCTTTTCCATCAAACGGTTTTCCGGAACCTGAACTTCTCTCGATATCTCCTTAATCAGAGCTTCCTTCTCAAAGACCCACCTCTGAGCCTCCAACCCCACAACAGCCTCAACCCTTCTGGTTCCGGAAGAAATAGAAGATTCCGAAACGAGTTTAAAAAACCCTATATCCCCGCTCCTCTCAACATGAGTCCCTCCGCACAGCTCAATACTGACCCCTCCGACATCAACAACTCTTACCCTCTCACCATACTTTTCGCCAAACAGGGCTATTGCTCCCCTATCAAGCGCTTCCTCGTAGCTCATTTCTTCCACCGTTACGGGATAGTTATCCAGCACCCACCTGTAAACAAGCTCTTCCACCCTTCTAAGCTCCTCGTCAGAAGGCGCTTCAAAATGAGTAAAGTCAAACCTCAACCTGTCGGGTAGAACCAGAGAACCGGCCTGTTTTACGTGATTCCCGAGAACCTCTCTTAGAGCTTTGTGCAGGAGGTGAGTGGCAGTATGGGCTCTCATAATGGCTTTTCTCCTATTCTCATCAACGGAGGCCGTTACAAACTCCCCTTTCCTCAGAACACCTTTCTTTACAAGAGTTTCATGACCTATCAAGTTCTCGGTTAAATTCTGGGTATCCTCAACCAGGCAGTAACAGCTGTTCCCCTCAATTATTCCCGTATCTCCGACCTGCCCTCCTTTTTCGGGGTAAAAAGGCGTCCTGTCAAGAATAACCGTCCCCCTTTCTCCTTCCCTCAGCTCGTCAACGAGTTCACCATCCTTTAGAATTGCAACAACCCTGGCATACTCTTCCAGATGTTCGTACCCGGTAAACAGCGTAGGGAATTTATCAGAAAGTTCCTGTAGTTCAGAAGAAACAACCCTTTGAATTCCTCCTTTCCACGCCTTTCTCGCCCTCTGTTTCTGTTTCTCGAGAAGTTTTTCGTAACCCTCTATATCAACTTTTAAGTTTTCATCACTCGCTACTTCCATTACAAGGTCAAGGGGAAATCCAAAGGTATCGTAAAGCCTGAAAACCTCTTCCCCCGGTATAGTATCTTTACCTTCGGCCTTCAGACTTTCTACAATCTCCTGAAGTATGAAAAGTCCCTTTTCCAGCGTTTTGGAAAATCTCTCTTCTTCCTTCCTGGTTACCTTCTCTATCAGCTCTCTGTTCTCGACCAGCTCGGGGTAAACATCCCCCATCAGTTCAATTACCCTGCCCACACCTTTATAGAGAAAAGCTCCGTCAATACCGAGAAGCCTTCCGTGCCTTGAAGCCCTCCTGATTATTCTTCTGAGGACATATCCCCTTCCCTCGTTGGAAGGAAGAACGCCATCTGCTATAAGAAAAGCCGTAGCCCTTAAATGGTCAGCTATAACCCTCATTGAAACATCACTTTTTTCTTCCTTACCATACTCCTTTCGGGAAAGCTCCGAAGCAAACTTCACAAGGGGAAATAGAAGGTCTGTTTCATAGTTGCTCGGAACTCCCTGAAGGACGGAAGCTATCCTCTCAAGCCCCATACCCGTATCGATAGAAGGCCTTGCAAGGGGACGGAAATTCCCCCTTTCATCCCTTTCGTACTGCATAAAAACCAGATTCCAGATCTCCAGGTAGCGGTCACAGTCGCACTTTCCTATTCCGCAGTTCGGCCCGCAGGCAAACTCCTCTCCCCTATCATAATAGATTTCACTGCAGGGACCGCAGGGCCCCGTATCCCCCATCGCCCAAAAGTTGTCTTTCTCACCGAGTCGATAAATCTTACTCTCGGGAATTCCTACAACCTTACTCCATATCTCAAACGCCTCGTCATCCTTTTCATAAACAGAGACATAGAGCCTTTCTTCGGGAAGTTCAAAGACCTTCGTTACCAGCTCCCAGGCAAACTCAATAGCCTCCCTCTTGAAGTAATCACCAAAAGAAAAGTTCCCCAGCATCTCAAAGAAAGTGTGGTGCCTGCCGGTCTTTCCGACGTTTTCGAGGTCATTGTGCTTTCCGCCGGCCCTCATGCACTTCTGACAGGAAGTTGCCCTCTTAAAGGGAGGTTTTTCCTTCCCCAGGAAGTAGTCCTTGAACTGAACCATTCCGGCATTCGTGAAAAGAAGGGTCGGGTCATTTTTCGGAACGAGGGAAGAACTCCTAACCCTTGTGTGCCCCTTTTTCTCAAAAAAGCTCAAAAACGCTTCCCTAATTTCAGAACTCTTCCACCTGTCCATAACATCTCCGTATCCTTTACTTGGAGGAGAATTTTAACAGTTGAGCAGGGATTGAATTTCAAGAAAGGAAAAACCTCTTTGGAGAAGAAATCTCTTGGCCTTTAACATTTCCTTATTTTTCCTTAAATCGTACTTCCTCTTTAGCGTGCACACTATATAGGAATAATCAAACTCCACACTTAACAGCACTTCATCAACGATTTCGGGGCGAAATCCTTTAAAGATCAAGTACTGCCTGATCTTCCTCTTACCCCAACCCGATTCCATCTTCCAATTAAAAAGGTTTAAAACTGTTTTCCTTTCATCCAGAAAACCGGAATTTTTTAACTCCTTAATAACAGAATCGATAAGGGAAGCATTAACATCAGAAAACTTCAGGGCAACTTTTTTCCTCAACTCTTTTTCCGAAAAATCCCGAGAAGAAAGGAGCTTTATACAGAAAGCGTATATTTCCTTATAGCCTGGACGATCCACCGGAGATAATACCCTCCATCTTAAGCTTAAGGTCATCCGGCCTGGAAGCGTACTTAAGGGCATCTTCTTTTGTTATCAAACCTTTACTCCACAGCTCATAAAGGGACTGATCAAAGGTCTGAGAACCATAAACTTCCCTACCTTTTTCAATGAACTCTGGAATCTCCTCCGTAAGTTCGGGGTTAAGTATTCTCTCTTTTATAGCCTCGGTAACTATCATAACTTCGACCGCCGGAACCCTTCCCCTGCCGTCTGCTTTAGGAATAAGCCTCTGGGATATGGTCGCCTTAAGCACCGACGCAAGCTGAAACCTTATGGCCTGCTGTTCGTTAAGGGGGAAGAAAGATATTATCCTGTTTATCGTCTCTTTCGCATCGAGGGTGTGGAGGGTTGAGAAGACCATGTGTCCCGTCTCGGCTGCGTCAAGTGCAGTCCTAACAGTCTCCACATCCCTCATCTCACCGACAAGTATAACGTCCGGGTCTTCTCTAAGTGCTGCCCTCAAAGCCGTATAGAAATTTTCGGCATCATCACCTATTTCCCTCTGGTAAAAGATGCACTTGTTATCCCTGTGGAGGTACTCTACAGGATCCTCAATGGTTATGACGACCCTTGAATCCCTGTGGTTAAGCTCGTTCAGCATAGCAGCAAGGGTTGTTGACTTACCGGAACCCGTTGTTCCCGTTACGAGGACAAGTCCCCTCTGATAAAGGGCTATCTGCTTAAGGACCGGAGGAAGGTTAAGGCCATCAATGTTGGGAATGCTGGCGGGGATGGACCTCATAACAATCGCAAAAGTGCCCCTCTGTTTGAATATGTTAACCCTGAACCTGCAAACTCCGGGAAGTGAATAGGCTACATCAAGGTTCTTTATGTACGGGATTTCCCTCCTCTTCTCTAGGGGAAGAATCTGCCTGACAAAACCTTCAATGTCTGTCACTTCTAAGATTGGATAATTCATTTTTATAAGTTTTCCGTTAACTCGAACTATAGGAGGTAGCTTGGCCCTCAGGTGTATATCCGAAGCACCGAGCTTGTGAGCCTTTTCAAGCAGCTGGTTCAGGTCTATCCTTGACACCGAGAACCTCCAGGACTTTCTCCTCGATTTCTGATTTAACTTCGGGGTGCTCTTTCAGGAACTGTCTTGCGTTCTCCTTACCCTGCCCCAACCTCGTATTACCGTAGGAGTACCAGGAACCGCTCTTCTTAATAATTCCCAAATCCTCCCCGAGGTTCAGGAGGTCGGCCTCCCTTGAAATCCCTTCTCCGTAGTAAATCTCCACAACAGCCTCTCTAAAGGGCGGAGCCAGTTTATTCTTAACAAGCTTCACCTTTGCCTTGTGACCGATTCTCTCATCGTTCTTTCCTTTTATCTGCCCGATGTTCCTTATCTCTATCCTCATGGAGGAGTAGAACTTCAAAGCCCTACCGCCTGTCGTTGTCTCCTGGGGACCTCCGTAGCCCATTGTGCCGATTTTCTCCCTCACCTGGTTGATAAAAATGAGGGCGCAGTTGCTCTTACTCGTTGCAGCAGTAAGCTTTCTGAGGGCCTGAGACATAAGCCTTGCCTGAAGTCCTACGTGAGACTCCCCCATTTCACCTTTTATCTCAGCTTCGGGAACAAGGGCAGCCACCGAATCAACAACTATAACATCGACAGCTCCGCTTCTTACGAGAGTTTCCGCTATCTCCAAAGCCTGCTCACCGCTGTCGGGCTGGGAAACGAGAAGGTCATCGAGGTTTATCCCCAACTTCCTCGCATAGACAGGATCGAGAGCGTGCTCGGCATCTATAAACGCCGCCGTTCCTCCCTCTTTCTGAGCGTTTGCTATAACGTGAAGTGCAAGTGTGGTTTTACCGGAAGACTCGGGACCGTAAATCTCGGTAATCCTGCCCCTCGGTATCCCCCCTATTCCGGTTGCAACGTCAATGGAGATAGAACCGGTGCTTATGACCGGCACCTGTTCAACGGGCTTTTCTCCAAGGCGCATAATCGCGCCCTCTCCGTATTCTTTTTTGATTCTCTTTACGGCATCCTCTAAAGCTTTTCTTTTCTCTTCCATTAATGCTCCTGAACCAAAGGGTTTAAAGAAATGGCGGAGAGGGCGGGATTTGAACCCGCGGTGCGGGGGCTACCCGCACACCCGATTTCGAGTCGGGCCCGTTAAGCCAGGCTCCGGCACCTCTCCCTTAGAATCTTAAAAAACCGCCTTAAAAGCTCTTCGGCCTCTTTCAGCTCCAGCTTTACAATCTCCGGTCTGTGGTTGCTCCTCTCGTCGGAAAGCAGGGAGTAAAGGCTCTCCACTCCCCCAAACTTCGGATCCGGAACCGCATAAACGACTTTATCGATTCTCGACTGGATTATAGCACCACAGCACATCACACAGGGCTCAACGGTGGAGTAGAGGGTACAGCCTTCAAGCCTCCAGGAATTCAGCCGTCTTGCCGCTTCTCTTATGGCCACAACTTCAGCATGAGCAGTCGGATCCTGAAGGAACTCCTTTCGATTGAATCCCCGAGAAATAATTTCTCCGTCTTTAACGACTACAGCCCCTATGGGGACTTCACCGTAGCCGAAAGCCTTTTCGGCCTCTTTAAGGGCTTCTTTAAGGAAGAACAAATCATCCATTTCCGTCGGAAGTTAAAATCGATGGCGCGCCCGGCAGGAGTCGAACCTGCAACCTTGGGATCCGTAGTCCCACGCTCTATCCAGTTGAGCTACGGGCGCGGATTTCGGGAATAAATTTATCCCCGCAGTCTGACTTTTCAACCTTAAAAAGAGCTAAAATTTCCAAAGCTTTTAAGGGAAAAAGGAGGAGGAAAATGGAACCGACCTACAATCCGGCACTCTTTGAGGATAAGTGGTACAGAGAGTGGCTCAGCAAAGGCTACTTCCACGCAGACGAAAAAAAGGTTTTAAGGGGAGAAAAGAAGAAGTTCAGCGTAGTTCTGCCTCCGCCCAACGTAACGGGAGTTCTCCACGTAGGCCACGCCCTCAACTCAACCCTTCAGGACATCATCTGCCGCTGGAAGAGAATGAAGGGGTATGAGGTCTGCTGGGTCCCGGGAACAGACCATGCCGGAATCGCAACCCAGTGGGTGGTTGAAAGGGAGCTGGCAAAGGAGGGGTTAACCCGCCACGACGTCGGCAGGGAGGAGTTTTTAAAGAGGGTATGGGAGTGGAAGGAGAAGTACGGAAGCAGGATTATTAACCAGCTCAAGAAACTGGGAACCTCCTGCGACTGGGAGAGAGAAAGGTTCACGATGGACGAGGGCTTTTCTAAGGCCGTTAGGAGGGCCTTCGTAAGCCTTTACAGAGAGGGGCTCATTTACAGGGGAAAGAGGTTAATAAACTGGTGCCCGAGGTGCCACACCGCCCTTTCCGACCTTGAGGTTGAGCACGAGGAGGAGCAGGGGAACCTCTGGTACATACGCTACCCGATTGTCGGAGAAGACGGCTACGTAGTAGTTGCAACAACGAGGCCCGAGACGCTCTTGGGAGACGTTGCGGTAGCGGTCAACCCCAAAGATGAAAGGTACGCCCACTTAGTCGGAAAGAAGCTGAGGCTCCCGATAGTAGGAAGGGAGATTCCGGTAATAGCCGATGAGTACGTTGACCCGGAATTCGGAACGGGAGCGGTAAAAATCACTCCCGCCCACGACTTTAACGACTACGAGGTCGCCCAGAGGCACGGCCTTCCCGAAATACAGGTAATGGATGACTGGGGAAGGATTACGGTCCCTCCATTTAAGGGAATGGATAGGTTTGAAGCAAGGGAAGCCATTGTAGCAATGCTGAAAGAGGAAGGGCTTTTGGAGAAAGTTGAGCCCCACACCCACGCCGTAGGCCACTGCTACCGCTGCAAGACCGTAATTGAGCCCTACCTAACAGAGCAGTGGTTCGTTAAGACTAAACCCCTTGCCCAAAAGCCGATTGAAGCGGTTAAGAGCGGAGAGGTAAAGTTCATTCCGAAGCAGTGGGAGAACACCTTCTTTGACTGGATGTACAACATAAGAGACTGGTGCATTTCAAGGCAAATCTGGTGGGGACACAGGATTCCGGCATGGTACTGTCTTGAGTGCGGCCACGTAAACGTTGCCGAGGAAGCACCCAAAAAGTGTGAAAACTGCGGGAGCTACAACCTCAAACAGGACGAGGACGTCCTTGACACGTGGTTTAGCTCTGCCCTGTGGCCTTTCGGAGTGTTCGGCTGGCCGGAGGAAACCGACGAGCTGAAGGCCTTCTACCCCACCGATTTACTGGTAACCGGCTTTGACATCATCTTCTTCTGGGTGGCCCGAATGATGATGATGGGCTACCACTTTACAGGCAAGAGGCCCTTTGCAGACGTCTACGTACACGCCTTAGTCAGGGACGAGAAGGGCCAGAAGATGAGTAAGACCAAGGGGAACGTAATAGACCCCCTCGAGATGGTTGAGAAGTACGGGGCAGACACCTTAAGGTTTACCTTAGCGGCCTTAGCAGCACAGGGAAGGGACATAAGGCTTTCGGAGAGAATCATTGAAGGCTACCGCCACTTTGCAAACAAAGTGTGGAATATCGGAAGGTTCGTTTTAACGGCTACAGAAGGGATTAAAACGGAAGGTTCGGTAGCTTACGCACCTGAGGATATGTGGATACTGACAAAACTTTCTGAAGCAATTGAGGAGTACGACAGGGCCCTTGAGAGCTACCGCTTCAACGACGCCGCAAAGGCAGTTTACCAGTTCATCTGGAACGAACTTGCCGACTGGTACGTTGAGTTCACAAAGCACAGGCTCTACAAGGGAAGAGAAGAGGAGAAGAGAGCCGCCGCCCACACTCTTTTAAGGGTTCTAAGGGAAGCTCTAAAACTTCTTCACCCGATTATGCCCTTTATAAGCGAGGAGATTTACCAGAAGCTTCCCAACAAAGACGCAGAGTCAATAGTAGTTGCTCCGTGGCCTGCCAAGGAGTGCTGCTCCTTCCCCGAAATTGCCCAACTCGTTGAGACGGTTAAGGAGCTTATAAGGGGAATAAGAAACGTTAAGGCAGAACTCTCAATTTCCCCATCAACCGAGGTTGAGGTTTTCGTTAAAACCAACGACGATAAACTCCTTGAGACCATTGCAAAGATGACTCCGGCAATAAAGCAAATGGCAAGGGTTTCGCAAATCCACAAGACCGATGAGGCCCCTGCCGGTTCAGTCTCTTTCTTCCTCCCCGGGGTTGAGGTCTACGTGAAAGTAGGTGAGCTGATTGATGTAGCAAAAGAGATCGAAAGAATAAAGAAAAAGCTTGATAGAATAGCCAGAGATATTTCAAAACTCGAAAAGAAACTATCTAATGAAAACTTTTTAAACAAAGCTCCAAAGGAAGTAGTAGAGAAGAACAGAAAGGAACTTGCCGAACTCAAGGAGATTCAAGACAAACTCCATATTACCCTCTCCCAGCTTGAGAAACTTAGGTAACCGGGGCCTTTACGGCCCTCTTTGATCTTGTATAATGGTTTCTGAAACTTATCGAAGGGAAAAAATGGATAAAAAACTACTAAGCTTCGGTTTTCTTTTCCTCATGTTTATTGGCTGTGGAGTAACTAACTACGGAAGTCAGGAAAATAGTAACTTAAGTGAAGGAGAAGAAAGCACCTTAGAAGCACCTTTAAGCGGGAGCAAGGTAATTCTGGGGCCTCTGGCAGGAGCCAGAGTTAGGATATACGAAATATTAGACAATGGTTCTTACAAACTCCTTTGGACTGAACAAACATCCAGTGGGAATTCCCTAGATGAAATAGGCCACTTTGATTCTCACAAGGACGAACTTCTTCCCGACCAATTTTACCTTTACGAAGCAACCGGAGGATGTGACTGGGATGTAGAAGATGATGGAGCAATGGATCAAATATGTACTCCAAACAATGGAACATTAAGGGCTATTGTTAGAGGAAAAGATGTTATAGAATCCGGAGGTTTAAACCTAACTATCGCTACAGAATTAGTTTACGAAAAAATTACTAAGTTTTTAAAGTACAACTTTAATAAAAAGCTCCTAGAAGATAGTCTGAAAACCGCAATTAACAGCTCTATAAAAGTTCCTCTTAAAGATAAAATCTCTAAACTTCTTCGTTTCAACCCTATAAAAGATAAAACTATCCTTGGTACTGACAATGAAACATACATCGAAGCAGTGAAAGTTGCCCATCAAGGAAAGCCTATTTTTTCGAAACCAACCGTCTTCGGAATTTCCAAATTATGGAAGTTTGACGACAAATTTAACTGGCTCCCTGCTGAAAATGTTTGGGCATCTCCAGAAGGCAAGATTTACGTTGTAATTAGAGATTACGGTATAGAAATCCTCGACAAAAACCTTAATTTGAAAGGCGAAATCTACCGTGGGAAAATAAAAAGAGCTATTTTCAATCCAGAACAAAAAAAAGCCATCATTTCATATATTGAAGATAACACCTTGTTTTTAAAACAATTGGATCTCAACTCTGGAGATGTTTCGGATCTTGTATCTTTTAATTTTCCTTCCTTTTATTGGCACATGAACTTATCAAATGATCGAACGAAGTTATGTATTAGCGGAGATAGCAACATATACGTTGTTAATTTAAAAGATAAAACCTACATAAGGATTATAGATACTTCTGCTGATACGAATGCCTATTCCATTTCCTACAACTCCTGTCTTTTCTCCCCTGACGGGAATCATCTTTATTTTACTAGGTACACCTGGCACAGCTCTAATAACTACAACTACTCTCTTGTAGACTATAACCTAAATTCTGGAAAAGAATCCGTACTGAACCTGGGAAGTAACAGCATTACACTCTCTCCCGTTCAACTCAAAAACTTCATTTACCTACTCGGAAAGAAGATATACGTGATAGACAGAAACTCTTTCTCTGTGAAAAACATCATAGAAGCTCCAACTGTATACAACGTAAACAAAATGGTAATGCTTAACAACGGTATAGCTGCAATCTGGGGAGATTTAACTAGCATCGTTTTCTACGACTTTTCTAATCCAGAAAATCCTATACTTTTGAGGAGTATTGGAGTTCCGACTACATATAGTTGCTCAACCTTTGAGTCTAAACTGTATTGTGCTGCGGGTTATACGATCTACAGGATAAATGCAGGAGATATTTCAACTCCCCAGTCCTTGGGGTATTTTTCTTTATCAAAGATAAAAGATAAATACAACTATCCCTTAGTTTATGTTAACTTTATTTCCCTTTAATTTAAATGGAAATTATATTTACTTCATAGCAAAATCAGGACATGATGTTTCTTATTTGCTTCGAGCCAACGTTTCTAATCCATTAAATCCTTCTCTTGATCAAGAGTATAAAATCCTAGTTGGTGAAGATTACATAGAGTCCGTTCTCTTACCAACCAGAGGAAAACTCATCTATTATGAAAATTCCAAAGTTAAAATTACTGATATAAAAAATCCGGAAAGTAATCCTATTTCTCTTGATGTTTCAGAATCTCATGTCGTGTTAAGATCTTGCGGAAATGACTGCTTTTACATTTACGACGATAGCGGAAGCTTAAAAGAATTTGATGGTACAGGAAATAAAACAGCAGAATACCAATTGAAAGCTTTCTTTGAAGGTTGTGATAGTAGATACTTATTTTCAACAATTAATAAGAATTATCTGCCTGTTTTCTGTAAAAACGAATCGGAAAACCACTTATTACTCATAAATCTATCTAAACAGCCACGTATTGTCGATAAACTTACAATAAACGGTAAAGTTTATTTTGATAATTTCAACTTTAATGGAAATCTAATGGCCATACATATTAATGACAGAGAGTCTAAAACCTCTACAGTTCAGATCTTTTCAATAGAAAAATCAGGCAAACTTAAATTATTAAAATCTTTCAACTTTAACCAAGAACTGGAGTTTATTCTCCCTACAAAAGATTATGTTTTCGCAATTCCAAGGTATAACAAATATGAAATCCTTGTTCTGAATTCAAATAATGGCAATTTAATAGCAGAAATACCACTCCGGTCTTATTTCTCATCTATATTACATCTCCCAGATGGCAAACTCCTAGTTGGAGAAAGAGGAACAGTTGAAATTATTGATCCGTTCCTAATTCATTAGGAGCTTAAGAATATCAAGCCAAAATTCTCAATTCATACTTTAAGGTTTAACTTTTCTAACAAGTTTTAAAATCAATGCCTTCTGGGTGTGGAGGCGGTTTTCGGCCTGATCCCAGACTACTGAGCGTTCACCTTCCAAGACCTCCTCGGTCACCTCTTCGCCCCTGTGGGCGGGAAGGCAGTGCATAAAGAGGAAATCGGGTTTTGCGTGTTTTACAAGCCCCGAATTAACCTGATAGGGCATGAAAATTTTCTTCCTCTCCTCGGCTTCCTCTTCCTGACCCATTGAAGCCCAAACGTCGGTATAAACCACGTCGGCGTCCTTAACGGCCTCAACGGGGTCGCGGGTTATCACTATCTCAGCTCCCGTTTTTTCTGCTATCTCTTTAGCCTTCTTTACGTAAAGAGGCAGGGGCTCGTAGCCCTCCGGAGTCGCCGCGTAGAACTTCATTCCCATGTAGGCCGCACCGATCAGCCACGAGTTGCACATGTTGTTTCCGTCTCCGAGAAAGGCTACCTTCAAACCGTGAAGACGCCTCTTGTACTCCCAAATCGTAAACAGGTCGGCCAGAACCTGACAGGGATGTTCCTCATCGGTAAGGGCGTTTATAACGGGAACCGTTGAAAAGCGGGCAAGCTCTTCAACCCTTTTCTGTCCGTAAGTTCTTATGACGATAAGGTCAACATAACGGGAAAGAACTCTGGCCGTATCTTTTATCGGCTCTCCTCTACCCAGTTGAGAACTTTTTGTATCCATATAAACACCGTGACCGCCGAGCTGATAGACTCCAACTTCGAAAGAAACTCTGGTTCTTGTCGAAGGTTTTTCAAAGATGAGTGCAGCCGTAAAACCGTCTAAAGGTCTGTAATTTTCTCCCTTCTTCACCTTTTCTTTCAGAAAGGCCGAAAGGGAGATAATGTTTTCTATAAAGAGCCTGTCCGCATCGAGCATTGAAATAAAATCCTTCATCTTAGCCCTCTCTAAGTTTTTCCCGAAGGAGTTTATACTGAGTTGTGATAAAAGAAAGCTTACTTTCAAGCTGAGAAAGCTTGTTTTCAAGCTCGGTCAACCTGCTGTCAAATTTTATCAGCTCTGCCTCTTCATCGTAAACGGCAGATCGAATATCCTTCAGGATAAAATAAAGCTTGAGGCAGAAGAGAAAAACCGCCGTCAGCCCTGCAAGGAGCGTCAGTAGTAATAACTGAACCATTCCTCAACCCTCCCCTTCAGCACTTTATCCTTAAGCGTGCTTACTTCTCCTTCCGTCAGATCGTAAAATCGGGGCTCTCCGACAGGAAGGTAGGAGAGAACGGCAAAGTAGCTGTCTCTCTTTGAGGATACAATCAAAACGGGAACAGGACGGTCAGTATCAAAGCAGAACCTCGAAGTAACTTCCGAAGATACCAACCTACCCGGGAAAACGAGAGATTCAATACTATAACCGGGAGGAAAACTAAAGCCGCCGTCATTATTGCCTACCCTGTTGTTTTTAAAATCCACACATACTTCAATCCGCTCTCCCGGCAGAAATAAAGACTGGAAGAAAGCAGCAGCTGTGTTCTTAAAGCTTTCTTCTGTTGATAAAGAACTTTTGACCATATTAGGAAGCATAACCGTAAGCAAAAGCGAAATTACGGCCAGAACAATTGTAAGTTCCAGAAGAGTAAAGGCTTTTCTCATCAAGTATCTATCTCCACTCTGGCAGAAGATACAACGACTTTTCCCTCCACGCAAAAATCGGCAACCGGACACTCCTTAATCTTCGGCCTTTCACCGTTTTTCCTGTAATGGCAGCCGTGCTTGCTTAAAAGCCATAAAGGTCTAAACATCTCTATCGGGGCAATAGAAGTATCCTTCAAAGCTTCTTTCCACACCTCTATTACTCTCTTTCTCAGCGCTTCCGAGATTCCCTTAGAACTGTACTTTCCCCTTACACAACCGGTGGTAAGAGTTGCTCTGGCCACGTGGACATCAACGGGGATAGGAAGTTCATCAAGCCTCTTAAAGGGCAGGTTGAACTTATCCTTAAGACTCCTTATCCAGTGGGGAAACAATTTCGTTCCCGAAAGGCTGGGGAACTCTTCCTTCCTGTTCTTAGTAATGTCTTCAAACATTGCCCTAACATCGTACCCGTATTCTTTAAAGAGATTACTGACTTTTCCTCCGTACTTGCGGTGAAGCGTTTCGGAAATCTTCCTCCAAATCCTTGTATCTTTTTCCTTTTTCTTGGCCAGCTTATGCTTAAGGAGCGCTTCTTTCAGCTCCGATTCCCCCCTTTCCACTACAGAACCGGGATTAAAAACCCAGCTAACTTCTCCATCTGATAAGGTCTTTGCCGAACTTTTCCAGAGTTCCTCGGCATTCCTCATATAATCCAGTGCCGTGGTAAGCGTCACCACAAGCAGTGACTTTTCTATATTCCTTCTGTCTATAACATCGATTATTAAATCATCCGGAAGGTCTTTCCTGCCGAAAATCCCTTCTCCCTCGAGTGCCTCAACCAGCCTCTCTGCCACTTTTCTTGCTCTATCCGGATAAATTCTTAAGTTGACTGATTTTGTCACTTCATCCTCACGGGTAACGGTTACTCTTCGGTTCAGGCTATATTATAATAGC
Organism: Desulfurobacteriaceae bacterium; assembly: GCA_027063785.1. Taxonomy (GTDB): domain Bacteria; phylum Aquificota; class Aquificia; order Desulfurobacteriales; family Desulfurobacteriaceae; genus JAMORC01. The sequence continues at coordinate 23,922 of JAMORC010000009.1, forward strand.
CCCTAATGATCGGGACGGGGTTTAATTACAACCGGAGGATAACTTGGGCTTCTTTAACTTGTTTAAGAAAAAAAGTGAAGAAGAGCTGTTCCGAGAGGCCGTAGCATCAAAGGATTACGTTAAAGTTGTCGAAATCGCGGAAAAGTTACTATTGAAACATCCCGATTCACTCTCGCTGCTGAACACGTATACTGATGCACTAATCAAGCTGGGAAAAAAAGATAAAGCTCTCAAGGAGATAATCAGCTTTGCGGAAAAAAAGTTAAAGGAAGAATACTATGATGTAGCAATTCCCCTCTTGAAAAAAGCTCTAAAGCTCGATCCTGCAAACGTTGAAGCCTTAAAACTCCTCACCAGCGCATATACGAAAAAGGAACTCTATTACGAGGCTTTCGAGTTACTAATCGACAGCTATAAAAAATTAAAGGAAAAGGGAGCGGATACGGCATTCATAAAAAATAAGCTGGAAGAGTTCGCTCAATCGGAATTTCACCCGCTTTTTTACGAAAGGTTCTCCGACTTACTGAAGGAAGAAGGTACTCCCGAAGACACCGAAAAGGCTTTCGTTAACTACGTCCTGGCGGCAAATCTTTACTCAGAGCTTAAGAACTACTCTTCGGCCTTAAGGGTGCTTCTAAAGGCACTAAAAATTAAGCATACAGAAAATCTCGATAAGCAACTTATTGATGTTCTCTCCCATGTGGAAGAAGAAAAGGCAGAACCCATCCTCAAGCAGCTGCTCCTCAGCCATAAGAATGACCTTGATTTCATCAAATTTACGGTTAATACCTTTAGGGAGAACAACAAACTTCGCTTCCTGAAGAAGCTGGCGGAATCACTGACCGCCCCCAGACTCAAGTACGCCATTCTTACCTTTGTTAACTTCGAACTCGGGGAGTTCGAAGAAGGGCAGGATTACCTGGATAAGCTAAAGCTGATAGACAGGGATCTCTATGAGAGGATAAAAATCGACCTTCAGTCCCGCTATCCCGATATCGTTCAATCGGAGTATTTCGGCGAAGCACAGACAGAGGAAATACCGGAACCGGACGAGATACTGGAAGAGCTTGATAAAGCAATCAGCTTTGATGAAGCTATAATTGAGTATACCGTAAATCCGACAGAATACAGGAAACCCGAAAAGCTTTCAGAAGAGATAAACGCTCTCAAGAAACTGGAAGGCGACGGCATTAAAAACGTTTCAGTTGCAGAAGCACTGCTGGGAATGGGTAAGTTTGAAGAGGCAATGGAAGAAGCCAGAAAAGCCTTGAACTCTCCAAATGCCTTCAGGGCTATAATGGTCATTGTAGATGCACTCAAGCACCTCGGTCGCTACAGGGAAGCACTGACGTTCCTCTTTGACGCCGTGAAAAACCCGAACTTAACTCCAGAACAAGTTGCCCGCCTCAAAGTAGCCGTCGGAGAAATGCACGAATTAAACGAAGATAAAGAAAAAGCCCTTATCTGGTACAAGGAAGCCCAGAAATCACTAAATGACCCCGATTTAGCAGAGAAGATCTCTGCTCTGGAGGCAAAGGCTGGCTCCATGTGAACTACCTACGACTGAAGTCATAGGCTTCGTGGAGGTTTGCACGCTTTTTGCGTGCCTTACTCCACAGGCGGGTTCACGCCGCCTCTACTCCTATCCCTGCAAAATGCAGGGACTAGGAGATACCTTCTCCTTCGCTCCAGTCCCCACCCCACGCCTGCAGAAAGCAGACGGGCCGTCTACTGGAGCTACTCTCCCGGCCTATTCAGTTGTTCAAAGACCTTACGGTAGGTGTTCACCTACCGTTCCTTTCACCGCCCTTAGCTCGTTTTTAACTCCTTTCGGAGTCGGCGGTGAAAGTAGTTTCTCTAATTTTACCAAAGCTTCAAACTCAACACCCCTTCGGGGTGTCGGGCTGTATCCCCGCTTTGAAAAGCTCCTGTTTAGCCCATCGTTTTTCTATAAATCTCTATACGTCCACGTTCCATTTTGCAGGAAGAAGTGTCCCTACTGTGACTTCTACTCAACAACTCGGGAAGAGCTTAAAAGCCTTTACCAGAAAGCGATAAACAGGGAACTTTCACTTTACGGTTTTAACTCCGTGCCCTTCCCCACCGTATATTTCGGCGGCGGTACTCCTTCGATGATGCCTCCGGAGTTCTTCGAATCTATCCTGTCAAGAATTGGACAGTTTTCGGAAGTTACAGTCGAATTTAACCCCGAAGATGCGGGAAAAGCCGGAGAACTGCGCCAAATAGGTATAAACAGGGCCAGCCTCGGACTGCAGTCCTTATCAGAAAAAGCCTTAAACTTTCTCCGCAGGAACCACACAGCCGCAGACGGGCTCAGATCCCTGGAAACCCTCCTCAACCACTTTTCAAACGTATCTGTCGACTTAATGTACGGAATACCCGGGCAAAGCGTTGAGGATTTCTTGAAAGATATTGAAACGGTTACGTCATTCCCGATAAAGCACATTTCCATATATGCCCTTACTATCTACGAAGGAACTCCCTTTCACCGGAAGTTATTGAAAGGGGAAATCTGGCTACCCGAAGAAGAAAAGCTTGAAAAGTTCTACTACGAAGCGGTCTCCCTCCTTGAAAGCAAGGGATTCTTTCAGTATGAAATATCAAACTTTGCAAAGAAAGGTTTTGAGTGCAAACACAACCTGAGTTATTGGAGAGTTGAAAACTACCTGGGAGTCGGACCTTCTGCAGCTTCCCTTATCGCCGGGAAGTACTGGAAAAACGTAGCAGACCTTAAAAAATACATTGAGATAGTTCAAAGAGGAGAAAGGCCCACCGCTGAAGAGGTGAAATTAAGCGGAAAAGATTTACTAGAAGTTAAACTCTTAATGGGATTAAGGCTCACAGAAGGGATCAAGCTGGGAAAGAAATTAGAAAAGCTATTAAAAAAAGACAAAATACTTTCCCTGCTTGAAGAAGGATTTTTAGAAATAGAAGAAGGCAGGCTCAGGCTCGGAAAGAAGGGACTTTTCGTTTCAAATACCGTAATAGCAGAGGTCATCTCTGCCATCGAGTGACTGGAAAAAGCCTTACCGGAGGCTATCTTTCTCGTTGAAATCTACACAACAGGGACGATCGTGGAGAGAACAAAGTTCCAAAAAGCCTTAGAACTAACGGCCTCAGTAGTTGGTGTAACGGCCCTGCTCATTACGGCTGTAGGGTTTCCCCAGGTAGGCTTTGCTGTCGCACTTGTTGCCTCAACGCTATACGGCATTTACGGTTACCTTACCAAACAATACGGGATAATGGTAAGCTCTGCTATCTACGGAATAGTTGAAGTAATAGGCGTAATTAAGTGGGTATTCCTATCGGGAAAGGGGTCATAACATGGGAAAAAGGCCGAAAATACTATTATCAAACGATGACGGTATAAGGTCTGAGGGCCTTAAAGTCCTATACCAGGTACTTAGTGAATGGGCTGATGTCACGGTCGTCGCTCCCGACAGAGAGAGAAGTGCAGTAGGAAGGGCGCTAACCCTTCACAGGCCTCTCAGGTGCGAGAAAGTCGATCAGAATTGGTATGCCGTTGACGGCACACCGACCAGCTGTGTTTACATAGGTATCCACGCAATAATGAAGGAAAAACCCGACATGGTTCTCGGAGGGATAAACAAAGGTCCCAATCTGGGGGAAGATATAACATACTCGGGCACTGTTTCCGTTGCAATGGAAGGAGCTTTACTCGGAATTCCGGCAGTGGCTTTCTCCCTGGCAACCTTTAACGACTTTCAGTGGCAGTCAGCAGCAGCTTGGGCCAGCCGAATTGCAAGAAATGTTTTAGACAAGGGGCTTCCACAGGGATGCTGCTTGAACGTCAACATTCCCAACCTTCCCTACCACGAGATAAAAGGAGTAAAAGTTACCAAACAGGGAAAGAAAGCGTACACGGAAAAGGTCGAGGAGAGGAGAGATCCTTGGGGAAGGGTTTACTACTGGATAGGAGGCGAGGAGCCCAACTGGGTTCCGGAACCCGGTACCGATTACTGGGCAGTAAAGAATGGGTTTATCTCCATTACACCAATTCACCTCGATATGACCGACTACAAAGCCCTTGAAATCCTCAAGGAATACGAATGGTAAAAGAGATTTTATCCCTTTCCTTCTGGAAAGCGTTTGCCCTGAAGTACGGAACCTTAGGGCTTGCCGTAAATGCTTTCCTCGAGGCAATCTTTTTTCCCGTCCCCCCGGATGTTCTCTTAATAGCCCTCTCCGCCGCCGAACCTGAAAAGGCCTTCCTCTACGCATCTATTGCAACCCTTTTTTCCACGTTGGGAGGAGTCGGCGGTTACTATCTGGGATACTTTGGAGGTAAACCTTTAGCTTTCAGGCTTTTTGGAGAAGAGAAAGTAAAGAAGGTTCATAGGCTCTATGAGTCTTATGAATCCCTCGTGATACTGCTTGCCGGATTTACTCCAATTCCGTACAAGGTTTTTACTGTCACATCGGGAATCCTTTTTGCTTCCCTGTCGAAACTAATACTCTTTTCGATCCTGGGAAGAGGAACCCGCTTTTTCCTGGAAGCTGCCCTTTTTTACTTCTTCGGACCCCAGCTCAGAGAACTAATTTTGAAGAACCTTAATATAATCTTCTCTATAGCCGGACTCATTATCCTTATTTCATTCTTAATCTACAGGAGATTGCGAAAAGGAGTTCTTCCGTGAGCAGAAGGGGCTTCTTTAAACTAATCGGTAAATCAATAGCCCGGGCGGCTGCCGAATTTACCTACGAAGTAGCTAAACCGGATAAAAACTTCACGAGACCTCCGGGAAGCGGAACCGAAGAGGAATTCCTTTCCCTGTGCAAGAAGTGCGGGAAATGCGTTGAGGCCTGTCCTTCCGGAATTCTCGAGAAAATAAGCGATATGAATCCCATTGTCTTTGAAACGCCCGTAATGAACTTTGAAAACGGCAGGTGTGAAAGGTGCTACCTGTGTATAGAAGCCTGTCCCTCGGGAGCGCTTTCGAAGGAAAACCTTAACAAATACCGCTATGTGGCAAAACTGTTGAAGGACAGGTGCGTTGCTTTTCAGGATATATTCTGTCAGAGCTGCTACTGGTCATGCCCGAAAATGGACAAGGCCATAACGCTGAAGGATTTTGCTTATCCGGAGTTTCATCCGGAAGAGTGCCTCGGATGCGGAAGCTGCCTCAATGCCTGTCCCACAAATCCAAAATCGATAGAGATAGTAAAAGTTGAAGGGAAAAAGCATAGAAGTTAAAGAAGCCATTAAAAAGCTTAAGGGAAACTTCCCTTGGAAAAAAATTTTAATACACGGGGAAGAGGATTACCTGACAGAGCACTTCTTGAAAAAGCTTTCTTCCGTCAGGAATGTTGAGAAATTCTACGCCGATGAGGATTTGAACGGCCTCTTTTCCTTTACAGGGTCTTCACTATTTGGTTCTTCACCGATGCCGGTAATCATCCACGGTGAGGCTCTTCCGTCCGTACTGAAGAGAAAGAAAGAAAGAGAACGCTTTTTAAAACTCCTCTCAGAGCTTGAGGAGTTCGTAGTGGCCTGCTTTAGGGAGCTGGACTACAGAGAACTCAACTCTGAGATCTTTTCCCATATTAGCTCCCTGTGTGACGTTACAATTATCTCCACTCCTTACACGGAAAATCAGATACTCGCTTTACTTAAAAGGAAATTTGAGTCAGCAGGAAAGTCTGTTTCTCCCAATGTTCTGCGCCTGATAATTAACACTATCGGCACCAGTATGAGGGAATTAAAGGTCGAGACCGACAAGCTCATTTCATATCCCGGAGAACTTGACGAAAAAACCGTAAAGGAACTCCTTTTCTCCGCCGGGAAGGTAGATCCCTTTTCCCTTGTAGTTCCGCTCATCAGGGGAGAGAAAAAAATTTTCCTGTCTTCAGTAAATACCTATCTCTCTTCAGGGGGAGATCCCGTTGCTGCCGTGGGATTGCTTCAGAGCCAGATAAGGACAATGATCAGGCTTGCTTCGGGAGAAAACGTAAGGCTTCCATCTGGAGTTTCCCGCACATATAAGCTCCTTATAAAAGAAGTCGGGATTAAAAAGTTAATATCCCTGCTCTACCTCCTGGACGAGGCCGAATTCTCAATAAAGACAGGAGCGAGAAGCGGGGAAGAAGCTCTTAAACTGCTGGCCTACCTGTGAAGGAAGGTATATTTTCCTTCCACAAACCGTCCTGGAGGTTCCATGACACTCCTGTACTTTTTAATAGCTCTGGGGATACTCATCTTCGTGCATGAGCTTGGACATTTCCTGGCAGCAAGGTTTTTCGGCGTCAGGGTTGAAACCTTCTCAATAGGTTTCGGACCAAAGCTGTTTAAGTTCCGCTGCTGGAATACCGAATTTGCCGTGTCGGCCGTTCCTCTCGGGGGATACGTAAAGATGGCCGGGGAAGATCCCGATAAGCCGCCCAAATCCCCCGATGAGTTCTATGCAAAACCTCCCTGGCAAAGAATTGTGATTGCTCTGGCCGGACCGGCCATGAATCTGATACTGGCAGTATTTTTCTTTGCCCTCTCTTTCTACATCGGCAGGCCTGTACCCACCTACCAGCTCAACGTAGCGAAGGTAGGGGCGGTGGTCTCTGATGAAATTCCTCTAAGGCCGGGAGATGTTGTTGTTGCAGTTAACGGTGAACCGGTAAGAAACTGGAAAGAATTCTCTAAAGAAGTGGCCCTAAATCCCGACAGGGAAATTGAGTTAGCCGTTAAAAGAAACGGAAAAGAGATAAAACTGAAAATACATACCGGTATAGACCAAAACGGAATCGGAACGGTCGGCGTAGTTCCGGCAGTACGACCCGTAATAGGGAAAGTAATAAAGGGTTCACCGGCAGAGAAGGCCGGCCTCAGGCCCGGTGATGTGATCATTTCAATAAACGGCGTAAAAATCGAGCGGTGGGAACAGGTTGTTAAGCTGGTGGGAAGCAGTAACGGCAAGCCCGTAACCTTTGAGATTTTAAGGAAAGGAAAAAGGCTGTTTATAACGGTAACTCCGGAAATGAACAGGAATCTCGGACGATACACTGTAGGAATAGTTCCCAAGTTTGACATGACTTTTGTAAAGTACCCGCTACCGGAGGCTTTTAAAAAAGGTGTGGATGAATTCATATCTCAAAGTAAGCTCTTTTTTGTCTTTCTCTATAAACTCTTGACCGGTCAAGCGTCGATAAAGAGTCTCGGCGGCCCAATAATGATTGCCGAGGTTGCCGGGAAAGCAGCGGAAGCCGGTATATCAAACTTCATATACTTCCTCGCTTTTATAAGCCTTCAGCTCGGCTACTTTAATTTACTTCCCCTTCCGGTACTGGACGGCGGACTGATCCTTATGTTCCTGTTCGAAATTCTAACGAGAAGGCCTCTTTCACCTTCCTTCCGGGAGAACTTCCAGAAAGCAGGACTTGTTCTCCTTGCGCTCTTAATGGTAATTGTCTTCTATAACGATATTACGAGGATTTTCGGGAAGTGAAGAAGGAGAGAATAGATAAACTGCTGGTAGAAAAAGGATTCGTAAAGAGCAGGGAGAGGGCAAAAGCCCTGATAATGGCGGGAAAGGTCTTTGTAAACGGACAGAGGGTAGATAAGGCGGGAACTCTCGTTCCGGTTGATGCATCGGTAGAGGTGAAGGGCGAGGACATTCCTTACGTTTCGAGGGGAGGGCTTAAACTCGAAACGGCGATAAAGGAGTTCGGACTGAAAGTTGATAACTTTGTCTGCTTAGATATCGGAGCTTCCACCGGCGGATTTACCGACTGTCTTCTCCAGCACGGAGCTTCAAAAGTCTACGCCGTCGATGTCGGAACGGGGCAGCTGGACTGGAAGCTCCGGAATGATCCCCGGGTAGTGTCAATAGAGAGGTTCAACGCCCGCTACTTGACGGAAAAAGAAGTTCCCGAAAAGGTAGACCTGGTAGTTATTGACGTTTCTTTCATATCACTCGAAAAAATCCTTCCGGTCGCAAAGCAGTTCCTAAAGCCGGAAGGCAAAATCGTCGCACTTATAAAACCGCAGTTTGAACTCTCAAAAAAAGAAGCCGACCGGGGCAGAGGAGTAATTAGAAATCCGGAACTTCACGAGAAGGCTATTGAAAAAGTAATAAACTTTTCAAGAACCATAGGCCTTTTCCCCGAAAATTTAACCCTATCAAAGCCGAGAGGGCCCAAAGGAAACAAAGAATTCCTTGTACTCCTCTCCCAAAGGCCAGAGGATGACAGAATCGGAAAAGAAGAAGTACAAAAAGTAGTAAAGTAAGAGAGTTTTTCTCCTTTAAGTTCGTCACTGTTTTGTAAAATAGCGCCTGCGCAGGTGAACGGGAAGTCCGGTGAAAGTCCGGCGCTGTCCCCGCAACCGTGAGCAGGCAATAAGAAGGGATTAGACCACTGGAGCGAACAGGTTAGCGCCGCCGCTCCGGGAAGGGCTAATCCTATTAAGGCCTGCGAGCCGGGAGACCGGCCTGCGCAAATCCGAAACCGCCCTGCGGGGGTTCAGGGCGGGGAGGTGGCGTGAGGCTTTTTACGTTTTTACTGCTGATAATAGGTATTTTTTTACCTTTTTCCGGAACTTCTGCTTTTGATAGGATCGTTTCCCTCTCTCCCGCCCTCACAGAAACGGTCGTTTACGTGGGCGGAGGGAAGAAGCTTGTCGGCGTTACCAAGTACTGTGACATCGACATCTGCCGCAGCTTGCCGAAGGTCGGCGGAATTGTAAATCCCAACCTCGAGGCCATCCTTTCCCTCAAACCGAACATTGTCATCTCAACGAACATAACACCGCCGAGAATCCTTAATGTTTTGAGGAAAAGGGGAATTAAGGTTGTCATCTTCAGGCTGAGAAACCTGAAAGAAATAGAAAACGCCGTCGAAAAACTGGGTAACCTCCTCTCCGGCAACGGTAAGGAGAAAAGAGAAGAGTTTGAAAGGACACTGAAGGAAGAGACGAAAGGGCTTTCCAAGTGCCTTCGGGAGAGGAGGACGCTCGTTCTCCTTTCTCTCTCTCCGCCGATAACAGCCGGCAGGGAAAGTTACCTGGGAGAGATGCTCTCCCTTGCCGGGGCAGAAGTCTTAACCGAAGGAACGTTTAGCGTTGTTAGCTGGGAACATCTCCTTTCCCTCCGGCCGGAAATAGTCCTCGTGATTTCCGACAGAAATTCCTCCGTGCTTAAGAAGCTAAGTGGAAAGAAGTTCTTCCTGCCGAAAAACGACCTCCTTCACCCCAGCCCGAGGCTTTTAAAAGGAGCTGCCGAGATGAGGAGGGAAATTTGTTCAGAATAGCGTTATACGTTGCCCTGACCTTTGCCGTTGCAGTTTTATTCCTCTTTTACAGGCTTCCCGAAGGAGGAAGGGAGACCATTATCATCCTCAGGGGAGAAGAGTTCCTTGTTTCCTTTTCTGCCGGAGCCGTCCTTTCACTTGCAGGAGCCGCATTTCAAAGCTCGCTGAGAAATCCACTGGCAGAACCTTACCTGCTGGGAGTATCCGCCGGTAGCGGTCTGGGGGCAGTCATAGGAATCCTTCTCGGTTATCCTCCACAGGCAGGAGCACTTTTAGGAGGGATATCTGCCGTCGGGGCACTGCTCCTTGTTTCGAGAATTTTTTACTCTCCGCTTTCCGTCCTTCTTTTCGGCGTCGGCCTTACCGCCTTCCTCTCCTCCCTCATCCTCTTTGCCTACTCGATGACCGATGCCTGGACGCTTCAAGACGCCCTTTACTTTACCCTTGGCTTCATTCAGCCACTTCCCTTTCCCGAAGGAGCTTTCCTTCTTTTTACCTCGCTCTCCCTCTTCTTTTTCCTGCTGAAAAAGGGCAGAATTCTCGACCTCCTTTCCCTCGGCGATGAAAACGCCTTCTTCTCCGGCATCGATCCCAAGAAGGAAAGAAAACAGGTGCTCATTTTCACTTCCCTGGCAGTAGCCCTGATAACGGCGGAAGTGGGAATTATCGGATTCGTAGGGCTCGTAGTTCCTCACATCGTAAGGTTTTCCGGCTTCAGACTTTCAGAAAAACTACTGCCTCTTTCTTTCCTGTTCGGCGGCAATCTCCTCGTCACATCTCAGCTCCTTGCCAAGAACCTGGTATACCCCACAGTCTTGCCCGCCGGGGTCGTCACTACGCTCATCTGCGTTCCTTTATTCCTGCTGATACTCTGGAGGTATTCGGTTGTTAGAAGTTAACGTTCTCTCATACTCCGAAATCCTGAAGGATATCTCCTTCTCGGCGAAAAGGGGAGACGTCGTCGGACTTCTGGGGAAGAACGGAGCCGGGAAGACAACTCTCCTCAGAGTTACAGGAGGATTCCTCGATTTTGAAGGTTACGTGAAGATAGGAGGAAAGGATATAAAAGAACTCCCTCCCGAAGAGCGGGTCAAGGCCGTCAACTACCTGCCTCAGAACTTTGAAATTCCCTTTCCCCTGACTGTTGAGGAGCTTCTCAGGGTGACCGTTCCCGGCTACAGCGGAATCAAAAAGGACAAGCTCGGAGTTGGGAAGCTCCTTACCCGCTTCTTTCACACCTTAAGCGGAGGCGAAAGAATTAAAGTCCTGATAAAGAGACTTCTCCTCATTGATCCCGAAATCTACCTGCTGGACGAGCCTTCTGCCTATCTAGATCCCGACCTGACTGCCGTTCTCGAAGATGTTGTGGCAGAGCTAAAGCAAAGAAGGAAGATAGTGATCCTTACATCCCACGACCTTCCCTTTCTCCTGAGAAACTGCAACCTGCTCCTGGGACTTAAGAACGGCAGAATGGTCTTTTTCGGAAGAAGGGACGATGTAGTGGGAAGGATCAAAGAGCTTTTTGAAACAGAACTGAAGGTTGAAAGGATAAACGGAGAATTCTTAATAAGGAGGTGATTTATGAGGAGGACTCTGCTTCTTCTCAGCCTGGCTCTCCTTTCGGTCTCGCCGGCATTTCCGGAAGAAAACACCGTTACTGTAACGGCAACGAGGGTTGAAGTCCCGGTTGACGCCGTCGGTGACGACGTGGAAGTTATAACGAAAGAGGAAATAGAAGAAAAGGGATTCACGTCGATAGCCGACGTTTTAAGAGAAATTGCCGGAGTGCACATCTCAAACCTCGGCGGTCCCGGAAAGCAAACGAGCGTTTTCCTCCAGGGTCTTGATCCAAAATACATTCTTGTCCTTGTAGACGGAATTCCTGTAAACGATCCTTCAAGCCCCAGCAACGCTGCAAACTTTGAATGGCTCGATCTTTCCAACGTAGAAAGGATTGAAGTCCTCAAAGGTTCACAAAGCTCTCTATACGGCTCCGAAGCTATCGGCGGAGTAATAAACATAATCACGAAAGAACCGAGAAAGAACTACCTAAGGGCAAACTTTGAAACCGGTAAGTATTCAACCTTCAAAGAAAATCTTTCCGGAGCAACCGTTACAAAAAACGGTTACGTCGGATTTTCGGTGGAAAATTTTAAAACGCTGGGCTTCAGCGCAACCAACGAAAAATCGGGTAGCTGGACGTATAACCCCGACCATGACCCCTTCCACTATACAACGGGACAGGTATTTTTTGGCTACAGACCTTCGGAAAGGTTTAAGCTGAAAGGAACAACATTGGTTAAAGAAGGATACGTTAACTACGATTCCGGAAATAACCCCGCCAGGACTAACTACAGCAGGCTCTTCAACAGCCTAAGCGCGGAGCTGGCAGCCACGGAATCCCTCCTTTTGGAGTTCAAGTTAGGAAACAACAGGGAAAGGAGAGAGGACATTAACTCCTACCCCTACTTTGAGGGGGTAACCCGCTACGTTTCTGCCTCATCAACCTATTTCCTGTACGGAAATTCCTTCCTGAAAGGAGGAGCAAGCTATCGTTACGAGATTGCCAGATCAAACTCTTACCCCTCTGTGGACAACAAAAGGACCTACATTAAGTCCGTTTTCCTCGAAGGTCACACCGAAATCGCAGGAACTGCTTTGACTGCAGTAGTCAGGGAAGACAAGCATCAAACTTTCGGTTCCCGGACAACTTACAAGTTCAGTGCAGCCCATAGGATCAGAGCAACAGGTACAGTCCTTAAAGCCCAATACGGAACGGGATTTAAAGCTCCCACGGTAACTCAACTCTACGGTTACTACTCCTCATCCTGGGGAACTCTTAAAGGAAATCCTGATCTCGATCCGGAAAAGTCAGAGGGCTGGACTCTGGGCTTATCCCAAGAGCTTCTCGGGAAAGGATCATTCTCCGTAAACTACTTCAAAAACCGCATCTGGAACGTCATAAACACAGTTTTCAAGGGAACCTACCAAACTTATGAAAACGCGGACAGAGTCGTTACCGAAGGAGCGGAATTAAAGCTGAACATCAGCCTGACGGAAAACCTCTCTTTATTCGGAAGTTATACCCACCTGAGAGCTAAAGAAAAGAAAAATGGGAACTGGAAAGAACTGGAAAGGAGACCCAAAGAATCTTACACAGCCGGATTGAGGCTCAAGACAGGAAAGTTCTCGTTTACCACTTGGTTTGACCACTACGGAAGAAGGAAGGATACAGACTGGAGCACAGGAACAACAAGGAAAGTTACGATTGACGGCTTTACGACCTTCAACTGTTACGCCTCCTACAAGCTGAACAACAGGGTCAAGCTCTACGCAAAGGGAGTTAACCTCACCGACAAGAAATACGAGCTGGCTTACGGCTACAACACTATGGGAAGGGCCTTATTCCTCGGGGCTACCGTTTCGTTTAAGTAACGGGAAGGGAAAGCCCTTCCCTATCCAACTACAATTCTTATCCTAAAAAGCTTCCTGAAATCCTCTCTAACCTCAAGGGCTATTCTTCTTTTTATCGAAAACTTCCTCAGGTTCATGTTAACATCCGGGGATATAACGTTAACGCCGTCTCCGCCGCTGAACTTGAGAAGCTCCACTCTGCTTCCCGGAGGAAGCTTGAAGGTTTTTGAGAAAGATACCGTTAACATCCTGCCGTTTACTGATAACTCTGCACTGTAAAGCTTTTTCGGCATCAGAAAAGAGGATATGTTCTCAATCAGGTAGTCGAAATCCGGCTCAATCTCAACGTTGTAAACCTTGAAAAACTCTTTCAGAAGCAAAAGGTGAAACCGAACCTTCGATTCAAGGTTCGGCAACTGTTTTGAAACCTCAAGGCAAATTGCAGGAACGCCGCACTCCGTCAGGGAGTAGTAGGTAAGTGACTTCCTCTGTTCCGGATGTCTGGTATTATGTTCAAAGGTTTTCGTATTAAAAACCGGAAATCTCCACTTTCTATTCTTGATTTTCCTGTTAACCTCCCCTGCAACTTTCCTCGCCAGATTTCCGAGCCGGAAATTCTTATAGCGCTCAGAATCGATTACAAGGCACTGCCCCCAGGCTTTCGGATTCACAGAGTGAAAACCGAAACCGTCGTGCAGGGTGAGAAGCAATTGAGGTTTTGTTTCCCGAATCAACTCTTTCAACGCTTCAACGTAAGGATAGTCGGGATCTCTCTTTGAAATCCGCCTGAACTTCCTGTTCATATCCCCGTTGTAGCCTCTCACATTTGCGAGGATGGAAAGGAAGTTGGCTCTGGGAGCTATTATGAGTTCCCCCCGCTTAACTTTCACACTTCTGAGGATTTCTGCAGCCTTGTATGCCCCCGGTTCGTTCCCGTGAATTCCCCCCACTATGAGGATTCTTCCTCCCTTTTTATCCCCCCGCATATAGCTTTTCTGAAAGGGAATAGGGGGAAGAACTACCTCAACGGAAGAACTTTTTGCCAGAGCATCATCCCGACTTAAAAACGGTAGCGTCAAAGCACCTTTTAAAAAAGCTCCTATAAATTCTCTTCTCCCAATATTTTCCATTCTCCGTCCTCTTTGATTACGTAGAGAACCTTGTTCGTTATTGATCTATAGTTGTTAGAGCGGTAGTCAAGCTTCATTCTTACGACATAGAGATTTCCAAAGGAGAGTATCCTGCCGTCCTTGGTTACTACAAGGTCTGAAAGTCTTATCCTTATCCATCTCTTTCTTCCGGTTATCTTCTTCTTATACTTGACCCAGTCCTCGTATCCTCCCTTTTTCCAGACAAAGGACTTTGAGTAACAGTTGAGATAGGCACTTATATCTTTCGGAGTGTTCTCCCATGCTCTTTTCCAGCGCAGGACAAAGTTAAGCAATGACTTTTTTTCTTCTAAAAAGTCCTCTTTCCGCGAGTAAGAGAGGCTTGAAACTATAACGACAGGTGTCCTCTTGGGAACTATCAGTTTTTTCAGCTCTTTCAAATACTCGTTTTTCAATACTATACATCCGTTTGTGCTGTGCGGCGGCCTGTCCGGATTATCAGTTCCGTGTATCCATATGCCGTGACCGTTCCTCTTTAGAATGGTTTTGTCAAGCAGGTTGGGGTAATTAAGGGGGAAAGCTCCTACACCGTACAGCTTGGGTAAATTTCCTTTCCAGTAAAGAGGGAAGTAAATCCCCTCCGGCGTCCTCAAGTCCCCTTCCTCGAGCTTATCCCCCGGCCTTTTTCCCGTTATGCAGGAAAACCATCTGATAACCTTTGGGAAACCTCTATCCATTCCGATTACGTATAAAACTTCATTTGTCTTGTCAACTACAACGGCCTTCAAGTCGGGTGGAAGCTCCAGCACGTTAGAGATTACTTTCAGCGAGTAAATTTTCTTCAGAAGCTCGGCAGCTTTTTCGTCCTTTCCCGCAAAGCTCAAAAGGAGAACTTCCAGCTTCAGCCTGTCCTCCTCCGGAAGCTCTTCAATTGCCCGCTCTATCTCTTGAGGCTTGAGGCTGTCCAGCTCCTCTACCAGCTCTTTCAGAGTCAGGGCTTTAGAGGAAACAGAGAAAATGAAAAACAAGGAAAGAAAGAGAAAAAAGAATCTGCGCATCGGGCCTCTCCTTTCGGAGTTTGGCCTATTTTAACCGATTATGGAACCTTTTAAGGGTAAAGGAGCTTACCCCAGCAGGTCGGTTATCTGATTTACCAGCTCCTCAACGTCTTCTTTCTTAACTTCTTTCCTTGTTGCAAAGTCTTCTATCCTGCTCGAAAGCCAGAAAAGGTACTGAGCCTCTTTAAAGTTTTCCTTTACCTTACCCCTCATCACGGGCCTAAAGTAGCCGATGGGCCTTGACCAGAGAGTAACGTCATCAGAACCGCACTTTTCACACACAGTCTTCCTTCCCACCATTTTGTGGCCGCACGAGTTGCAGGTTGTGAGAAACGGAGTCTTCGTCAGGTACTGAATGGGAAAGTTCCTTATTATGTTGAATATCAGCTTTTCCTGCTCTTCCGGTTTCATCTCCTCTGCTGTAAAGAGGTGCATAATACTTCCGCCGGTAGCGTAGGATTGGAAGTGAGCGTTAACGTCAATCTGCTTTAAAAGATCCCCTTCCTGGAAGGGAGCCTGAAATCCCGAAGTGAGGAAAACCCTTCCCGTTGCAGGATCGCCGTTAACATACATCCTGGGCTTCATGCTCATCTTCCACCTCCACTCTTTCAAACAGTTCCTCTCCGAACTTTGTAATCGCTTCCTTTATGAACAAATTAAGGAACGGGTCTTTTGAAATGTCCGGCTTCCTCTCGCCGTTAAGGACTTCTGCCACTGCCTTTGCAAAAGAAAGATCCTTTTCCGCCATCCTGCAGGCTGCGTTTTCACTCGGAGCGTACTCCAAGGAGTAAAGAACTCTGTCCCTTTCCATGAACTCCTGAAGCTTTGTATAAAGGTACTGAGCTATCTTGTGGGCATACTCCTTGGCATCTTCGTTAAAAAGCCCTCCTTTAAATCCCGCATTAATCATTCCCTCGTGAACTCCCACTACAGAAAAGATGTTAAACAGTGAACGGTCATCCTTCTGATAAAAGGACAGGTACGGGAATAGGTCGTTCCAGTGCTTTCTGAGCCATTCCCTCTTCCTCTGCAAGGCCTTGGCACCGACCTCCATCGTGTAGTCAATCATTCTCTTTAAGAAATCAAAATCATCCTTCGCAAGGAACAGGAGCCTGTTCATGTTAATTGCGTAAACTCCGATTCCACCGACCCCGCTTCCCGAATGAAACGGGTTTGAGCCGGTAACGGCTTCTACCTGAGAAATGTTAAACAACATCCGGCAGTTAAAACTGACAATTCCGTTGGCGAGGATAAAGGTCTCGTTATCTTCGACTTCTATATCAAGGAACGTTTTAGGCTCTTCTAAGACCTTTTCTTCAACGGACTCAACCTTGACAATTTCAACGTCCCAGCTCTCGTAATCCTCAAGCTCTATGCTTGTCAGTCCGTACTTCTTAACAAAGTCCCAAGAAACCGTTGGGGTTTTTATGTAGCTCCTGTGGCCGGAGGCAGTAACTACAGCCTTTTCTTTAATAAGAGTAGTTGGAACAAGAGAGTAGCAGGAGGATTTAGTGGGCTTTGAAATCTTTAGTGTCTGAGAATCTTTTCTTATCCTTAGAGTGTGCCTGATTCCGTGAACCCAGAGGAGAGAAGAGAGATCTTTTATTAGAGGTTCATCGTTTATGTGAATTTCAATATGGTCTCCCCTCCTATAACCGTCCCCGTCAATGAATCCGTTTAAGAAAGCCTCTACGACAGACTTTGGAGACCTGCTTAAAGCAGGAGGTAACTTGCCGTACTTAACGATTCCGTTTTTAAAGAGAAACTCCGCTAGGCGTCTTCCGTATATCCAGAGTTGAACGGAACTTTCCTTCCCATTCCACTTTTTAACATAAAACTTCGCTGAAGAAATGAGGTCACCAAAGTATTGAAGGGCTATTTCTCTCGCCCTTTCAAGCTTTTCCCTTTCCCTTATGTTGGCCGTAAGGACAATGCCGTTAAA
Organism: Desulfurobacteriaceae bacterium; assembly: GCA_027063785.1. Taxonomy (GTDB): domain Bacteria; phylum Aquificota; class Aquificia; order Desulfurobacteriales; family Desulfurobacteriaceae; genus JAMORC01. Next base: position 40,724 of record JAMORC010000009.1, read on the forward strand.
CTTCTCCTTGTTGTAGTGGTCTTTTACAAAACAGCCTTCAGCATAGAAATATCCAAAGAACCATGCAAGTTCTTCACTCAGTTCAGTTCCATCAGATAGCTTGGCATAAGAGTCAGCTTCAAACAATGGCTTTTTTATGGTAAGTCCAAAATCTCCGGGTCTAACTTCACAGGCAGGTTTCCACGTGATTCTGTTCTCCTCGGAAGAGAACACTGCTACCCTGTGGGTTGGGTCGCAGACAATCTCAAAGCCGTTCCGGAACTTGATTTTTACCTCCCTCTTTGAGCGAACCTCTAAGAGTTTGGTTACCCTCTTCTTCTCCAGCCTACCTGTTTTCGGGTTCAGGGAAGGAACAGAAATACCTTCTACCTCCCACCACTTTTCAGAGCTTCCCCCAGCAATAATCCTCTTCGAAAACCTTTCCTTAATTTCCTGTAAGGTTATCCATTCCGGGTGTTTCTTCCCTTCGGTATAAACAAACAGCTCCGTTTCCGGAACAAGACAGCAGTTGGAGTAAATCATTCCCTCATCAAAGGGCTTTATGTAGGGATTTTTCTCCTTGTACTTAGACGGTTTCGTAAACGGCTCCCTCAAGTAGTTCTGGACGTAGAAACCGCCGAAATACTCGCTCTCCTTGAGCAATAACTTCCAAGCCGGGTTGTTCCTGTCAAAATCCTCGGTGATGTTAACCGTTATCAGGGGAAATGTAAAAGGATTCCCGTCTGCGTCACCCCTCCTCATTGCCTTTATAAAAGCAGTGTTAATCCTGTCGAAGTAGTGAGAAGGAATTTGATTGTAAGTGATATCGAGAAGCTGACCTGCGTAAACTACCGGTTCGTACTTTAACCTGCTGTTGGGCTTCCCGAAGTCAAGGGTAATGTTCGAAAAGGGAGAATTCCCGCTCCTGAAGGGAAGGTTGATGTTGTAGAGGAACTCCTGCCACAAGTTTTCCAGATCATAGTCGGAATAGCTCTTCTTACCCTCCTTTTCCAAGTAGTAGAGGTAACCGGCGGCTACCGTTGAAAGGTCGTTAAGGGAAGTTGCTCCCGAAACCTCCTGAGCTATAAGGCAAATCAGGTTTGCACACTGCATAAATAGGGTTTCAAGCCTTTTCGGAGGAGCGGCTTTCCTCTCGTTCTTAGCGTTGCTCTGAAGGCCATGAAATGCAATGTCTTTAGCGGACAAACCAATACAATACGCACTTAAGCGATACGTTTGATGGTGGTAAGCCCAACCCTCCTCGTGGTGGGTTCTTACCGGAAGTCCCTTGTATATCTCATCAAATAGGTAGTCCTTCATAACTTCGCCGACAACAACGTGCTCAAGGACGGGAATACCCCTTACGAAATTGGCGTTGTTGCGGGAGATATCGTCATTTTCTATGAAAAGGTCTATGAGCTTGAAGTACTTGTTTCCTTTCATCACTCCTCCGGGTCAAAAAACGGATTAAACTGATGCGGAAGAGATTTTAGCTCTGTCTTTATCAACCTCTTATCCTCTTCGGTAAGCAGGGGGTACTCGACGGTTCTCAAGAGCGTGTAAGGAAGGGAGTATTTCTTTATTATTTCTATTGTTCTTCTCACTAGATTAGAGTATTCGAATACGGAAGACTCTCTAACACTGGTTGACGAAAAGAGAACTCTTTTAAAGCGTTGGAGCTGGTCAGGGGTATACTCATCGAGAAGGGGAATCTTAACGTCAAGGGCAACACCGTCTATCAGTCCCTCCCTGATCAAACTCTCAACCCGCTCCGGCCTCGTTCCGTTTGTGTCAAGCCTGACGGGGAATGAATAGGCTTTAATAAAATCTAAACTCCTTTCCAACTCCGGTTCAAGCGTCGGCTCTCCTCCCGAGATAATCAGCAACTCGACTCCCAAAAGTTTCAGCATCTCCAGTTTTTCTCCAAGTTCCTCAAAGGTAAAGAACTCTTCCTTACCCTTAAAAAACCTTCTGTTGTGGCACTTGTAGCAGTTAAGGTTACACAGGTTTATCTTCGTATAGAGAAGGGCAGACTGAACTCCGGGGTGATCCCTGAAGGTAACGGGGACTTCATTCCTGAGAAACGACGAGCGCACTTTCACACCTCCTATTCGATCATAATTTAGTGCCGATCGGCCCCCGGAGAACCTTGACATGCTCACTCCGATGCTGCTTTAATTCCCCCGGGAGGTATAAGATGGAAGTAAAAATAGACAGGGGAAAGATCATCCTGGAGCTTGACGACGGACAGGAGGCCTTCGTTACTTTCGGAATAGACGAAGAGAAAGGAGTGATCGTCGTATCAACAACCTTCGTTCCGGAAAGTCACAGAGGAAAGGGAATTGCCGGAAAGCTCTCAGCAGAACTGGTTCGATTTGCCGAGGAAAAGGGATATAAAATCTACCCGCTGTGTTCTTATACTCAGAAGTATTTGGAAAGAAAACGTCCAGACCTGATAGCAGGGACGGAGTAAATGGACGTTGTTATTACTACTGACAGACGTCCTACCCCGGAAATGATAGAGGATGCGAGAAGGCTTGCCGAGAAGCTGAAAGCTCCTTACGTCAAGAGGCGCCACAGAACTATCGAGAGCATAAAGAAAGAATTCATCAAGAACGTTCTGGTCGTCGGGAGAGACCTTAACCTTACCCTTCACACGATTTCAGGGAAGAAACTGTTCTTTCACCCCGGACTTTTGAAGATAAGGCTACTTAACTACCTATCAACAGGCCACGAGGCAATGATCGACGCAATGGAGCTGAAAGAGGGGGATAAAGTCCTTGACTGCAACCTCGGGCTTGCTCAGGACGCACTCCTGGCAGCCTTTGTCTCTAAAAGGGAGGTTGTAGGAGTCGAAAAAGACCCAGTAATTTTTGAAATAGTAAGCAGAGGTCTGAGGAGCTACAGACCGAAGGGAAAGCTCAAAGTTGCAGAGTTTGCGTTTAAGCTGGTGAGGCCGGTGCTCGGAGATAACTACGAATTTCTGAAGAAACAGCCCGATAAGTCATTCGACATTGTTTACTTTTCACCCATGTTTGTAAAGCCAAAGTGGCACTGCGACGTAATGGCCCCCTTTAGGGAGGTTGCCGTAAAGGACTTTGTTACTCCCGAAACGCTGAAGGAAGCAGAAAGAGTCGCCAGAAAGAGGGTTGTAATAAAGGTAAACAAGGGAGTAAAGGAACTCTTCCCCTTTTTATCCGACTACGAGCTAAGGCCTTCCTCCACAAATGTTGAATACCTGGTAAAAATTTTGTAGGCAGAAGCCGGATTACCCCTTTCACCTATAAAGACTCCCTAATGCATTATCTTTCGGAAAAATCGACTATTAGTTAATTAAAATTTCACAACCTTATCCCAAAGTTTTCCCTTGCTACACTTACCCTTCCTGCTTCTGACTTGAAGACATCCCCCCCTCGGGGGTTAAATTCCGCTTAACCCGAAGAAGGAGGAATTGATGACCAGGATAACGGTCGTTAAAAGGAAGGGAGTAAGGGAGCCGCTGAACATCGAGAAGATAAGGAAAGTTATTAACTGGGCAGCAGAAGGGCTTGATGTCAATACATTGAAGCTCGAGGCAAAGCTGAAGCTCCACTTCTTTGATGGAATCACCACAAGGCAGATACACGAAGCTGTTATAAACACGGCACTTCAACTTACAACGCCCGAAGAGCCGGACTGGAGAATCCTTGCCGGTAGGCTTTTCATTTTTAACCTCTACAAGGAAGTCTCCATAAGGAGGGGAACGTCAAAGCTTGCATACGTCGGCGGCGGGGAAGAATACCTAAAGGTTGTAAAAAACCTCGTATCTATGGGTCTCTACACCCCGGAAATTCTTGAGGCTTACTCGGAAGATGAGATAAAAGAAGCCGGGGATTACCTGAAGCTTAAGTACGACTTCCTCTACGATTACGCCGGAGCAAACCTACTCGCAAAGCGCTACCTCTGCATCTATGAAGATTTCCCCATAGAGCTTCCCCAAGAGATGTACATGACGATTGCCCTTATGCTTGCAAAGAATGAACCGAAGGAAAAGAGGCTCGAAATCGCCAAGAAGTTCTACGACATGATAGCCGGGAAGAAGCTCTCCCTCGCCACGCCGATCCTCATAAACCTCAGGCGGCCGGGAGGGAACCTCTCTTCCTGCTTCATAACGGCGATGGATGACAACCTCGACTCCATAATGTACACGGCCAACCAGGTTGCCCAGATCTCAAAAAGGGCCGGAGGAGTCGGAGTTAACCTGTCAAGGATAAGGGCTCAAGGGTCTTGGATCAAAAAAGTTTTCGGAGCAAGCGGGGGAATCGTCCCCTGGGCAAAGATACTCAACGACGTCGCTGTTGCCGTAAATCAGGAGGGGAAAAGGGCAGGAGCCGTTACGATAGCCCTCGACGTCTGGCACCTCGACATATTCGACTTCCTGGAGCTGAAGACAGAAAACGGAGACCTCAGGCGCAAAGCCTTTGATATCTTCCCGCAGGTGGTTATTCCCGACCTCTTTATGGAAAGGGTTAAGTACGACCAGGATTGGCTCCTCGTCGATCCCTACGAGGTTGAGAAGAAGTTCGGCTTCAAGCTTTACGAACTGTGGGGGGAAGAGTTTGAAAAGGCATACATGCAGGTGGAAAACGAATCTGAAAAGCTGAAGCTGAAAAAGAGGGTCAGGGCAAAAGAGCTTCTAAAGGAAATCCTCAAGACCCAGGTAGCCACAGGCCTCCCCTACATCTTCTTTAAGGATACGGCAAACAGGCTCAACCCTCTAAAGCACGACGGCTATATAGGCAACGGCAACCTCTGTATGGAAAGCTTTTCAAACTTCAGACCTTCCAAAGGCTTCAAAACCTACCTGAAGGACGGGAAAATAGTTAACGAGATCTCCGAACCCGGACTCGTCCACACCTGCAACCTCCTATCGATAAACCTTGCCAACATCGAAGACGACAGAGAACTTGAGGATGCCGTAAGAACTGCCGTAAGGATTCTCGACAACACAATAGAGCTGACCTCCCCTCCGATCCTCGAGAGCAAGCTCCACAACGACAGGTACAGAACAATAGGCATAGGAACCCTCGGCCTTGCAGATTACCTTGCTAAAAGAGAAATCCCTTACGGAAGGCAGTCCCTCAACGTCATAGACAAACTCTATGAAAAGATCGCCTTCTTCGGAATAGACGAGAGCGCAAACCTTGCAGCGGAAAGAGGCGCCTTCCCCGCATTTGAGGGTTCGGAGTGGAGCAGGGGAATACTGATAGGAAAAGATGCAGAATTCTTCCTGAAGGAGAGCAGCCTGAAGGATAAGTGGCTCGAGCTCATAGAGAAGGTCAAGAAGAACGGTCTGAGGAACGGACAGCTCTTTGCAATAGCTCCCAATACAAGCTCCGGACTCCTTCAGGGAGCAACTCCGGGCGTTCTGCCGCCCTTCTCCCGCTTCTACATCGACAAGAACCAGAAACAGGCCGTTCCGATTTGCCCGCCCTACATAAAAGAGAGGTTCTGGTTCTACAGAGAGAGCAAGTTCATGGATCAAAAAGAGGTCATCGACGTGATAGCAACAATTCAGAAGTGGGTCGACAGCGGGATTTCGATGGAACTCCTCTTTAACCTGAACCTGGGTATAAGGGCAAAGGATATCTACGAAACGGTCATGTACGCCTGGGAAAAGGGGATAAAGACGATCTACTACGTGAGGACAATTCAGAAAGACAGCCAGCAGGCGATTTCCAAAAAGGAAGAGTGCGTAGCCTGCGCTAACTAATGTTGATAGCAGGAGTGCTGAATGTTATATTTAGCATTAGAAGAATTAACTATTAGAGAACTATTCTCAATTGGGAGGCTCCCCCCTCCCACCATTAATTTCGGGAGGCTCCCCCCTCCCACCATTAAACGAGGGAGCAGCAAAAGCTGCTCCCTAATTATCTTTAATTGGGGAACTTTATGAAAAGGACTGCCATATACGTAGATTTTGACAACATCTACAGTGCCATCTTGGGCAAGCTCGGAATAAGCACAGACCATAAGAAAGTAACTACATTCCAGCTGGAGCTTTTTAAAGAAGTCCTTAAGAATTTCTTTAGGGAACTCAAGAGAAATCTCTACTTCATACAATCTCCATTAAGCTCTTTTTCCTACTTTGAGGAAGAAATTGAAAAAGAAAGCCACTATTGCCTCTGTCTCAAAGTCTTTGCAGAATACGAAATGTTGCCTCTCCACAACCTATTTTCCCCGAGCGTTCAGATTTTTCTACACAACGCTGGTGTAACTCCTCTGAATCCTTTTATTGCTTTCTCAAAAAACAAAGAAAACCGTAACGCTGCAGACCTTGCCCTTACACTCTCCGTCATTGAAGATGTAGTGGTAAAACGTATACCTGCAGAAGCAATTATTATATGTACTTGCGATATAGACTTGTATCCCTTGTTCGTCTGGTTAAGAGAACACACGGGTAAAAAAGTCTATCTCGGAGGTTTCAGTAAGAGGACAAGCAACATTTACGACGCAACAATAATAGATGAGTGTCACGACCCCCTAAATCACTGGACAACTAAAGCGACAGATTAGACAATCTCATAAGGGGGTCAAAATGAGAAAGAGAAAGTACTGGACAGCTGAAGAGAAACTACAGGCAATCATGTACGTGGAC
>JAMORC010000010.1 GCA_027063785.1 Desulfurobacteriaceae bacterium
TCTCAAGGAATCCTGTAACGCGGGCTACTACTGTTACTTGTTGAGGGCTTTTTAACCTTGCAGGGTAGATTAGGGTTACCGGTAGTTTCTCTATTACTTTAACCTTGTAAACGTCAACTTCCGGAGGAGGTAATTTGTGGTTTTCTTGTCCGTAAGCTGCTAAAAGCCTGAGCTGTAGCACAACGATTAGGAAAGGAAGAAAAAGTCGAAAGTATTTCATTTGTTTCCCTCCTTTTTTATTCCTTCGAAAAGTATATTGACAAACGTGTTGATGGTTTCTTCTATTTCTTGTTCTGAAAGCTCCTTTTTTAGGAAAATTTCATTTGTCTGAAAAAATGCAAAAAGCATGCAGTGGAAACCTCTAACTGCAAGTTGTAGGTTTAAGTTTTCTTTTAGTTCTATCTTTTCTTTTTTCTGCTCAAAAATTTTTAAAAGCATAGAATCAATTCTGGCAAGGAATTTGTTGTAAATTTCAGTTATTTCGTTCGGATGATTTGTGATTTCAGATAAGATAATCCTAATTAATTTTTTCTTTTTCCGTAAAGTTAAATAGATGCGTTTTGCTATATGCTTTATGGTTTCCTCAATGTTTTTATCGTTATTCTCGGAAGCGATTTTCTTTAAATCGCTCAGAATAGAATAACGGTTGATGACGGCTTCAAAAAGGGCGGCTTTTGTTCTAAAGTACCTGAAAAGAGTGATTTCAGAAACTCCGGCCGTTTTAGCGATTTCTCTTGTTGTTGTTCCGATATAACCTTTTTCTGCAAAGCAGGAATAAGCCGCTTCGATAATTTTCTCTTTAGTTGCCGTCAAAAGTCCTCCCTTTTAGATAGTAAGTGCTTACTAACAGTTAATAAAGGTAGTTAAACTAGCAGAATTGTCAAGTTCCTTAAGCTAAGGAAGGGTGCCGGCCGAAAGGCCGGCAGTAGATTAGTCTTCGAGGGTGGAAAGGTCTCCGGGATCCATCCCGAGTTCTTTGGCTTTGAGAACCCTCCTCATTATCTTTCCGCTTCTTGTTTTGGGGAGCTTATCGACGAACTCAATCTCCGAAGGAACGGCAAGTGCACCGAGTTCCATTCTGACGTGGTATTTGAGGTCTTCAACCAGCTTTTCCGAAGCAGAGTAGCCCTCTTTGAGGATTACGAAGGCTTTGATTGTTTCACCCTTAACCGGGTCGGGTTTTCCTATTACGGCAGCTTCGGCAACTGCCGGGTGGGAAACAAGGGCAGACTCAACCTCCATCGTTCCTATTCTGTGGCCGGAAACGTTAATTACGTCGTCGGCACGGCCGAGGATCATTATGTATCCGTCGTCATCCTTAACTGCAACGTCACCTGCCGTGTAGCAGTTGGGGATGGTGTTCCAGTACTGTTCGTAGCGTTCGGGGTTCTTCCAGATTGTCCTCATCATTGATGGCCAGGGGTGCTTGATTACGAGGAATCCACCCTTGTTCGGTTCGACAGGGTTTCCTTCCTTATCTACAACATCGGCAATAACTCCCGGAACGGGCTTTCCTGCTTTACCTGGTTTCATCGGGAGGCCGTCAATCGTTGTAATCATTACGGCTCCGGTTTCTGTCTGCCACCAGGTATCGACTATGGGACACTTCTCTTTGCCAATTACCCTGTAGTACCAGAGCCATGCTTCGGGGTTAATGGGTTCGCCGACTGAACCGAGAAGCCTCAAAGATGAAAGGTCATACTTGTTGGGCCACTCTTCACCTGCCCTCATAAACATCCTTATAGCTGTTGGGGCGGTGTAGAAGATGTTAACTCCATATTTTTCAACGATTTTCCACCACCTTCCAAAATCGGGATAGTTGGGAGCACCTTCTGCAATTACCTGAGTAGCTCCTGCAACAAGAGGACCGTAAACGATGTAGCTGTGTCCCGTAATCCATCCGGGGTCTGCCGTACACCAGTAAACATCGTCCTCTTTCAGGTCAAATATGGCCTTCATCGAGTAATAAGTTCCGACCATGTATCCGCCGGTTGTGTGGAGGACACCCTTGGGCTTACCGGTTGAACCAGAAGTGTAGAGGATAAAGAGGGGATCTTCTGAGTCCATAACTTCGGGCTCGCAGTAGTCAAGGTGGCCGTCCATAAACTCGTAGAAGTCAACTTCCTTTTCTCCTATGAGGTCAACTTTAGGCTCAAGTCTCCTGAGAACTATTACCTGCTCTACAAAGGGCAGGTCGAGGATTGCCTCATCAACAATCCTCTTTAGAGGAATAGCCCTTCCTCTTCTTATCGTTACGTCTGCTGTAATCACTATCTTTGCTTCGGCATCTTCGATTCTGTGCCTGAGGGCCGGAACGCTGAAGCCTGCGTAAACTACCGAGTGGATAGCCCCGATGCGGGCACAGGCAAGCATTGCAACGATTTGTTCGATAACGAGGGGCATGTAGATTACAACCCTGTCTCCTTTCTTAACACCGGCAGCTTTTAGGGCGTTTGCGAACTTGTTTACCAGCCTGTAAAGTTCTCCGTAGGTGACAACTCTTTCGTTCCCGAGTTCGTCTTCCCAGAAGAAAGCTACCTTGTTGCGCTTGCCGTTCTTAACGTGGCGGTCAAGAGCATTAACGGTAATGTTTGTCTTTCCTCCGACAAACCACTTTGCGTAAGGGTGGTTCCACTCAAGAACTTTTTTCCACTTCTCGTACCAAAACAGCTCCTCTGCCACGCTTGCCCAGAACTTTTCCGGGTCTTCCAGGAAACGCTTGTACTCTGCTTCGTAGTCCTTGATGTTGGCTTTTTCCACGAAATCTTTGGGGGGATGAATAACCGTTTCCTTTTGAAGCAGGTGGTCGAGTTTCTCTTCTGCCATCTTTACCTCCTTATATGGGATTTTATTGATGTAATGCTTTCTTCCATTCAGCTCCCTTTTTTACTAACGTTAAGAACAGAAAAGCTGTTAAAAGGCTGTCACCGTAAGCGTCGTGTCTATCTTCAATACTTATACTAAACTCCTTTGCCATTTCGTCTAAACTCTTTTCTCCGCTTTCTCTATGGGAGAGATATCTGCTCTTAATCCTTTGTCTGTAAAGATTACCAACTTCGACAAAAGGATGGAAGAGAGGGAATCCCCAAAAATTTTTCGTATACCGTGATATGACTGCAATATCAAACTGAACGAAATAACCTATTAAAATTGTTCCTTTGGCAAAATTGAGAAACAGTTCAATAGCCTCTTTTGGAGAAAGGGCGTTTTCGAGTTCACTTTCTCTAATCCCGTGGATTAGAATACTTTCTTTGGGAATTTCCCTTTCGGGTTTTACAAGAACTTTCAACTTCTGGGAAAAATCAACTTTATAATCAACTATTTTTATTGCACCGATAGATAATACTTCATCTTCCTTGGGGTTGAGCCCGGTAGTCTCAAGGTCAAACGAGCAGAAAACGGGATTCTCAAAGTCAGGTTCGGAATAGAAACGCCTAAAATTTTCATTCTTGCTAAGGAATTTAAGCTTTAACCTCCTTAAAATTCCCATCAGACCCTCAGCCTAAAGTGGACACCGAGGAGTTCCTGAAATCTACCAACAACCTTAAAGGCATCTTTTAACAGGTCTCTTTCAAACTTTGTTAACTTGTTAGGATTAACGAAGTTATCGGGTTCTACTCCTGACTTCATCTTCTCAATCTGGTTTTTAAGTCTGATTGTCTGAAGAAGTTTAAAAGCCTCTATTAATTCTTCCGTAAATTTTTCCCCGATTTTCTCTTTTAAGAACTTTAACCTTTCGATTGTATTAGTTTCAGACAACCCCGATTCGAGAGCAAGAACTCTAACTCCTTGAGTAATGGGGAAAATGCCTCCTTTCTTGATGTCAAGCTCCCCTTTATGTTCTCCGCTCTTTTCAAGGACAAATCTGTGGAAGAGGTTAATCGGCGGATCAATTTCTAAAACCTTTAAAGTCATTGCTACAAGAAAGTTTCGGTAGTTTTTAGCGAGGGAATTCACCATATTACGAAGTTTTTTCTCAAGCTCTAACTCTCCCACAATACCTCTAAAATCTACAAAGACGCTTGCTTTTAAAAGGTTTTCAGCTCCGGGTTTTGAAAACCACTCTTCTAAGGTGTAACGCCACTCTTGAAGGGTTTTAATCCACTCAGGATTACTTGCCATTACTCCGCCGGGGCATTCGGGAAAACCAATATCAAGGAGAATTTGTGTAGCTTTCTTTCCTAACTTCAGGAAGTATTCTCTATCTTTCTCCTGAACATAAACAATTCCGTTGTCTATATCTGTTTTTATCGTTTGTTCCTTTCGGCCTTCGCTGCCCATAGCAAGGAAAAGGAAGGGCGAAGGAGGTTGTCCGATTTCAGATATAGCCATTGAAACGGCTTTTTTTATAAAGCGGTCATTTATTTCGCTGATGAAGCGCTGTAAAACTGAAATTTCCCTGCCAGAAGAAAGAAGGTTTACAACGGCATCCTGAACCCAATAATAGAGGTTTTTGAGGGTTTTTATGTCTTTTGCTGCTTCAATTTCTGCTGCCAGAAAGATAAAGTTTTTTGATTGTTGAATAAAGATTGTTCTATCTTCAAGGATTCCTATTATTTTATTGTCTTCAACTACGGGGAGCCTTTTTATGTTGTTGCTTACCATTTTAAGAATTGCATTAAATAAAGGTTCTTCGGCTTGAGCAGTTATTACAGGTTTTGAAGCGGTTTTATAAAGTTTTACTTCAGATGGATTTTTTCCTTCTGCTACTACTTTTTTAATGTCTTTGTCGGTGAAAATTGCAAGCTGGCCGTTTTCATTTAGTAAGCACACAGAGCTTCCCTTTTCATACATTTCCTTTGCTGCTTCCTGAACGCTAACATCAGGGGGTAGGAAAAGGGGCGGCTGAAGGCGGAGTTCTTTAACGGGAATGAGAACGAAAGAATCCTCAACATTCCCGGTAAAGTGTTGATATCCCTCCGCAAGTTTTTCGACCAACTCTTTAGTCAAAGCTTCCCTTATTTCCGGATTTTCTCTGGAGAGATTTTCAATAGCATCTTTAGGAAGTAAATAAACTATGCAATCCTCAAGGGCTTTAACCGAAAAGTTGGCCGGCTTATCCAGGATAAGTTCATATGCTCCGAAAACATCCCCTCTTCCAAGTATATCTATTACCTTATCTTCCTTTTTGACAGCACAGGAACCTTTAACAATTAGGTAGAGATATAAAGTTTTTTGCCCTTCTTTGAGAATTTCCTCGTCCTTTTTGTAGACTTCTCCTTTCAATTTGGAAGCTAAAAACTCAATTTCTCTATCGGGCAACCGGTTGAAGGGTGGAACTTCCTTTAAGAGCTTTTCGGGCTGCAACATACTGTTTTTCTCCTTTTCTTTTCAAGAAAAGGGGGAGGTGCCGCCCCCCAAAAATTACTCAGCACCGATTCCGAGGTACTTTCTGACCTTCATCTCTTCAAACTTCTCCTCAGCCTCGGGTTCTTGCGTCATCAAGGAAACGATAATTCCCACTATAAACGCCGCTGTCATTGAAACAATTGCCGGGTTCTTGTACGGGAAGATGGGAGCAGAGTTTCCGAGTATGTCCACCCAGACGGTCTTGCTCAGGATAATGAGAATAACAGAGAGAACAAGCCCGGTAATCATGCTGGCAACCGCACCGGCAGTAGTAAACTTCTTCCAGGAGATTGACATAAGGAGAGCCGGGAAGTTTGTGCTTGCTGCAATTGCGAAAGCGAGACCGACGACAAAAGCAATGTTCTGGTCTTTAAATGCAATTCCAAGAACAATAGCAATGATACCGAGAACTAAAACAGCGATCCTTGTAATTTTAATTTCCTGCTCTTCTGAAGATTCTCCCTTCCTTATAACTCCGACGTAAAGGTCGTGGGATAGGGCACTCGCACCAGCAAGGGTTAAACCTGCAACGACAGCAAGGATTGTTGCAAAGGCAACTGCAGCAATAAACCCAAGGAAAGCATCTCCGCCGAGAGCTTGGGCAAGGAGGGGAGCAGCCATGTTTCCACCTTTACCGATGGAAAGAATCTTATCGAGTCCGACCAGAACAACGGCTCCAAAACCGATAACGAAAGTTAAGATGTAGAAGTAGCCGATAAAGCCCGTTGCGTAGAAAACGGACTTTCTTGCTTCTTTAGAGTCTGGAACCGTAAAAAATCTCATTAAGATATGGGGAAGTCCCGCAGTTCCGAACATAAGAGCAAGACCGAGGGAAATTGCGTCAATTGGGTTCTTAACAAGTCCTCCGGGCTGAAGCCATTTTTCTCCTGCGGTCTGTTTAACGGCCTGAAAGAGGTTTTCCGGGTTAAATCCGAACTTTGCCAGCGTCCATAAAACCATAATCGTTGCACCTGAAAGAAGAAGAACAGCCTTAATAATCTGAACCCATGTTGTTGCAAGCATTCCGCCGAAGAGAACGTAAGTAATCATAAGAGCGCCGATTATTACTACGGCGATTTCGTAGGGAATTCCAAAAACGAGCTGAATTAGCTTACCCGAACCGACCATTTGTGCGATGAGATAAAGAATAACAACGGCAATAGACCCAAGGGCTGCAAGAATCTTTATAGGGCGAAGTTGAAGTCTGTAAGCTACAACGTCTGCGAAGGTATATTTACCGAGGTTTCTGAGGGGTTCTGCAAGAAGGAACATAATAATCGGCCAGCCGACGAGGAATCCGATTGAGTAAATTAAACCGTCGTACCCTTTTGTTGCTACCATTCCTGCAATACCGAGGAATGAAGCAGCACTCATGTAGTCTCCGGCTATTGCTAGTCCGTTTTGGAAACCTGAAATGCTCCTACCGGCAGCATAGAACTCCGCTGCTGTTGATGAGCGTTTAGCAGCCCAGTAAGTAATTCCAAGAGTTAGAGCTATGAAAACAATAAAGAAGCCAACTGCAACCGGGTTCATACCGACTATGGCTTCTCCTTTTCCGGCCAGAGCAGGAACAGGCAGTAAAGCTCCAGCTAAGCTCAACTTCAAGCTTTTCATTGTTACCTCCTGAACTTTTCCCTTAGTTTTCTTACGACCGGGTCATAGTTGGTGTTTGCCCACCAGATATAGGCTCCCGTAATGAGCCAGGAAAAGATGATGATTCCAATACCGATTACAATTCCGTAATTGGTGGCACAGCCTTCACATATCGGAGTGGAGAGAAAACTTTTTGCGTATGCAAGCATAAGGATAAATGAGTAGTAAACAACCATCATAACGACTGCAAAGGAAAGAGAAACTGCAGTTACTTTCTTGATTAACTCTTGAAACTCCGGGTCTTTCAATATTTGGTAGATTTCCTCTTTTTTCATGATTGCCTCCTACCATACGTAGATTGCTGAAGCCATTAGCCTGTTTCCGTGTTCAACATCGCCTTTGTAAAGGCTTTCCTGGTGGTCAAGCTCAAGGCCGAAGGTTACGCCGGGAGCAAACTTGTAGAGGACGTTTCCGAATGCCCTCCAGTTTTTCTCGTAAGTTCCGAGTGCATCTGCCCCGTCGTTATCGGGGTCGTTCATACCGGCTCCGAAATTAAATGCAACCTTTTTAAAGGGCTTCATTGATAGCTGAACAAATCCGCCTTTGGTTTCAAGCTCTTTTACCTCATTTTTATCCAGGTAGTGGGGAGCTGTGAAAACGAGGAAGTCCCTTGTGGTTAATCCCTGACCGTAGTAGGCTTCTCCTTTAATACCCATCGGGATAAAAAGGTTAAATGGAATATTCCACTCAACGGCTACAAGGTAGTCACTAACATCATCTTTATACCACTTGTCCGCTTTTTTATCATCATTTGTATCAACACCTATTTCGTCGCTTCCCTGCCTGTAAGCTCCGCCGAGGGCGATGTAGAGGGGCTTGCCTGTTCCGAAAATGTCGCCCTTATAGAATGCTTTTGCTCCTATCCACGGCATTCTCATATCAACGCCGTCGGTGGTTGAGGCACTCTTCCATACAGTTCCGAGAATTCCGAAGCCGTTGCTAAAAGTTTGGGTTACGGTTACCTGAGGAACCCTGTCCCAGAGGTTACCGGAAGCTCCCATACTCAGGAAGTCGAGGGTTGAAGCCATTTGAGAAGCAATCGGAATGTAGTCCTGACCGATTCTGATATTTGTTCCCTGACCGTTATTCAAGTTAATGTAGGATAGCCTGATTCTGAAGGCACCGTTGTCATCCCCGCCTTTGCCGTAGAAGTCGCTCTCAATCCTTCCTGTAACCTTCCAGCCGTTAACTTCGGGACCGTCAATGATGAAGCCGAGGCGCGTATCCTTCATGTTGAAAGTAGATTTGTCCTCACCCGCTCCTTTCGGCAGGTAGGTGATGAACTGATCTTTACCCATGTTGTGGGTGTCGTAGATTGCGTCCAGTTTCACCTTTCCGTAGATTTTGATTGCGCTCTTAGCACCCGTTACGGCTTTTGCTCCCTTTCCCTGCTTGGCTTCAAGCTCCACGAGCCTTGCCCGGAGCTTTGCCATCTGCTCCTGAAGCTGTTTAATCTGCTCTTTGAGCTGTTCTACCTCGTCTTGAGCCGCCGCCGGTGAGAGCGCCAGCAGGGCAACCGTTCCTGCCGTCAAGACTCTCCTCATGTTTCCTCCTTTTACAGAGTGTTGCCAGCATTTTAACAAGATTTTAAAATTCCCTTGTACAAAGTGCACAAGACACCAACTTTTGTTAAGTAAATGTTACAAAAATTTTAACGGGATGTAAATAGACTATGAAGATACTGCTGATAGAGGATGACAAAGACTTGGCAAGGGAAATTTACGAAGTTTTTACTGATTACGGGCTTGACGTAATCATAGGAAGCAGTTGGGAAAAGCGCTTTGACTACGCTGACTACCAGTTCTTGATTTTTGACCTTATGCTTTTGGGAAGTCAGGGACTCGAGATATGCAAAAAGCTCAAGAAGCAGAAGGGAATACCGATAATCGTCATGAGTTCTGTCTGCGATGTTAACACGAAGGTCAAGTGGTTTAGAATGGGAGTTGATGACTTTCTGGTTAAACCCTTCAGCACCAGGGAACTCCTTGCCAGAACTCTGGCCATAATGAGGCGTTACAAAGACAGGTTAAAGAACGTTCTCCAGTTTGACGATATAGTTCTTAAAAAGAAAGAGGGGCGTGTCTTTGTCGGAGACAAGGCCGTTGAGCTTACAAAAATAGAGCTGGAGCTTCTCGAGCTTTTAATAAAGCACCAAGAAGAAGTTTTACCAAAGGAATACTTGTTGGAAAAGGTGTGGGGAGGAAAGAAAGAAAGGAAAAATTCAAGAACTCTGGATGTTTACATATACAGGCTCAGAAAAAAGCTGGGAGATAAAGGTAAGCACTTAAAGACCCTGACGAACGTCGGTTACATACTTACCAGGAACGTTTAGAACCTGCCGGTTTTTGAGACGTGGAGTACCACTCGAAGGAATATGGAACTTTATGATATTCAGCATAAACCTGCCTAAGCGGGAGAGTTCCGTGATGATTAGAACGTCCCCCCTGACGAAGCTCCTCAACCGGCTTTCCTATTTTTCTCTCCTTTCAACTTTTCTTGGCTGATGCAGTTTCCTTTACACTACCCAACTTGTTATCGTTGGCGTACTTGAGAATTTCAAACTTATGCTTCCTAAACTCTTGTCTGCCCGTGGAAGCTCTAAGGTAAGCGTAGGTTATTATCCTCCTCTAAGCTCATCAAAATATTTGTAATCTCTTCTTTTAAAGCGGGAATTGACCTGTTAACTACATTCCATACCAGCTCATAATCGACCCCAAAGTACTCGTGGATAAGTATGTCCCTCATTCCTGCAATTTTCTTCCAGGGAACTCGTGGATAGTTATCTCTAAATTCCTTTGGGAGATTCTTAACG
The DNA here is from genome assembly GCA_027063785.1 of Desulfurobacteriaceae bacterium. Lineage (GTDB taxonomy): Bacteria > Aquificota > Aquificia > Desulfurobacteriales > Desulfurobacteriaceae > JAMORC01. Next base: position 9,815 of record JAMORC010000010.1, read on the forward strand.
GCTTCTCCTATCACCTCCAAACTTCTGACAAAAGCCCTTTGGAGAACCGGGTCGTTTATAAAAGCTTCTTGGCTCAGTTTTGAAGCGTTACTGATTAAGAAATCGCACTCTTGAAGAATATGTTTTAGAAAAACCTTCGGATATGCCGGTTTCACTAGAAAACCTCTACTATGTTTTTTTCTATGTACGGTTTAAGGAATGGGCTCATTCCTCTATCGGATACAAGATCAACAGGTAGTCTTGTAATTTCCTCAAGATAGAATTTCAACTCTACGAATTCTAACAAGTCAACTTTTCCGTTTAACGAAACAAGTATGTCCAGGTCACTGTTTTCTTTCTGTTCATTCCGGGCGTAAGAACCAAAAATTTTTATATGTTTGACGCCGTATTCTTTGCGAAGCTCCTCTTTATGCTTTTGAAGGAGGTTTATTATCTCCGAGAGGCTTTTAACAGTATTATATGTTCGCTTTTTGGCAGTTCTCATTGCTTACTCCTTCAATCAGAATATCAATAGCACTATTTCCTGTATTGTCTCCCGGGGCAACAGAGCCGGAGAGTCCAAGCTTAGTAATACCGTGCTTCTGCTTTAGTATAGGTTCTAGCTCTCTTAATTTTTCTAAGCAAGCCATTCGGTTTCCTTAAATACAGTTTCTACAAAAACTTATACCATAAAATATCTGTGGAAACGTGCGATTAATTTTAATTTAATAAAACCTTTCGTAGTTTCATTTTTTACCTCCTGGGGTTGGAGTATTTCGGAGTTGTTCCCCGGGAAGTTACTTCATTCTTCAGCTTGCAAAAATATCGTACACTATCCCAGGTTACCTCAGAAAAGCAGTCGACTGTGAGTAGATAACACAAGTGTCCCTTGAGCTAGTGGCTATAACAACAAACATTTGCTTTTTAGTTCACGCCGGCAGGAGAAGCTTCCTCAGCTCCTTTATTCTGTCCCTTAATTCGGCGGCTTTCTCAAACTCCCAGTTCTTTGCTGCTTCCTTCATCTCCTTCTCGAGCCTTGCTATCTCTTCCAGGACTTCCTCTTCGGTTTTCGGAAGCCTTTCACCTTTATTGACCTTTATCTTATAAAAGGTGGTGAGGCCGGCGTCTTCCAGAATCGATGTTTCGAGGTTTCTCTTTACCGTTTGGGGAGTTATGCCGTGCTTCTTGTTGTACTCTTCCTGAATCTTCCTCCTCCTTTCCGTCTCTTCTATTGCCTTTTGCATAGAAGGGGTAATTCTGTCGGCAAAGAGTATTACCTTTCCGTTAACGTTCCTCGCTGCTCTTCCGATTGTCTGGATAAGAGAAGTCGTCGAACGGAGGAATCCTTCCTTGTCCGCGTCGAGTATCGCAACAAGGGAAACTTCCGGAAGGTCTAAACCTTCTCTCAACAGGTTAACTCCGACAAGGACGTCAAACTCCCCCTGCCTCAGCTCTCTTATAAGCTCCACCCTCTCGACTGAATCTATCTCCGAGTGAAGGTATTTTGCCCTTATTCCCTTTTCCAGTAGATATTCGGTAAGCTCTTCGGCGCTTCTTTTCGTAAGGGTTGTAACGAGAACCCTTTCGTTCCTCTTTATCCTCTCCCTTATCTCCGACAGAAGGTAGTCTATCTGACCTTCGGTAGGCTTCACTTCAACGACAGGGTCGAGGAGTCCCGTAGGTCTTATTATCTGCTCGACAACCTTTTCGGAGACCGAAAGCTCGAACTCGCCGGGAGTTGCCGAAACGAATATGGCCTGGGGAACTCTTTCGAGGAACTCTTCAAAGTTTAACGGCCTGTTGTCGTAAGCCGACGGGAGCCTGAAGCCGTGTTCGACAAGGTTATACTTCCTCGCCCTATCTCCCCTCCACATCGCCTTAATCTGGGGAATCGTTACGTGAGATTCATCGATGATTACCAGGAAGTCATCGGGGAAGTAGTCGAGGAGCGTGAAGGGCGGTTCCCCCGGCTTTCTGCCGTCAAGGTGCCTTGAGTAGTTCTCTATCCCTTTGCAGTGACCGATTTCCAGGAGAAGCTCCATGTCATAACGGGTTCTCTGTTCCAGCCTCCTTGCCTCAAGCTCTTTCCCTTCCCTCAGGAAAAACTCTATCCTCTCCTCAAGCTCCTTTTCTATTGACTCTACCGCCCTTACAATCCTTGAGTAGGGAGTGGCGTAGTGGGATGCCGGATAGACGGTATAGGAGTCAAAGGTTTTTAGTACTTTTTGATTAAAGTAATCAAGCATAACTATCGAGTCAACTTCATCTCCGAAAAGCTCAACTCTTATAAAGTGGTCTTCAACGTCTGCGGGGAAGATGTCGATAACGTCTCCCCTTACTTTGAAAATCCCCGGCCTCAGGTCGTATTCGCTTCTCTCGTATCCGAGGGTAACCAACTTCCTTATTACTTCATCTCTCTCTACAGCTTCTCCGAGGTCAAATCTGAGGGAAAGGTTCCTGTAATGCTCGGGAGAACCGAGACCGTAAATGCAGGAGACGGAAGCGACGACGATGGTGTCGGGACGGGTTAGGAGAGAAACGGTTGCCGAGTGGCGCATCCTGTCGATAACCGGGTTTATCGAGCAGTCCTTCTCTATGTAGAGGTCCCTGCTGGGAATGTAGGCTTCCGGCTGATAGTAGTCGTAGTAACTGATAAAGTACTCGACCGCGTTGTCCGGGAAGAAGTTCTTCAGCTCGTGGTAGAGCTGGGCGGCAAGAACCTTATTGTGGGAGATTACAAGTGTCGGCTTTTGGACTTCTTCTATTACCTTTGCAATCGTAAAGGTTTTACCGCTTCCCGTTATTCCGAGGAGGGTCTGAAACCTGAGTCCTTCTTTTATCCCTTCCGAAAGTTCTCTTATGGCTTTCGGTTGATCGCCCTTCGGAGTAAAAGGGGATTTGACCTTAAAAAGTTTCTCCATACCGCCTTCTTGATAGAGTTTTTGACCGGAAATTCAATTTATTTTTTCGAGCTTTGAGGGCAACTTTGGCGGTAAGCCGGGAATATCTTGACTAGCGGGAAACTTCCGGGAAGCTGTTGGCGGCCGTTCCTTTTGGTAAAAGAACTTGCATAGCCCTTGTCCGTCAGGAGCGGAAAGGAGAAATTAGGAATATCGAAGAGAGTATAATCTTATTAAACCGGGATTCTGTTGAGTTCCTGCTTAAAGCGCTGAAAATCGTAAGGTAAACGGAGTTATCAGATGAGAGTCTTTCTTTTCCTTTTAACTGTTTTCCTCTCCTGCAGAGCTTTTGGGGCGGACTTTCAGTTCGGAGTGAAGCTTTTTAGGGACGGACTTTACAGGCTCTCTGCAAAAACTTTTGAAGAAGGTCTTCCCTCCATATCTGAAGAGGATTTTAAGAAATACTATCGGTTTATTTACCTGTCGTTTTTAAAATCAAAAGATTACAAGGCCTTGGGGAATCTTGTGAAGCTCTGGGACTCCAAGTTTCCCGATTTTCACAGGGGAGAACTTTCTGCCCTCAAAGTTCTGCTTTTCCTTAGAGAGGGAAAGAAACCCGAAGAAGCATTTAGTGCTGTTCCTATTTCTTCTCTTTCCATACCGGAGAAAATAGAGTTTTTCAAAGTTCTTTCACAGGTTGAACTGCCTCCGGAGGCCTTTTACTGTGCTGTATCTATTGCCTCAAAGGATACAGAGCTGAAAGGGGCTATAAGAGACAGCGGATTCCTGAAAAAAGCTCTGGAGTTTGCATCTGAAAGGGAAGACTACCAGCTTGTTGACCTGATATTTGACAGCTTCGGCAGATGGTTCAGCTCCCCCGAGGAGAGACTTCAGTTTGTCAAATACCTGGAAAGGAAAAAGAGGCTGAAGGATGCGCTTGTCGAGGCAGAAAATCTCTATAAAGAAAGCCCCTCAGAAGAGGTAAGGTTTGAACTTGCGAGGGTTTACTACCTCAACGGGAAGTTCGATAAAGCCGTTGAACTCCTCAAAAGTCCGAAGACAGAGAAGGAAAAATACCTTTTAGCCTGGAGTTACTACAAGCTCGGAAAGCCGAGAGAGATAGTGAAAGTTTTAAACTTGAAGGTCGATAAACCTTCAATGCCCGAGAAGTTAAAAGCTCTTCTCGACTTTTATTCTGCCCGGTTTGACTATGAACTTCTAAAAACTTACTACCCCGACCTTTACGTAAAAGCCCTTCTTTTTTCTTTCGACAGTGAGATTCCGGAAAGGGAGGTGGGCTCCCCTCACGACCGTGGTTATCTCTTTTATGAGGCCGGGTTTTATGAAAAGGCTTCGGATACGTTAGAGAAGGCCGTTCAGAATGTTGTCAGAGACCAGAGAATGGCCAGGACTCTCTACCTTTTAGGTAAACTGGGAACGCTTAACCTGCAGGTCGGCAGTGTTGTTTACAACCAGCTTTTGAACGGTTATCAGGATACTCCCTACTACAGGGAGTCTGTCGTTGATGCGGCCAGGATATACCTCTTTTCAGGGAATCCGGTTCTTGCGGGTAAGCTTCTGTCTTTTGCCTATTCTCAGCTCGGGATAAAGAGTGATGAGGTAAAGCGCCTCATTGCCAAATCCTATATGAACAGGGGTAACTACGAGAAAGCCGTTAAGTTTTTCTCTTCCATTCACCGAAAAAACGGGGAGGACTATACATTTCTGGCTTTATCCCTTTACAAGGCCGGCCGGAAAAAGGAAGCTTACGGTGTATTAAGGGAGGAGCTTGAAAAGGAGGGACTTTTCCCCGAAGTGAACGGAGGAAGGTTTATCTTCCTCTCAAAGGAGCTGAACAGGGATAAAGCTCTTGCCGGGTTTTCTTCTCCTGTTCCTCTGGTTAACGTGATGGCTGCGATTGTTTCGGAAGACCTGAAAAGGGCCGAAAAAATGCTTAATGCTGTCCCTTACAGGGAAAGATTAGTCCTTGCCCTGTTTCTCGGTACTCGCTACGGGGAGAGGAATCCGGTAAAGGCTGAAGAGTTTTTTTCCCTTCTTTTTAATCTTTCTCCCGATGAGGAAATTTCCCGTTTTGCCGGGCAGTATGTTAATTACCTTGCTTACAGTTCTGGTAACTTTGAACCTCTCCTTTTCAACGATCCGAAGTTTATTGCTTACAATCCGGAGAATAGTTTGACGGATCTTGAAGCTCTTGTTTCCAAGGCTGAGGATTATAAAGCGCAGGGTGAGTATGGAAAAGCCTACGGTCTTCTGAAGCTTGCTCTCGAGAGAACTTCTTTTGACAACTTGAGGAGGAAAATTGTTCGGGAGCTGGTGGAGATAGATCTTGATCAGAAAAACTACGGAAGGGCTTTGAAGGATGTTAAGCTGCTTTCCGAAGAGAAAGGGAATGATAGAGACTTGAAGAATTACCTGCTCTTTAAAATTTACCTTGCGCAGGGAAAGCTCGTTGATGCCTATGATGCTGCGAAAAGCGTTGAGGATGTTTCAAACGTTCCTCCGGATGAAAGGGAGAGCTTCATTGCCAAGCTTGCCGGCTACTACAAGCTTACCGGGAATAAGGAGAAGGCACTTGAACTTGTCAAAGAACTTTTAAAAAGAGGAACGCTGCAGAAGGTAAGTTACGACGACCTTGTCAACCTGGCGATTTTCGCTCAAGACCGGGGAGAGCTGGAGATTGCAGAAAGGCTTATCAACGAGGCTTTGAAAAAGGCTGTTAGTAAAAAGCAGAAGGCCGAGTCTTTATTCTGGAAGGCTTCCGTGGAAGCTCAGTCGGGCAGGCTCGACCGGGCTATCATGGACTATCTGAAAGTTGCCTATGAGTTTCCCGGAGAAGAACCGTGGGCTTCAACGGCCCTTTACAGGGCTGCAGGGCTTTTTGAAGAAAAAGGGGATTTGCATCAGGCCCTCAAGCTTTATAAAAGAGTCGCCCGGGTGAAAAGAGGGACAAAGGAAGGAGAGGCGGCCGCTAAAAAGGTAAAATCTCTTCTGCAAAGATTGAATAAGGAGGAATAAATGGCGACCCGAAACAGGTTCCTTAAACTTCTTGCCGACAGGATTGTTAACAACCTTCTTAGTCAGGAACTTGTAATAGCTGACAATCCCGATGAGTTTAAGGAAAAGGTGTTTCAGATTATCTATCAGGATTACCAGACTGAAAAAGAACTCGAAGAAGAGGCTGAAAGGATAATACAAGAAAACAGTGAAGAGGTTCTTTACCGAGGAGTTTCTCTTTACAAAGCGAGGAAAATGATAAAGGAAAAACTTGCAAAGGAAAGAGGAATTCCGGTAATAGGTAGCGTATTTTCTCGGGATAAGGCCAATTACCTTGCCGGAAAAATACTTAAACTCATACTGACTGATGATACTCTTGACTACACGGAGGAAAGAGGAGTAATAAGGAATGCCATAGTTAGGACTTTTGAAGAAGTTGCCAGGTTAAGGAAAGAGATAGATGAGAAAGTAAGGGAGAGGATAGCCTCTCACTCAAGGCCTATTTACGAAGGAACTCCCGAGTGGTATGCTCTTTACCGTCGTTACTATAACGAAGAGTTAATAGAGAGGGGGCTTATTGAGCCGGAATCGGAAGTGTAGGTTTTCCCCTCTTCTTATATTTTGGCTTCTTTTTATCCCTTGGGTAGTCTACAGTTACTTCTTCGGAGAAAACTCTTCAGTTACCCTTTCTGAGTTAAAAATTACAGAAGAAAAGTTGAAAAAAGAGAGGGATTACTGGAAGGAGAGAAACGAGCTTATGGAGGAAAGACTTTCGGCTATTAAGAGTAATGAGAAGTTTTATTACGAGAAACTTGCACGGGAAATGTTCGTAAAAGGGAAAAGTGGAGAAGAAGTCATCTTGTTTGTTAAGTAAACTCAGAACTTATTTTCAACGCCTTGGTTGCTGGTATGAACCTTACGGTGATTATCTTTTCTACGGAAAAGTTAAAATTACTACGGTTCACACTACCTTCTTTATAGAGGATTACCGGTTTCACGATTACCTGTACCTTTTCGGAAAAAATACGGAGAAGTTCAATGGTTTAGAAGAGCTTAAAGAACTGTCGGATAGACTGATTAATACTTCCGGAGATCACAGAACTTCAACTTTTGTTCTTCTCCTTTTCGGCAAAAAAAAACTGGATGTTCAAAGTTTATATCTGGAAAAGAGTATTTTGTTCGGCTTTAAAGGTAAAAAGAGGCTGGGAGTCTGCCTTTTATCGGACGAAATAGAATGTCCCGGTGAGCTGGATGATGTTAAAAGTTTTCTTCTCAATTTGCTTTGATTTTTGTTAAAATGTTTAACAACATCAAAGATTGGGGAATTGGCGGACTTTTCTTGCTTTTAGTTTAGGAGGAGGGTCTAGATGTCAGAGTACCTCGGCGTTATAACCCTTGCAGCCCTTCTGCACGATATAGGAAAAGTCAAGCAGAGGGCTGAAAAGAAGAAAACCTATGAGAACCCGTTTACTAATGGTTTTATCCGGAGATAATAGGAAGAAGCAGTTCGTTTTAGATGGTGTGGGACTGTCGAGTTCCGGCAGGGATTTGCGTAAGAGTTCTTTGAAGCTCGATTTCTGTCCCGGAGCTTTTTCAAAAACGGTAGGGGAGGATCATTTGCGTGTTGTCAATGTTAGGAAGAATAAGCGTTATAAGAGCTTCCCGGCTTCCGTTTGGTTGCTGAATAAGATGCCGATGGGATGCTGTTTGATTGAGGTGGAGAAGTGCCGGTAAAAGTCCTTCTCAAGTTTTGCTTGGACGGAGAAGTTAAAGCAAAGGAGTTAACTCCTAAGGTAGTTCACGGTCTCTTTTTTTCGCTTTTTAGCAACAGAGAAATTGGAGAAAAGTTTCACTCGTCGAGCGTTAAACCGTTTTCTCTCTTCTTTCCGCTTTACTTTCGCTCCCCTGAAAGGGTGGTTAAAAGCTTTTCTCTGGAAGTTAATGTTTTAAACAATGCGCTCTACCCCTTGTTTGCAGGAGAACTTCTGGGCAGGATTAGAGAGGGGGTTGAGTTCAAGGTAGGGAAAGTCAAACTTTATCTGAAAGATTTTAGAGGCCTCGAAGTTGCTACTTATGAGAAATTCCTTGAGGAAAAGGGGGAGAGGGACTATGTTTTGGATTTCTTAACTCCCACTGCTTTTAAAAAGGGGAATTACGATTATCCTCTTCCCGATCCTTATCTGCTGGTTAAAAACCTGATCGGTCGCTGGAACGTCTGGTCTCCTTTTAAATTTTCCCAAGAAGAACTGAAGTCCCTTTGTCACTCCCTCGTATTGTCGGGTTGCTGGATAAAGACGAAGAAGGTGGAAATCTCTCCCGAGGCAAAATTTACCGGTTTTTCGGGAAGGGTTTACTTCTACTGTTCGGATGTTGAATTTCGGGAAAAAGTGGCAGCTCTTTTGAAATTTGCCGAGTTTGCCGGTGTCGGCAGGAAGACGACAATGGGTTTCGGGAAAGTGAAATGTTTAAGGTAATGGTGTCTCCGGTCTCTACGCAGGTTTTCCCGGTCGTGGTTACTGCTTTGACTGTAAAACCTGAAAAGGTCGTTCTTCTTACTACTCCGAGGGTTGACGTCTTTGCCGGTCTGATAGAAAGGGCTTTGAAATTTTCCGGAATCGGGATTGAAAAGCGGTATATTGACCCGTACTCTTTCGATTCGATTTCCTCGACAGTTTCGGATCTTGAAAACCCTTTCTGCTTGCTAAACTGCGGTACGAAATTTACGGCAATCAGCCTTTTCAGAATTTTCGGTGTTAAGAGAACTTGCTACTACCTGCCCGACGGAAGGGTTGTCGATTTTGACGGAAATGAAATTGTAAAAGTATCAGATAAGCTCGTTGATGTTGATCTTCACTCTCAGATGTACGGCTTTGAAATTGTTGAAGAGAGGGAAGACGTTGAGAGAATAAGGTTTAGAGAAGAGCTTACTCGCTATATTGCAAGAAGGCCTATTTTGTTGGCTATTCTTGTAAAGCTTTTCCAGCGGGGTTTTGTCCGTTCTCTTCCCGGTGATTTTGCGGAGTTGGCGAAGAAAAAAGGAGTTTTGGCTTATAAAGGTGGGAGATTTATAGCCCTTGATAGGGAATATCTGGGAGGAAAGTGGCTTGAGGAATTTGTTTTCCTGGAGCTTTTGGACAAGGGATTTTACGATGTAAGCATAGGGGTAAAGGTGAAGTGGTATGGAGAGGATGTAATAAACGAGATAGATGTAATAGCGACCAAGAATAACCGGCTTTATATCTTTTCCTGCAAGACCGGGAAACACTTAAGGGACATATTAAAGCATCTCTATGAATTGGAGGAGCTGACCGAGAGAATCGGAGGTGATTTCGGAAGGAGTTTCCTTGTAATACCGGAAAACCTTTATAGTCCTTTTCCGCCGAATGAGAAAGAATTGCGAAATACTTACGGTTCAAACTACTTTAAGTTCTACAAAAGAGAGCTGAGCAAGCACAAGAGTTTTAGAAACTTATCAAAAAGAGCCAAACTTCTGGGTATAGAAATATTAACTCCGAAGGTTCTGGAGGGGAAGAAATGGCTTTAAAAACAGGATTTAAGCAGGCATTTATATCTCAAGTAGGCTTTTTCTTTAAAGATAAAGTTGCCGGTTTTTCGACTTTTTTAATAATCCTAGCCCTTTCGGTTGTTACCGGATGGTTTCCCGATGGTCTTGGTGTTGCGGTTTTTGATGGGGAGTGGAAAAGAGGATTGATAATGATGTTGGTTTCTTGTTTTATAGTTGCATTCTTTGTTTATGTCGGTGTGAAATATTACAGCGACCTTGAGTTCGATGTTGAAGAGAAGAAACCCGACAAGAAAAAAGCTTTGCTTTTCTTTTTAAGTAATATCGTGATAAGTAAAACCTGCGATCTTGAAAGCTTTTTGGAAGATTTTCTGAAGGAAAATGAGGGCAAAAGTTTAAGTGAAATTAAATCTCGCATTAATGAATCTCCCGTGTCTCGCTGGAGGATGGCTTTGGAAGCCGTAGAGTATCACTTGCCGGAACTTAAAAAGTTGGTGCTTTTAGTTTCAAGAGAGTCTTTTCCTCAAGTTCCGTACTTTGAGAAGTTTTTCAAGTCTGTCCTGCCGCAGGCTTCTGAAGTTGAAGTGAGGATTTTTAAGGTTGATGATTTTGATGATGTTGAAAAAGTGTTTGATGCACTGAAAACTGCTTATCGAGAGCTTTATTCCGAAAGGTTAAAGGATAGAGACGTTATCATTGATGTTACGGGTGGCAGAAAGCCGGTTTCGATTGCAGGTGCTTTAATGACCGTTGCTCATCCCAATAGGGAATTTCAATATGTTTCTTACCGTAAGGAGAACGGGAAGGATGTTTATGAAGTTAAATCTTACGATGTGAGGTTGATAAGCCGTGATAACGTTTAATGTTTCTGAAGTTTTAGGTGGAGAAGCTCTTTTGGTTGAATTTGAAATAGAAGGTGGCGTCACTACACCGAAGGAAGCCTTTAGCGTTGAACTGCCTCCCGTTCCTTACGGAAAGGGAGTAATTTTAAGCGGTAGAGGTCCTATCTGGCTTTACGGCAGACTGCTGCACCACTTTCATCCTGCAAAGTGGGTGGCCGTTTTCGACCCCAGATTGGGGGCAGTTGTTGTTCAGTCACATACCAGAGAAGTCAAGGAGGGAGATGTAATAGAGATTGGAGAGGGGGAATGAAGGGGTATCTTTTTGTAACGATTCCCGGAGCGAGTATTTCGAGGAAAGGAAATGTTCTAATAGTAGAAACAAAAGAAAGGAAAGTGCAGGTACCGGTAGGAGTTATAAAGCACGTCTTTCTTTTCGGTATGGTTAACATAACAGTCCCGGCTATAAGGCTTTTATCCTCTCGCGGTAAGTTTGTTTTTCTCCTGAACCGTTACGGCAGGCTCGTGAGCGTTGTTTATCCGGAGTTTTTCGGCAGTGATAATAACATCAGAATGAATCAGTACTTGGCTTTTAATGACGAGGAAAGGAAGGTAGGAATAACAAAGGAACTCCTTACCAGAAAACTTGAGGTTGCTAAACTTGTTATCTACAACCTATATGTTTCCAGAAATTTAAGACCGGAAAACCTGAACGAGTGGGCAGAAGGAGTAAAAGCTTCTATCCTCTCTGCCGATAGCCTCCAGTCTCTTCTGGGAGTTGATGGCAGTATAAGCAAGTACCTTTACGGAAAGTTTTCGTCTTTTAACGAAAGTCCTTTTTACTTTGAGAGGAGGGAATATTATCCGCCGCCGGATCCTGTCAATGCTTTGCTCAGCTTGAGTTTTTCGATCTTCTATTCGATCATGCATCCTCTGGTGTTGTCTTTTGGTTTTGACCCTTATCTCGGTTTTTTTCACGTAAGAAGGGGCAGACACGCTGCTCTCTGTTCTGATGTTATGGAGATAGTGAGGCCGCGTATTGCTGAGTTTGTATTTAATGCTTTAAATGATGAGTTTTTTACGCCGGAAGATTTTTCTCACGATAAGGGCGGTGTTTTTCTTAAATCCGAAGCTCTTAAGTCTTTCGTAAGGCTGTTTTCTGATGTGGTAATTCACGGGAAGAGAGAGCTTTTTATATCAGAGATGTCGGGATTTCTTAACTGGCTCAAAGAAGAGGTTAAAAAGTGAGGTATTTAGTTGCTTATGATATTTCGGACGACGCCGTAAGGAATAAGCTCGTTAAGCTTTTAAATGATTTCGGCAGAAGAGTTCAGTTCAGCTGTTTTGAGATAGAGATAACCCGAACTGACCTTGAAGAGTTGATAAACAGGGTAAACTATTTAATAAATAGCGAAACAGATAAAGTATTTTTCTTCCCGATTAGTGAATATGCTGCGCCATTTGTAAAGAAGTTGGGAAGAAAAGACGGAGAAGATAACTCCAATATGGTGTTATAAGTATGCCTAAGAGGATTAAAAGGTTTGTAGTTGCTTATGATATTTGCGTAAAGGATGATTCTTATATTGAAAAAAGAAGCTCGGTGAAGAGAAGAACGAAGGTAATGAGAGTCCTTTACGACTACGGTATCAGAACTCAGCTCAGTGTTTTTGAAGTGATGCTTGAAGGAAAGCAGTACGACCTTTTAATCGAAAGGTTTGAAAAGATTTTGAGAGAAGAGACAGATAAGATTTACATTTATCCGATAGATTCGGGGAGTGAGAGAAAAATAGTTCGTTTGGGGAAAGAAGCCGACGTCCTTGGAGACATTTTTCTGTGATATAATAGGAGTGGAAAGATCCTTGAAAGTTGAATAAGGAAAGCGTTAAATTCCTCTAATTATTAGTTTATTCTAAAAACCGGATGTATTACCCTTTGTGTTTCAATGCTTTAAAGGGTGTTTGGCGAAAACCTTTGTTGGACAATGAGTTTTAGAAGATTATAAAACACCTTCGTATTTTAAGCCCTTTGAAATCAATCTTTAAAAATCGGTGCTGTTGAAATGCCCGAAAAAGTGGACGGGATTGCGACTCAGCTTCACCCTCAACGACTGCAACGTCTTTGTTGATAGTTGAAATGCCCGAAAAAGTGGACGGGATTGCGACACTTGGATAGCATTTCAACAATGTTTTTGTTCTCACAACTTTTTGTTGAAATGCCCGAAAAAGTGGACGGGATTGCGACAAGTTAGAAAGAAACCTATATTTCCCTCTAAACCTAAGAATCTTGTTGAAATGCCCGAAAAAGTGGACGGGATTGCGACAAGCCAAGGGATCATTAATTCTGGAATATCTTTGAGTTCTTCTTGTTGAAATGCCCGAAAAAGTGGACGGGATTGCGACATTTTAATAAGGTCTGAAAGTATACGTCTGAGTTGCTTATCATAGTTGAAATGCCCGAAAAAGCGGACGGGATTGCAGCCTTAAGCCAGAAGGGTTTTGCAAATAAAGAGTGGACGGATAAGCTCGGAGAAGACGGAATACTGAAATCCGTCGGCTTCCGCCGGTCCAATTCTTCCTATCTTGAAACCGTATTCAACACCTTAGATAAAATCAAATACCTCGAATACGTTGTGATAGACGACGACAGGACAACGCCGATATGCAGGAGGCTCGGCGGAACAAAACTCCCCCGACCCTTCTGTGCAACCTACACTCCCCCAACCACTTCAACTGCCGCTCAACTGTCCGTGCAATATTCAAAAGCTTCCGTGAGGCAAAAACCGCAAGAAAGCGAAAGCCCGAAGACGTTTAGCCTGTCTCCAAAAGGTTTAACGCAAGCCCGCTGGATAGCTGGTGGAAGTTAACCGACTCTCTGGTAAAAAGAGCTGTCAATTCATAGGATTCACGGAAAAATTCTTGAGAAGGCTAAAAGACTTTGTCAGAGTAACTTTGCCGACGAATGCCCGGAATGGAGGGAAGTAAAAAAGTTGATTGAAAAGTGGAAGTTACAACAGGAAATTAAAGAACGATTCTTAAAAAGACTGGAATCCTTTGAATGGAACAGTAAGAAACAGATTAAAGCAAACTTTCCAAAGCTTTGGGAAACAGAAGAAAAATACAGATGGCATGTCGGCAAGAGGATTAGGGACGGGCATGTTTCTTCGGAAGAAGAATACATAAAGAGGATTTTTGAAACGCTCTCAGAGCATACCTCTGTGGTTATCTATGAGGCTCCAAAGTGGAAAAGTGAAGAACATTGGCATAGAATTTTTATAGCAGGAAGTGCAGTTGGATTGTTATTGTTAGCGAAAAAGGGTCAATTTTGAGTGCATTCAAGGTTGAAGAAGGCAAGTTTTCTAAATCGCTCAAAGGGTTAAAGGATGCAGGCTACAAAGCTTACAGAGGAAAAGAAAATACGCAAATTAAAGAGATTGCTAAAAGAATACTACGCAGGCTTGATAGATAGTGCTAACGGTTTTGAAACGGATGTGTTTGAAATTATTGTTTGGAGCACCTATAGAGAGGATATAGGTAAGTATGCTCATCTCCTTTCCGAAGAAGAGAAACTAAAAGTTGTGGAAGCAGACGAAATAGCCCAAAGGCTTGCTAAAGAAAAGAAAGGAACGGAAGCAGGTTTAGGATTTGAACAGATTGTAAAGGTAATCAAGCAATATCCTATTTTTAGGACTGCTAAAACTATTACCTAGCTGTAATTCTTGACCGGCTTCCTTACTTTTGTTTCAAAATTTCCACCAACTAAAAAACGCAACGTTCCTATACATTTCTTTTTTGGTCTTACTCTCAATCAAAAGCCCGCTGAAAGCGCACTTTGATGATAAAGCATATCAAAACTGCCGGCCGGAGCGGTCAAACCTCACCGATGCACGACTAAAGCGGATAGAAAAAACTTAAAATAAAAATCTCTACTGTTTGGAATACTTAAAGCCTCCAGAGGAGGCAGTCTTTAAATTTTTCTCTGTCGTAAATTCCTTTGACATCAACTATTATAGGTCTTGAGACTGAGATTCTTTTAAAGAATTCGGGTTGGAGCCTCTTGAACGGATCGTGTTTAACAGCTACGATAACAGCGTCGTATGGCTGTTCATCTTCCGGCTTATTGAGCAGTTTTATTCCGTATTCTCTTTCTACTTCTTCCGAGTCTGCAAAAGGATCATAAATAAAAGGCTTTACTCCGTATGAAACGAGTTCCTCGTATATATCAACAACCCTTGTGTTTCTTATGTCCCGTATGTTTTCTTTGAATGTAAGCCCCATTATCAGGACTTTTGAGTTAAGTACCTGCTTTCCCTCTTTTATCATTAACTTTACCGTGTTTTCTGCGACAAACTTCCCCATAGAATCGTTAATCCTTCTACCTGCCAGTATCACTTCTGGATGGTAGCCGAGTTCCTGAGCTTTGAAAGTTAGATAATAAGGGTCAACTCCTATGCAGTGTCCCCCTACCAATCCCGGTTCAAACTTAAGGAAGTTCCACTTTGTTCCCGCTGCCTCAAGCACATCTCTCGTATCTATTCCCATCTTATGGAATATCAGGGCAAGTTCATTCATAAGGGCTATGTTCAAATCCCTCTGGGTGTTTTCTATCACCTTTGCCGCTTCTGCCGTCTTTATATCGGGAGCTTCATGAACTCCCGCCTCAATAACCGAGCCGTAAACAGCCGAAAGGAGCTTCAAAGTCTCCTCATCACAACCGGCAACCACTTTTACTATTTTCTCTATTGTGTGTTTTTTGTCCCCGGGATTAACCCTTTCGGGGGAATATCCTACCTTGAACTCTTCCATATATTTTAGCCCCGATTCTTCTTGAAGAATGGGAACGCATATTTCCTCTGTGACTCCCGGATAAACGGTCGACTCGTAAACAACGGTCGTGCCCGGTTTCATTACCCTGGCAACAGTTCTCGTTGCCGCCTTTACCGGCCTTAAATCGGGGATTTTGTGTTCGTCAATAGGAGTGGGAACTGTAACTATTATGAGTTTGCACTCCGAAAGCTTTTCCGGAGACGCCGTATACTCTACTTCCCTTTCCTTTAAAACTTGGGCGTCAACCTCTCCCGTCCTGTCAAAACCTGACTTGAGTTCACTGATTCTTTTACTGTCGATGTCAAATCCCACCACATTAAACTCTTTGGCAAGAAGGACGGCAAGGGGAAGTCCTACATAACCGAGCCCTACAACTCCGATTTTTTCTCTTCCTTCCTTAAAGTCCTCGAAAGTCGGAAATATCATTCCAAAAGCTCCTCGTAGAAGTTTATTGTCTCTTTTGCGACTCTATTTATATCAAATCTTTCTGCCGTTTTTCTCGCCTCTTTCTTCATTCTTTCATTATGAAGGTTTTCTATTCCCCTCAAAATTCCTTTAAAAAGACTTTCAACATCTCCCGGCCTTACTGCTATGCCGTTGATTCCGTCCTTCAAGTAACTTTTTATTCCTCCGGTGTAAGAAGCTACAACTACTTTCTCCATAGCCATTGCTTGAAGGAGAGAACCAGCGATTCCTTCGTTAAGGGACGGAAAAACAAACAGATCTGCTGCCTTTAAAATTTCCGGAACATCCCTGCGAAATCCCAAGGTGTAAATTTTTCCCTTGAGTCCGAATTTCTCTATAAGTTCTTGAGCTTCTCGGGATTCCGTATCTCTGCCGACTAAAAGGAGGTTCGCATCCACTTTGGAATCGAAGAGCTTCTTAAAAGCCGGTATCAAAACATGGTGTCCTTTGACTTCTGAAAAATTCCCCACGTTTACAATGAGTAATTTTCCTTCCGGAATTCCAAGCTCTTTCCTCACTTTTGATTTAATGCCGGGAGAAAATCGATTAAGCTCGACGCCAGAAGGGATAAAGCGAACTTTTTTCCCCACAAAAGGCTTTCTTTTTAATAAATTCTCAATCTCCGGAGATACCGCTATAATCCCGTCAGTCCACAAGTTGTACTTGGTAAGCAGAGAAACCGTGGAAACAGGATAGGGAACTCTCCTTGAATAGACTATTACCGGTTTTCTTTTTGCAAAAGGAACTGCACTCCATACAAACCAGTGAGCTTTCGATATGTGAGTATTTACCACGTCATATTCTTCAATTATCCCGGCAAGCCTTCGGGCTTCCCTTAAACTGAACTTTTTGGTATTTGGAAAGTAACGAACTCTGATGTTCAATTTTTTTGCTCTCTTCTCAAGTTCTGTTCCGGGAAGGGCCAGTATATCAGTCTCGTGTCCCAGCTTGTTCATATAAAAAGCTAATAAAAGCGCTTGTTCAGTTCCGCCGCTCCAGCCTCTTGCAGTAGTTGCTTGTAAAATCTTCATCTTTCTATTTTCCTGAATATACAGTATTTGTCGTATTTAATTAGAACATCTTTGCGGTCATTACACCTGCCTAAAAGAAACTTCGGATTTTCTACGTCAAGTTCATCAAAATAAAAAAGTAAAGCATAGGCTTTTAACCTGTCTATGCTTTTATCTATTCCTAGGTGCTGAAAATTCTTTAAACCCACTTCTACAATGGGACGTATGTCTTTCAATTTATCCTTATGGAAAGTGCACGGACAGCTTAAAGCCACCAGGCAATAAAGAGTGCTGATAGATAAAGAATAGAAAATGCTCCACTTGAAAAATTTGCCTTTGCTGGCGGTATTTGCGACGAAAAAGGCAAGAAAGGGATACAAGTAATAAGAATATCTCGTAAATTTAAGAGACACGAAATGAAGTGGAATATAAGTAATTAAAAACATAGTTAAGAAGGAAAGCCATAAACGCTTATTTTTGATATTAAATAAAATTTCCTTTCTGAGGATTTTATAAAGACCAATCAGTAAAAAGACATTCCAAATCCAAAAGTGCTTTAGTATTATTCTTTCGTAGAAATAAAACGGTCGTGGAGTTCCTTCATTAAGGATGCCGGTAAACCTACCGAGTATCTGGTTTCCAAAGAATTCCGATAAAAACTGTGGATATCTTTGCCACATGTATAGTAGATAAGTTCCGAAAATTATTAGTCCGAAGACTAAAGCAGCTAAAGCGTATTTAAAACTTTTAAAATCCTTTGTTAGAAGTGAAGTTATTAAAACTGCTGTTACTCCCAAAAGAGAAAATGGCCCTTTAGTTAAAAGTCCGGCTCCTATCAGAAAACCTAATGCGATTCCTTTAACAAGGCTCGGTTTTTGTAGTAAGACTATTGAAGTTAAATTTACAAAAAGTAAAAAACTTTCAAACCTGACGGTGGTAGAAATTCTGATAACTTCGAAGTTAATTATAAAAGCAAGGGAAGTTAAAAGGGCTATTCTGTTGCTTTTTGATATGTCTTTGGAAATTTTGAAAAGTAAAAGGGTATCTAATATTGCAAAAATTGCAGACGGCAATCTCGCTGAAAACTCATTTACACCAAAAATTTTGAAGAAAAATGCTATAATCCAGAAAAAGAAAGGCGGTTTTTTATAGTATTCATCTATAACAAGGGAAGGAGTAAGATATTCTCCTGATTTGAGCATAGTCTTTGCTATTAACCCGTACTTTGCAGCATCTCCGCTCAAAGAAGGTTCGTAAAGTCTTGACAGGAAAAATACGGTTGAAATTAAAAAAATACCTAAAGCTATGTATTTTTCGTCAGTTTGCTCTATGCTGTTGATTAACTTTCTTAGTGGCATACCCAACCCTTTCGCCTAAATTTGCAAAGTAAATTTACCAAAGGGGAGAAAAGTTGAAAGTCCTCATAGTTCAATTAAGGCAGCTCGGAGATGTTCTCCTTTCTGCACCACTGGCAAAGGCGCTAAAGGACAGCCTCCCTTCCGTTGAAGTACATTTCTTAACATCTCCTTTAGGGAAAGAAATACTGCTCGGTAATCCGTATATAGATGAAATTCTTGTTCTAAAAGATGGAATCAAAGGAGAATTAGAAATAATTTTTAACGTTTTAAAGAATCGTTATGATGTTGTTGTCGATGTTCAGAGAACGGGTAGGTCAAAAAGAATAACATTTTTATCGGGAGCAAAGAGGCGAATAGCTTTCAGAAAAAAAGGAAATGAGCCTTTTTATAATGAACTTGTTAATTGGGAAAATAGAGACTATACCGTTTGGGAGAGACTGCTTTTGATAGAACAAATAGTTGGAAAAATCAATTATCGAGATTATTTGCCGGAAGTCTATTTTGAATTTGAAAGTGTTCAGCTTATGGAGCTTCTTTCTGATAAACCCTATGTTTTATTTGTTCCTACGGCAAGGAAGGTCGAGAAGATATGGCCTATAGAAAATGTTGCTGCTTTAATTAACTGGTTAAGGTCCAAGGATATTCTTTCCGTAGTTTGCTATGCTCCCGGAGAAGAGAAAATAATAGAAAAACTTAAATCTGAAGCCGAGTTTTATTGTCCGGAAAAGCCTTTGAGATTTTCTCAGCTTTCAGCGTTGATGAAGAATTCTTTGTTTTTTCTGGGGAATAACTCTTTTGCTTCACACCTGTCCGTTGCTTTAAAGAAAAAAACTGTTGTGATTGACAAAAAGAAATCAGGATGGTTCCCGCCTGTGGATTGGGTAGTAGAGATTCACAATAACGGAAATTTTCCGGATTTTGAGCAAGTAAAATCCGAGGTAGAAAAATTATTGAAATCTAATCCTAATTTAGTTTGAATTGGGCATCGCATAGGTGTCGATATTGGGCAAGACTTTTGTAAAGTTCGTTGTGTTTACCTTTGCCTTTTACTCTTCCGTCTTCCAGAAAAATTATTTCGTCACTATTTATTATGGTGGAGAGTCTGTGAGCTATTGCTATCATTATTCTATTTTTGAAAATAGCATCTAATGCTTCCTGAACTCTTTTTTCTGTTTCAGAGTCTAAGGCACTCGTTGCCTCGTCCAGAATAAGAACGTCGGGGTTTTTCAGGATTGCTCTTGCTATTGCAATTCTTTGCCTCTGTCCTCCGGAAAGTTGAATTCCCCCTTCACCAATAAGGGTGTTGTAGCCTTCGGGAAGGGAGATTATAAAGTCGTGGATTGCAGCTAATTTTGCGGCTTCCATTATTTCCTCGTAGGATGCTTCCGGATTTCCTACTGCTATGTTTTCAAGCAGTGTTCCTTTAAACAGGACAATTTCCTGGCTTACTACTCCGATTTTTTTCCTTAGGTCGGCTAACTTAAAGTTCCTTATATCTGAACCGTTTATTTCAATTTTACCCTCTGTTGGATCGTAGAACCTGGGTATTAAACTTACCAGAGTGCTCTTTCCGCTTCCCGTTTTACCGACAATTGCGTATTTCTTTCCTTTGGTAAATTCAAGATTTATTCCCTCCAATATGATTCTTTTTGTTCCCGGATATATAAACCTGACGTTTCTGAAGGTTATTTGTTTTATCGGTTCTTTAAGATTTTCTTTTCCGTCCTTTAGCTGATACTCATCTGGTTCATCAAGAAGTTTTTTTATCCTTTCGGCCACTGCTATTGATTGTTGTATTTTATTGTAGTTTTGTCCTAATTTCCTTATGGGTTCATAAGCCATTATTAAAGCTATTATGAAAGAAAAAAAAGCGCCCGGTGATAATTCATCATTCAGTATCTTCCTTCCGCCGTAGAAAATTAGAAATCCTACAACCAGTGCTCCTGTTAGTTCTACTATAGGCGGATATATTCCTTCGATTTTTTTGATTTTCATAAACTCTCTTACATACTTGTTGTTGTCCTCTTTAAAGAGCTTTGTGAGTTTCCTTTCCAGAAGGAAAAGTTTAATTTCTCGTATATTTTTTATGCTTTCGAAGAGATGTCCTGTTACGTTTGCAAGTCTGTCCTGCGTTCTATTTGTATATTTTTTTATTCTTTTCCCGATTTTTGAAATGATATATCCTATAAGCGGAAGGGCTGTAAAGCCGATAACGGCCAGTTTGAAATCCTGATAGAAAACAACTCCGATAAGGCCTACGGCAGTTAGCAGATTTCTCAAGAACGTTGCGATTTGGCGCGTTGTAAAATCCTGGAGTATGGCGGTATCGTTAATGATTCTGGAGATAAAGGTTCCCGGAGATTCTTTTAAAAACCTTTCTATAGAAAGCTTAATCGTTTTTTCATAAAGATCGTTTCTCAGAAGCGCTATGACTCTCTGGCCGATGTAGGACATTGTGTAATAGTTTATGAAGAAAACTATTCCCTTTAAGAATACCAGTCCGAAGAGTATAAAGGGAATTAGCCGAATCATTTTCTCATTTTTAGTTACAAAGACTGTATTAACGATTACCTTTACGAAGTATGCGAGAAATGAAGTAATTCCGGCGTTAAGTAGTAGGGTTATGATGGATAGGATAACCAGTATTTCCATTCCTTTAAGATAACTGAAAATCCACCAGGGAAACCGCTTCATTTTCTCTCCTAAAGTGCATAGATTATGGAGCGTGTTACGAACCAAAACATATTTTTCTTTTCACTAACGCTAAGGCGTTTGATTTTACAGTCTTTTCTTCTGTTCCATCCTCTTTCTGTCGTGAAGCAATATTTATAGCCTGTAGCTTTTGCAATTTCTATTAGATTGTCGTTGTAAATTCCCCATGGAAATGCAATTGAGTTTACAGATTTGCCGAGTTTTTTTTCTATTATTTCCTTTGACTCTTTCAGTTCTCTTTCCGCTTCCTCATAATTTGTTACCAGTATGCTTGTGAGTTCTGTTCCTTCTTTTACTTTTGCCCGTTCCTCTTCGGTTAAAGAACAAATTCTCCAATCCCCTTTTTTGTAGGGATGGCCTTTGCCGATTGAAGCCCTGTGAGTTAAACCGTGAGATTGAACATCTACAATATCAGAGACTGCTTTTAATTCTCCCCAGGATAAGAAGGCAGAATTATCATTCTTTAAAAATGAATTGCAGAAAGCAGTAGATGTGCTGATTCTTGTCAACTCAGCATTATACCTTATATCTTCGCTGTTTAAAATTCTTTCAGGAGAAATAAAAATAACTGCATTAAGTTCGAATTCTTTTAAAATAGGGTAAGCATAAAAGAAAAAATCGTAAAATCCATCATCGAATGTTATAAGAAATTGATCTTTAGATAACAATCTCTTTAAGATTTTAATCTGCTTTTTGAAGACTTCTGGTTTTATGCCAAAATTTGGGTTAATTCTATGGTATAGTAGGACGAGCTTAGGTTTGAAAATCATAAAGTTTTCTCCATTAAAAGTTTTTCGTAGAGTAGTAGTAGTTTATCTACATAGCTTTCAATTGAATATTTTTCTGCAATTCTTTGGGCTTTTTTAGCCATTTCTATATAAAAATTTTCATTTTTGAATAGTTTTTCAATGGCCATTGCAATTTTTTGGGGTTCTATTGGCGAAATTATACTACATTCTGAAGCGATTTCTTTCGAGGGAACGTTAGGGGAAATAATTGCCGGTAATCCTATATACATTGCCTCTAGGTGAGCTATTCCGAATCCCTCATATGAAGAGGGTAATAAAAAGATCCCGGCTTTTGTTAAGAATTTGCCTACGTTTTTCTGGTATCCTAAAAATTTAATACTATCCTTTAAGTTAAGCTCTGAAGTTAATTTTTCCAAGTTTGTTCTTTCTTTTCCTTCTCCTACAATCCAGAGATGGCTTTGATGCCATTTTTTTCGGAGAATGGCTAAAGCTTTTATCAAAATATCAATGTTCTTTTGAGGGAACAGTCTTCCCACGAAAATAAGTTTAAATCTGTCTTTACCGTTGATTTTGCTTTTCCTGTAGGGCTTAAGTTTTTCAAAGTTCACGCCGTTATATAAAATTATATTTTCTCTTTTTGAAATGTTGTGATATTTATTAACATAGTTTTTAACAGCTACTGAAACGGATATAAATGTATCAGTTCTAAAGGATAGAATTCTGTTAAAAATTCTTCTTTCAAATCTTTTTTCCTTTTTTATGTTATGTATATGCGTTACAACTTTAACCGGTAGACCAATACTTGCTATTCTTCCAAAGTAATCGCCGCTAAACTGCATAGTGTGAACGATATCTGGCCGATATTCTTGGATTAGTTTTCTTAATTTTAAAGCCGTTTTAAGCTTATATGTTTTAATATCTTTTTTTGATCTTCCCAGATTGATTACAGGCAAGCCGGACTCAAGGAATTCTCTTACCTTTTCGCCTTCTCCTGATAGGTTAACGATTTTATGGTCTATTCCTCTTTTTTTGAGTTCGACAGATATATCGAACATTAAATTTTCTATACCGCCAAACGGAAGACCGCCGAGGACGTATAGAATTTTCAATCAGACCTCCCGGCAATATATTTCTCAACTATGAGAGTCAGGGTAATTATAAGAAAGTTTAGTCGCTATGGCGGTGCGGAGTTTATGGCATACAGGTTTGTCAAGTTTTTACAAAAAGAAGGTTTTCTAGAAGAAGTGGTGTGCAGTTCTGTTGAAATTGAAAATAGGGATTCTTTCAAGTTAGTTAGGCTTCCTCGAGTCAGAGGGAACAGGTTTTTAAAAACTTATTTGTTTAATAAATTTGTCCAAAGATACTTAAGGGAGAGGGAAGGTGACGGGGTTATTAATTTTGCGTTCTCAAAGGTTGAAAACTGCCATGTTTACCGCAACGGAGGAGGAACACATCTTGGATTTTTAATTACTTCCATTAAGGGATATTCCGGGATTTCAAAAGTCCGAAAAGTTGTGTCAAGACTGTTTAATCCTATTAATTATTACAATCCTTATCTTGAGAAGAGAATATTTTTGTCCTCAAGGAGAATAATAGCAATTTCAACGAAAGTTAAGCAGGAAATTCTGAGATACTACAAGAACTGTCCGGAGGAAAAGATATCGGTTATTCCTAACAGTGTAGACCTCGAAAAATTCAAACCGATTGAACGCAGAAAGGATAAAAACCGGTTTGTTTTGGGTTTTGCTTCTTCCAATTTCCAACTGAAGGGTCTGCCGCACTTGATCAAAGCACTATCTTACTTACCTGTCCACGTTGAACTTCTGGTTGCGGGGGGAAGGAATTCCCGGAAGTATAAAAAGCTTGCCGGAAAACTTGGGGTGGCCGATAGGGTTTTTTTTCTCGGGAAGGTCAGCAATATGGTCGATTTCTACTCACAAATAGACTGCCTGGTTCACCCTTCTTTTTACGATACGTTTGCTAATGTAGTTTCCGAAGCCCTGGCAGTTCATAGGCCGGTAATCGTTTCGCTTGAAACCGGAGCAAAGGATCTTGTAGTAGAAGGAAAGAACGGTTTCATATTAAAGGCTGTAACACCTGAAGAGATAGCTTCCAAAGTGAAGTTAGCCATGAAGACGGAGTTTGACTTTTCAGTTAACCGGCTTCTGTCTGATGAAGAGGTGTTTTCCCGTTACCTTGCCGAAGCAGAGCTAAGTTTATGCCGATAATGTACCACAAAGCCATTTGAATTTCTGCGTCGGTAAAGTTGTTCTCAAAGATACCTGCAATCATGAAACCCAAGTATCCCAGGACTATGGAGTAGTTCCATAACTCTTTTGCAGAGATGTTAAGGTATATCATGTAAGCCCAAAACAGCAAGTAACCGAGTAACCCCAGAATTCCGTACTTTGTCAGGAATTTGAGGTAGATATTGTGGGCTTCTCCTGAGTGGAAGTGGACTTTTATGTTTGATTCAGAAAAGTTTTTGACTGTTGGGAAGTTTTCGGAGAAATCCCGTTTAAAGTAGTGCCAGCAAAGTTTTGAAGCCTCTTCTGTTCCCGCTCCTATGATTTTTTGAAGAAGAGAGTATTCGTTTGTATAGGCTTTTAGGTGAGATTTCCACAGGCTTAATCTGTCTAAGTTGCTGTAGTTATTTTTTGTGTTCGTGATGCTTTCAAGCCTATTTTTTAGAATAGGAAATCCGGCAATACTGGCCGTGAAAAGAGCGATTAGGGCAACGGTTCCTGCTAAAAAGTTCTTCCTGTTTCCTGACTTTATCAGTAGCAACAGCAGTACAGAAGTTGAGAAAAATAAAGTTGCCAGCCAGTAGGAACGGCTCTGTGTGAAGATGATTCCTAGAAGGGCTGTAATTGAGAAAAACAAATAGCGTTTTTTGAAAGTCTTGATGTAGAAAGTGATGAACAGGATCAAGAGAAGGTAGAAAACACCTGAGGTGGTTAGAGGGTTGTTAAGAAGTCCCACAGCCCTTGTGGGAGATGAATGAAAAGAAATAGTATGCAGGTTTAAGTGCTTTACGTTTTGTCCGGTAAAGGCTTCGAAAATAACAGCGACTACAGATATCGTTAGTGATGCTCCCAAAATATTAAGAGCTGTTCTAAGCCTGCTTTCTTCCCGAGATGAGTAAAAAGATATGAAGTACGCGAAGAGATGGTGATTGATGTCGGACTTTTTGAATAATCTGGAAATTCCTGTTACTGCGTGATGGATAAGCTCCGGAATGGCAATGGGGAGTATGGGTTTTAGTGGAACTGTCTTTAACTTCTCTCGGCTAAACAGGAGAGAAAGGATAAGTCCGATTCCTCCAACGGCAACTGCTATGTTATCTCCGGCTATTGACAGGGGAATTGTAAGTGCAAGCAAGTAAAAAGAAAGAATGACGGCTTTTTCTCCTAAGTTCCGGAGTTTTTCAGACATTCAGTTTCTCCTTGAGAGCCTTAACGTTTAAATAAGGATTTCCGTTTTCGAATGCTGCCCTTACTACAGCCACACCGGCCGGTCTGCAACTTATTACGGGTTCAATATTTTCTTTACTTATTCCGCCGATTGCTACTATCGGGATTTTTGATTCTTTTACCGCACTACACAGAGCTTCGATCCCCGTAACAGGGTCCGGATTTTCCTTCGTTGTCGTGGGGAAAATTGGCCCAAATCCCAGGTAGTCGGTGATTCCTTTCTTGTTGGCCTCCCGCACCTGATTGATGTTGTGGGTGGACAGACCGACTATGAACTCTTCTCCTACCAGTTTCCTAATTACCTCGACAGGGAGGTCTTCCTGTCCCACGTGGACGCCGTCTGCTTTTACTGCCAGTGCAAGGTCAAGCCTGTCGTTTACTATAAACGGAATGTTGTAGCGTCTTGTAATCTCTCTAACCAAAAGAGCTTCCTGATACATCTCCTTTGTAGTTTTTTTCTTCGCCCTGTACTGAACAACAGTAGCACCGCCGAGGATTGCCTTTTCTACGGCTTCACAGATGTTGGAGGAGTCTAAAAATCTTTCATCCGTGATTACGTAGAGGGAAAGGTCTATGGAGTTTTTTTTATTCATTTTATTTATTCTCCACGGGTAGTAATGGTAGGGCCGAGGGGTTTCGAACCCCTGACCTCCACCGCGTCAAGGTGGCGCTCTCCCACTGAGCTACGGCCCTACTGGACGGTCAATAATATATCCTTACCTTAGGAAATTTCAAGCCTGGGCTGCGAGTTCTTTCTCAAGCTTTGCAACCGCAGATGCTATTCTGGACTGCCTTCTGGCCGCTTCGTTCTTGTGAATGGCTCCCCTTGCAGCAGCCCTTTGAATCCACTTCATAGCAACTTTAAGCTGTTCTTTTGCAAGCTCAAGGTTCTTTTCTTCAACAGCTTTAAGAACTTTCTTGGCTTCTGTTTTCATCCTTCTTACGTAATATCTGTTCCTTTCCCTTCTCTTTATGTTCTGGCGAAGCCTCTTCTTAGCAGATTTCGTATTGGGCATTGCCTTCCTCCGCTTCTTTCCGGTTTTGCGCTGGTGAAGTTTATAGCAATGGCAGTTAAAAGGCAAGGGGTACCGCTTCGGATATAATTACCGAAAATTGCCGGAGGATAGTATGTACGTAGAAGTAGGGGAAAAGGCTCCCGACTTCTGCCTTCCTGACGATAGCGGAAAGGAGATTTGCCTGAAAGACTTAAAAGGCAAGTGGGTGGTTCTTTACTTCTATCCTAAGGATAATACTCCCGGATGCACCAAAGAAGCTCAAGATTTTTCGGAAAAACTTGAAGAATTTGAAAAGCTCGGAGCTGTTGTTCTCGGGGTAAGTCCCGATTCCGTCGAAAGCCACAGGAAGTTTAAGGAGAAAAGGGGATTGAAAGTTACGCTTCTCAGCGATGTAAATAAGGAAATAGTTCAGAATTACGGCGTTTGGCAGAAAAAGAAGATGTGCGGGAGAGAATATTTTGGGGTTGTTAGAACAACCTACCTCATAGATCCGCAGGGAAACGTTGTTCACGTTTGGAAAAGGGTAAGGGTTAAAGGTCATGTTGATAAAGTCTTGGAGAAGATCAAGGAACTATCCGGGGTAGATCAATGAACAGCAGGATCAGAAATCTTAAGGCCTATCCCATGGATAGGCTTGTAAGGGCAAAGGAGGAAATAAAGAGGAAAGGTTTGAAGCTCTTTGATTTTGGAACGGGGGATCCCAAAGAGCCGACCGACGAGAGAATAAGGAAAGCTCTTGTAGAGGCAGTTCCCAGAGTAAGTCAGTACCCGACAGTTAAAGGTAGAAAGGAGCTTCGTGAGGCAATAGCAAAATGGTTAAAAGGGCGTTTCGGAGTTTCTCTGAATCCGGAAACGGAGATTATTCCGACTGCCGGGTCAAAAGAAGCGATATTCCATTTTCCCCTGGTTTTCATAGACACGGATTCTGAAAAGAGGAAAGTTATCTTCGGAACGCCGGCCTATCCGGTTTATGAAAGGGGAACCCTTTTTGCCGGTGGAGAGCCTGTCTCCGTCGAACTTAAATATGAAGACAGGTTTCTCCTGAGGCTTGACAGGCTTCCGAAATCCCTCCTTGAGGAAACGGCAATCGTTTGGATTAACTATCCCCACAACCCTACCGGTGCGGTTGCTCCCCTCTCCTACCTTGAAGAGGTTTACGGGATATGCAGGGAAAATGGGATAATCCTGTGTTCCGATGAGTGTTACACGGAAATTTACTTTGAAACTCCTCCTCACTCGATTCTTGAAGTGGGGAAAGAAGGAGCTGTTGCTTTCCATTCCCTCTCTAAAAGAAGCGGGATGACCGGTTACCGTTCGGGTTTTGTTGCCGGTGACGAAAAGGTAGTTTCCGAATACTTAAAGTACCGCTCCTCTTTCGGCGTTGCCTCTCAGGAATTTGTCCAGAAAGCTGCCGAGGTGGCCTGGTCGGACGAAAAGCATGTTGAGGAGAGAAGGAGGATTTTTAAGGAAAAGAAAGAGATTTTTGAAGAATTCTTTAAAGAGATAGGCCTTGAGCACCTTCCTGTGGAGGCTACTTTTTACTTCTGGGTAAAGCTTCCGTCCGGTATTAGCTCCGAAGCATACGCTCTTCACCTGTTAAAATACGGCATAGTTATTTCTCCCGGAGAGTTTTTCGGAAAAGGCGGAGAGGGCTTTTTCAGGATTGCTTTAGTTCCCACCGTCGAGGAATGTAAGGAAGCGGTTAAGGTGTGGAAGAAAGCTCACGAAGAGTTTATGGAGAAAGCAGGTTGAGAATAAGGAATAGCAAGAAGGGGCTGATATCGGATATAAACCTTTCTCCCATTCTTGATCTGTCCTTGATGCTTGTCATATTCCTTGCTGTTACTACCGAATTTATTTCGGGAGGAGAGATAAAAGTTCAGGTTCCGAAGGGGGGAGCTGCCGTTCAGGCTTCAAGTGAAATTGTGAAAGTGGTAGTCGATAAGCGGGGGAAGTTTTACTACGGAGGAAAGGTTTACAGCGATCCCCTAGAGCTTGTCAGGGCCCTTCCCAAGGAGAAGAGGGTTTTTGTAAAAGCAGATAGGGAAACACCTTACGTTTACGTGTTTACGCTTCTTGATACTCTGAGGAAGTGCGGGATAAAGAGAGTTTCCCTCGTGGGGCAAAGGGTTGAGTAAATGTAGGGTGGTTACGAGGAGTGAAGAGGAAACGGTTAGGCTCGGCAGGCTTATCGCTTCACATCTTCCCCCCGGCAGTTTTCTTCTCTTGTCCGGAGAGCTTGGTTGCGGGAAAACCGTTCTGGTAAGGGGAGTCGCAGAGGCCCTCGGAATTCCTCCGGATGAGATTTCTTCTCCGTCTTTTAACATTGTTCACGAGTACGATAATCTTGTTCACGTTGATCTGTACAGGCTTGAGGCTTTGGAGCAGCTTGAGGATCTCGGTTTTGAGGATTTCCTTACGGATGAAAGGATAAAAGTTGTTGAATGGGGAAAGCCTTTAAAGGAGATTGTTGAGAATTTCGTGGAGGTTGAGTGCAGGGACAGGGGCGGAGAGAGGGAATTTACGATTTGCGACCCAAAGGGTAAAATCTGCCGGCTTCTAAAAACAGAGTTCGGAGGTACAGATGTCGAGAATAGTTGATGTAAGGGCAAGGGAGATTCTTGATTCCAGGGGAAACCCCACCGTTGAAGTTGAGGTTACCCTTGAAAGCGGTGTTGTTGCAAGGGCTGCGGTGCCCAGCGGAGCTTCCACGGGCGAGAAAGAAGCCCTTGAGCTGAGGGACAAGGATCCGAAGCGCTACATGGGGAAGGGAGTTTTGAAGGCCGTTAAGAACGTGAACGAAGTCATAGCTCCCGCCCTCATAGGCGTTGAGTCGACGGATCAGGTAAACGTTGACAGGCTTATGCTGGAGCTTGACGGAACGGCGAACAAGAGTAACCTCGGGGCAAACGCAATTCTCGGCGTTTCAATGGCCGTTTGCAGGGCTTCGGCCGAGGAGCTCGGACTTCCCCTTTTCCGCTACATAGGCGGTGCAAATGCGAAAGAGCTTCCCGTCCCGATGATGAACATCCTCAACGGCGGGGTTCACGCGGACAACAACGTTGACCTTCAGGAATTCATGATAATGCCTGTCGGAGGAGAGAGCTTCTCCGAATCCCTCAGAATAGGAGTTGAGGTCTACCACACCCTGAAGAAAGTTCTTAAGAGAATGGGGCACTCCACAAACGTGGGAGATGAGGGAGGTTTCGCTCCCAACCTTGCTTCCAACGAAGAAGCCCTTCAGGTAATAATGAGAGCGATAGAAGAAGCAGGCTACGTTCCCGGGGAGGATGTTCTCCTGGCTATTGATGCGGCATCCTCTGAGTTTTACAAGGGAGACGGCATTTACGAGCTTTCCGGTGAAGGGAAAAAGTTAAACAGAGAGGAGCTTGTGGACTTCTACAGGGGACTTGTCGAGAAGTATCCGATTATCTCCATTGAGGACGGAATGGCCGAAGATGACCATGAGGGGTGGAAGCTACTGACTGCAGCCCTCGGGGATAAGGTTCAGCTGGTCGGAGACGACGTTTTCTGTACAAACACGGAACTTCTCCGGATAGGGATAAAGGAAGGATTTGCCAACTCCATCCTTATAAAGCTCAACCAGATCGGAACGGTAACGGAGACGCTTGAAGCCATAGAAATGGCGAAGAGGGCAAGCTATACTGCTGTTATCTCTCACCGGTCCGGAGAGACGGAAGATACGTTCATTGCCGACCTGGCCGTTGCCGTTAACAGCGGTCAGATAAAGACCGGCGCTCCTGCAAGGAGTGAAAGAAACGCCAAATATAATCAGCTTCTGAGGATAGAGGAGCTTCTCAACGGTTCTGCCCTTTTCCGCGGAGCAGAAGTCTTCTACAACCTGGAGTATTAAGCCGAAAGCCGAGCCCCCTCCGGGGGCTTTTCTTTTCCCGGGAATTCCCCCGGCGCCGTTGCACCTTCCGGTTTCCTTTTCTAAGTTTTCCCTGACCGACTCCGGAGGTAAACCCGTGGGAGCTGTTGAAGACCGTTACCGAGAAACAATCGTTAAACTCTTTTCGGTCATCAGTTCGGGATGAACTTCTTTCACCTTTATATCTTAATAGTTTCGGCAATAGCTTTTGGTTATGTCCTGGCAGGATTGCTTGTGGAAACCGGAGTCGCCAACTGGCTGGGGCTGAAAAGTTTAAAGCTTTCCCGCTTCGGGATTCATCCCCTTTTAACGAACGTTCCCGTGATTTACCTTGTTTCCCCCCGGGCAGCTCACATAGCGGCGTCGAAGCTCTTAAAGGAAGGCAAAATTGAGCCGATGGATCTCTACCTTGCCATACTGGCGTCGAATTTCCCTATGAGGCTGATGTTCCTGTACCGCTACTACTTCCCCGTGCTTTTCCCGCTTATAGGTTTCCTCGCCGTCTATTACGGGCTTTTGAGGCTTGCCTTTGATGCCCTTGTCCTGATGGCGGTTACCGTTTACGGCAGGTTGAGATATCGGGAAGTTGAGAAAACCCGGGCGGATTACGGGAATGTTGCCCTCAGGTTTGAACTTTCAGTCCTGGCAGCCGCAGTATGGAAGGGATTAAAGGAAGCCGTTTCATTTACTCTCAAGTTTACCCCTCTCTTCCTCCTGGTGGTTTTTCTCATAAAGGCGGGTGTAATGGAGTGGCTTACTAAGGTGCTTAAGCCTTACCTGGGAGGCCTCGGCTTTAACTCTCTGGAGATAACCTACATAACTACGGCGGCGATAAGTCCTCCCGTGGCTTACGGCTTAATAAACGTTATGGTTAAAGAGGGGATTCCGGTTTCTGACATTTTGGGAACGATGGCCGTCGGAAACGCGATGTTTTCTCTCCTGAGAAGCTGGTGGGCGTATCTCCTTCCCTACTACTTGGGTCTTTATCCCTTGAGGGTTGTTGCAGTTCTCCTGCTGCTCCAGGCCGGGTTTCCGATAGTTTACAATCTTACGGTGGGAGTTTTACTCGTTAAGTTCTTTTAGGAGAGGGAATTGGAAAGGGACTTGAAAAGCGTTCTTTCCTTTCTCGCAGACTTCATTGATAGAAATGAGGAAACCGTCGTGCTGGTAGAGGGGAAAAGGGATAAAGCTGCCCTTGAAAGGTTCGGTATTGAAAGGGTCGTGGAGCTTAAAGGTAAGCGGTACCACGATGTTGCGGAAGAGCTTGCCGAAAGTTACTCTGTTGTTGTCCTGCTTACAGATTTTGATCCGGAGGGAGAGGAGATCTTTAGGAAGCTTTCCAGAGTTCTTTCGAGCTACGGCCTTAAGGTTGACTCTTCCGTGAGGGAGGCGTTGAGGGAAACGGGGATTAAGTTTGTCGAGAAAATTCCCTATGAAGTTTTGAGGAGGAGAAATGGAGGAGTTTGAGCTTCCAAACAGGGAAGAGGAAAAGAGGCTGGAGGAGGGAATATTTGAAGCTCTCCGTAGGTTTAACAAGCCCCTTAAGGCGAGGGAGATAGCCAAGTATCTGGGAATACCGGCCGAAGAGAGGCAGAGGCTTAGGGAGAAGCTTAAGGAGCTTGCGAAGAAGGGGAAGCTCGTTAAGCTGAAGGGAGCGAAGTATGCCCTTCCGGAAAAGCTTAACCTGATAGTCGGGAAGCTCTGCGTTTACAGAGAGGGATTCGGTTTTGTCGATCCCGTAGAGGGCGGGAAAGGAGTTTTCGTCCCCGGAAGGAGTATGGCCGGTGCAATGAACGGGGATATCGTTGCGGTTGAAGTGGTGAAGGAAGGAAGGGATGGAAGGAGAGAGGGGAAAATCGTTTCAATTATTGAGAGGGCGGTAAAGAAGGTTGTCGGAAGGGTTGAGAAGCACAAAAGGCACTGTTTTGTGGTACCCGAAGATAAGAGGATACGCTACGACATTATCCTGTCTCCGGAAGATTGTGAAAACGTAGAGGAAGGGGACTACGTTGTAGTTGAAATAATTTCCTACCCTTCGGAAACGAGGGGCCCCGTAGGAAAACTTGTTGAAAACCTCGGGAAAACAGGGCCGAAGCTCGATATAGAGCTGATAATAAGGAAGTACGACCTGCCGACGGAATTTCCGAAAGAAGTCCTTGAAGAGGCTGAAAATATACCTTTGGAAGTTTCGGAAGAGGAAATTGAAGGAAGGGTAGACCTGAGGGGACAGCTATGCTTTACGATAGACGGTGAGAACGCGAGGGATTTTGACGATGCCGTAGCGATTGAGAGGCTTCCGAACGGAAACTTCAAGCTTTTTGTTCACATCGCAGACGTTTCCCACTACGTTAAGCCCGGCAGTGCCCTCGACAGGGAAGCCTACAAGAGGGGCACGAGTGTTTACTTTCCCGACCGCTGCATTCCGATGCTTCCGGAGAGGCTTTCTAACGGCATCTGTTCCCTTAACCCCGACGTTGACAGGCTTACCTTCACCTGCGAAATGGAGATAAACAAAAAGGGATTTGTCGTTGACTACAAAATCTACGAAAGCGTCATTCACAGTAAGGCCAGACTTACCTACACTATAGCCCAGAGAATAATAGACGGAGATCCGGAAGCAGTTGAAAAGTTCCCTCACGTTGTTGATTCTCTCAAGGAGATGTATGAGCTTGCCCAAATTCTTCACAAAAAACGCTATAAGAGGGGATCTCTGGACTTTGACCTTCCCGAACCGGTTGTCGTTTTAAACGCAGAAGGAGAACCGATAGACATCTACAAGGCGGAAAGGCTTTGGAGCCACAGGCTCATCGAGGAGTTCATGATTGTTGCAAATGAAACCGTTGCGGAGTATATGTTCTGGACGGATTATCCCAGCATTTACAGGGTTCACGAATCTCCCGACAGGGATAAGCTTCACGAATTCTTAAACTTTGTCCGTTCCCTCGGTATAAGGGTGCCTTCTGTTAAAAATGACATTCAGCCCAAACTTCTTCAGAAAATCCTCGAGCAGGTTGAAGGAAAACCGGAGGAGAAACTGATTAATTACCTGATGCTGAGGACAATGGCAAGGGCTAAGTATTCTCCCGACAATATCGGCCACTTCGGGCTTGCTTCTACTCACTACACTCACTTTACCTCCCCTATAAGGCGGTATGCCGACCTTCAGCTCCACAGGCTTATAAAAATGGCGCAGAAAGGGCTTTTCACTCCGGAGTCTATTCCGGCGTGGGAGGAGAAGCTCGAGATCATCTGCAAACACGTTACCGAAAGGTCTATACTCGCCGATGAAGCCGAAAGGGATGTAATAGAGCTGAAGAAGCTCCAGTATGCTATGAACCACGTGGGTGAGGTATTTGAGGCTATAGTTACCGGCGTTTCGGAACAGGGACTATACGTTGAAACGGTAGAACAGGTGATTCCCGGATTTGTTCACGTTACAAATT
Organism: Desulfurobacteriaceae bacterium; assembly: GCA_027063785.1. Lineage (GTDB taxonomy): Bacteria > Aquificota > Aquificia > Desulfurobacteriales > Desulfurobacteriaceae > JAMORC01. The sequence goes on from JAMORC010000010.1 coordinate 43,012, forward strand.
TGAAAAATGACTACTACATATGTGTTCCGAAACAGTACTGCCTTGTGGGAGAAAAGACGGGGACAGTTTTCAGGATAGGGGATAGAGTTCTGGTGAGGCTTCTTTCTGTCGATATCGAGAACAGAAAGGCCGATTTTGAAGTTGTTAAAAAGTTAAAGGCGAGAAAAGAGTGAAGGCCGGAATTTTGTACGATGAAATTTTTCTGAAGCACGATCTTCCCGGGCATCCCGAAAACGCCTTGAGGCTGAAATATTTCCTGCGGTCGATGAGCGAATATCCTGTAAAAGTTGTAAAGCCCGGACCCGTAAGTTACGACATCTTAAGAGCTGTTCACGATGAAACTTACATAGAAGAAGTAAAAATTTCCTGCCGTGAAAATGCCCCAGGCTTCTTCGACCCCGATACCTACTATAACGCTTATACCTTTGACGCAGCGGTTATGGCGGCCGGTGCCTGTGAGCTGGGGGTTGAGCTGCTTCTCTCCGGAGAATTTGAGGCCGTTTTCTGTGCAGTCCGTCCTCCGGGGCACCATGCCGAGAGGAACAGGGCTATGGGATTCTGTATATTTAACAACGCGGCCGTTGCCGCCGTAAAAGCGCTGAATTCGGGGGTTAGAAAGGTTTTCATAGCCGATTTTGACGCCCACCACGGAAACGGCACCCAGCACATCTTTGAAAGCGACGATAGGGTCTTTTACTTCTCCACACACCAGTATCCGTTTTACCCCGGGACTGGAGGAATTTCCGAGAACAGCGACCACGTTCTGAACATTCCCCTTCCCGAAGGTTCCGGGGATGCTGAAATAAAGAAAGCTTACGGTCGGACGTTCAAGGAAGCTTTCGAAAGCTTTTCTCCCGAGATTCTCATTGTTTCCGCCGGTTACGACCTCCACGCCGACGATCCCCTGACGGGGCTTGAGGTGAGCGATGAGGGAGTAAGGTTTGTCGTTTCGACCCTTGTTAGGAGTGCAAAAGAGGCGGGAATACCGATTCTCTTCACTCTCGAAGGCGGTTACAACCTTTACGCCCTTGAAAGGTGCGGGAGGATAACCTTTGAGGAGATGGTGAAAAACTGATTGATGGAATTTGCTAAAATTGAAAAAACAGGTCTTTTAAAACTGAATACGGAATGCCTGTCTTTCGGGTACTTTTAGTCTATTCTAAAACTCCGATTAAAGAAGCCTTGTGTAACAACGGCTTGAGAGCTGTTTGCCCCGACTTGAAATGCCCGAAAAAGTGGACGGGATTGCGACTAATTGAGCTTTGCGACTTCTTCCGAAATAGTCCCTTGTCCCTTGAAATGCCCGAAAAAGTGGACGGGATTGCGACTCTTCTTCCTCTTCCTCCTCTTCTTCCTCGTCAAATTCCTCCTCTTGAAATGCCCGAAAAAGTGGACGGGATTGCGACTAAATCCTTATGAGATCATTAAGAATTCTACGAAGTTGTTTAGCTTGAAATGCCCGAAAAAGTGGACGGGATTGCGACTCTTCTTCCTCTTCCTCCTCTTCTTCCTCGTCAAATTCCTCCTCTTGAAATGCCCGAAAAAGTGGACGGGATTGCGACTACTCTACCCTGAGCGCAGGGCGTCTGCTGACTGTGAAACATACTCTTGAAATGCCCGAAAAAGTGGACGGGATTGCGACAGGAGGGAGAAGATGGAGTTTCAGTCTCTTCCTCTTCTACCTCTTCTTGAAATGCCCGAAAAAGTGGACGGGATTGCGACCCGGCAGAACAACCCACCCCAGTAGGGATAGGGGTGGTAACGCCCATCTTGAAATGCCCGAAAAAGCGGACGGGATTGCGACACTTCAGCTCGTCACCCCTCTGTTTCCAGTAGTCCCCCAGACTTGAAATGCCCGGAAAAGCGGACGGGATTGCAGCCTTAAGCCAGAAGGGTTTTACAAATAAAGAGTGGACGGATAAGCTCGGAGAAGACGGAATACTGAAATCCGTCGGCTTTCGCCAGTCCAATCCTTCCTATCTTGAAACCGTATTCAGAACGAACACCTTAGATAAAATCAAATACCTCAAATACGTTGCGATAGACGACAACGCCGATATGCAGGGGGCTCGACGGAGCAAAACTCTCCCGACCCTTCTGTGCAACCTACACTCCCCTAACCACTTCAACTGCCGTTCAATATTCAGAAGCTCCCGTGAGGCAAAAACCGCAGGAAAGCGAAAACCAAAGGGCATTCCGCCACTTCCCGAAGGATTTAACGCAAGCCCG
>JAMORC010000011.1 GCA_027063785.1 Desulfurobacteriaceae bacterium
CTTCTACGGCGTCAATCCCAAAGAAGTATGGACAATGGTGGTAGTGATATCAACGATAGACTTTCTGGGCTACGTCCTGACGAAACTGGCGGGAGAAAGGGGAATAGTGGTTACGGGACTTATCGGCGGCCTTGTGTCAAGTACCGCAGTTACAGCCACGTTTTCTCCCCTTGCAAGGGCAAACCCGACGCTAATTTCTGAATACGGAGCTGGAATCGTTGGAGCTTCCGCAATTATGTTCCCGAGAATGGCCTTTCTTGCGGGAATTGTCTCACTTGACTTTGCGAAGTTCCTGCTAATACCCTCTGCCATTGCATTCTCTTTGGGAATTTTCTTTGCCTATCAGCTGACAAAGAGGGAAAAAAGCAGAGCAGAAGTAAGTGTAAATAACCCCTATGAGCTTTCAAACGCCATAAAGTTCGGTCTTTTTTACGCTTTTATCCTCTTCCTATCGAGAAATTCGCTAAAGCTCTTTGGAGACTATGGACTTTATGTCGTTGCAGCAATCTCCGGACTTTCGGATGTGGATGCAATAACCCTATCCGTCTCTAAGCTTTTCTCCTCGGGAGAGGTCTCCCTCATTTCCGCAATCGTCGCAGTACTGCTGTCAGCTACGGTCAACACGCTTTTTAAATGGTTCCTAACGCTTTCAATGGGAGGAAAGGAGTTGTTTAGAACTACCGCTCCGGGTTTTATCCTGTTAATAGCGGGAGAAATTACAGGAATCGGAATACTCTGGGTGGTATTAAGGTAGCGCCCCAGGGGGCGACTACCACTACTGAACAGGGTAAACGCTTACGAATTTCTTGTTCCTTCTGGTTTCAAACTTAACAACTCCGTCAATAAGAGCAAAGAGCGTATAGTCGCTTCCCATCCCGACGTTCTGCCCCGGATGGATGGAAGTTCCCCTCTGTCTAACGATTATGTTACCGGCCTTCACAAGCTGACCGTCGTGCCTCTTTACTCCTAACCTTTTACCTATTGAATCTCTTCCGTTTTTCGTTGAACCCATACCTTTCTTATGTGCCATGTCAAACCTCCGATTAGCTTACGATTTCGTTAATTTGAATTTCTGTAAAGTGCTGTCTGTGACCGTACTTCCTCTGATAATGCTTCTTTGCCTTGTACTTAAAAACTATGATTTTCTTGCCCTTTCCGTGCCTCACAACGGTAGCCTTCACCTTATAGGGCTTAGCTTCCTCTCCTACTTTAACATTTTCCTCGTCCCTCACCATTAAAGCCTCAAACTCGACTTCGGAACCTTCAGGTAGGTTGAGCTTCTCAACCTTTAAAACCTGACCAGGCTCCACGACATACTGCTTCCCGCCGGTTTTAATGACAGCGTACATCCCTCAACCTCCGTTAACAGCGTAATTAAGTTGGTCGGTTAATTTATATCAGTCAGGATAGGAAGGTCAAGACAGGCAGAAATCTATATCTTTCACCCCAACTTTCAACGATACTTACTACCTGTAAAACTTCATGGCTTTCTGAGCTTCCCTTTCAAGCTCCCTTCTTTTTATAGCTTCTCTCTTATCGTACTTCTTCCTTCCTCTAACCAGGGCTATTTCTACCTTCGCCTTACCCCTGCTGTTGAAGTAAATCCTCAGAGGAACAATTGTAAGTCCCCTTTCGGCCACTTTAC
>JAMORC010000012.1 GCA_027063785.1 Desulfurobacteriaceae bacterium
GTTCAACAGCCTCTTCCGGTGAACTTCCGGTTTCTAAGTAGGGCATACACTCTCCTACCCAGTAGAGAACCGTTGAAAGAAGTAGGTTACTGTCTCTCCAGAGGGCAGGTTTTTGCTTTTCCTCTTCTTCAGCCTCCAGGAGTTCTCTTTCTTCCTGCTGTGCAAGTTTTTCGGGGTCGTCAAGAACGGAGCGGACAGTGGGGGTGGAAAATTCGGACATGTTGTCCTTTTTTTGCAGGTAATAATCAACAAGTTGTCGTGAAATCCCAAGTTCCTTAGCAATTTGCGTTTTTGTTAACCCTTGAGTGGACAATTTTTTTATTTTCTCTTTCAGCTCTTTTTTTTCTTGTTGTCTTAAGTCAGATAACCATCTTCTTATTGTTCTATCAGAAACCCCAAAAAGCCTTTGAATATCTTCAGGTTCTACTCCTGCAAGGTAGAGTTGTTGAGCACAGAGCTTTCGTTCCTCTGGTTTTAGAGCAAGTCCATGTTTAAGGTTATACTTAATAGCTTCCATTCTATAATGGAGTTCGTCTTTTATCGGCAACGCTTCACCTTCAATGAACGCTTTACCTATCAGCTCACAAGCTTTTTTTCTGTGAACTCCATCAACTATCCAGATTTTCCCATCAGGTCTTTCCCAAACTTTGATAGGGTCAAATTCAACGCCGTTCTCCATAAGCTCTGCATACTCTTTAACTTTTTCTTCTACTGTTCCTGTGATAACGCGCGGAAGTAAACCTTGAGGGACTTCTAAATCAGAGACTTTATACTTCGCAATCCTTCCCATTATTTAACCTCCTTTATGGGTTTTGGCAAAAAGAAAATTCCAGATAAGGTTTCATCTATGATGTGGACGTAGTGAATGAAGGAAAGAACCTCAAAGGTATATTTGGTTTGGAGCTTCTTTATAAAGGACAAGACTTCTTCAACAGAAGTTCCTCTATAAGGTATCCATACTATAGGAATTCCTTCCTGTAGATATTCGGGCTGTTTGTGCCAGCTCCCAACTTCTATCGCAAGTTTTATAGAAAAATTCATAAAGTGGATTCTTTTGATGTCCGATAGAAAAGGATTAATGAACCCTTTAAGTGGAATAGAAACGAGAATATCGCTTCTGTGCTTCTTCCAAACTCCTTCAATAAAAATCCATTCAGGATTAATTCCCGAATCTAGCAACCAGAAGAATGCTTTTATTTTTTCCTTAATGTGAAATAAAGATTCATTTTTCTTTTGAGCTTTTAGATATTTTCTAAATAAGTTAAGTTTTTCCTTGATATTCTTATCTGCATAAGCTATCTTTTCCGCAAAGTCAAGACAAAACAGTAACCAATCTCTACCCCATAAGTCCTGTTTATTCTGGATTCTTTTTCCAATGGCTTTTTGAAAACGCTTATACCACGGAGGTAAGGTGTTTAGATACCATTTTGGATTATTTACCTTCCTTAAATTAACTATTTCCCGTCCTTTCTTCTGAATGCCTATATAGGACAGAAGAATTTTTCTAATTGTGTCTTCATTTCCTTCTAATTTTCCGTTAGCCATTTCTCACCTCCCGGTCATTTTTGCCCACCTTGTCCAGTTCTTGACTGCTATCTTGGTGGTGAAGTATTGAGTAGGAGATTGCGAAAATGCCCCAGAACAGGAGCCATAAGATTCCCGAAATAATTGCTATCGGGAGGAAAAGCACTTTAATAGAGTTTACAGAGACGGTTTTCAGGAACTTTATTGCTCTTGTAGAGATTTTTGATAAAGCTTCTCTCTCTACAAAACTCATAGCACTACTTTTGTTCCTCATCTTTAACCTCACTATCGGGACGGTGATAGTTGTCTGGCTCGTGGTTCACCGGTAAGCCCGAGTTTTCTTGCTCTCCAGCGAACGGAATAGACTGTTCTGCCGAGTTTTTCTGCTATTTCCCTGTAAGTGAGCTTTCCCTTGTTCTCTATCAGGAATGATTCTTCCTGCTTCGTCCACGGCTGATTGTGGTTAACTGCTGATGAATCTGCTGAGTGCATGTATCTGCTGACTCTTTTCCTTGTATCAACTCTTCTGCGCCTTGCTTTGGCTCTTTCGTAACACTTACGGCAGCAGTATTTGTCCTGTTTACCGCGTCTGGGGAAGAAATCTTTTCCGCAAACCGGACATTTCTTCAGGAGTTCTCTCAAAGGCTTTTCTTCTTCAGCTACGGGGTTTTCAAAAATCGGCGGGTCGTATTCGGAAAGAACCTTCAAAAGTCCCTGTCCGACCATTACTTCAACGAAGTCCTTTACCTTGTTCCTGATGAAGGAGCGGGAGAAGATTTCCCCATACTCTTTCCACAGTTCTTCTGTTATGTCCGAGATTCTGAAATAGCGCCGCTCTAATATCAGTTCGTAGATTCTCTCTTTCACGGCTACACCCTTGCCACGATTCTTTCAAACATCTGCTTTAAGAGGGCTTTGTCCGGCTTGCTGGTGCTTCTCTTTATGAGCTTTAAGGCATTGACGAACTTGAGAATTGAAAGTCCGTATTTCTGGGCAAGTTTGTAGGCAGCTTCGGGGTCGGCTTCTACTTCCAAAACTTTTAGCAGTTCCTTAACGTCGGCTTTTGTTATGGTGTCAAGGGAAACTTCTTTGATTACTCTTTCATCAAGAGAACCGACTCTGGCTACGAGCTTGGGAAGATTCTCGTTTCCTACTAAAACAAAAGGGAAGAGCGTTTCTTCAAGAATCAGCTTTACGGTTGCGGCAGTGTCTTTGTGGGAAAGAACAAACTCTGCTTCATCAACGATGATGACGTATTTGCGGTATTTGGCAAATCTGGTAAGATATTTGAGGGTATCGTCAAAACTTCTGCCGGTTGGGCATTTAACGGCACTTGCAACTGCACGAAGGAACTTGTTGGGGGTATCCATCTTCGGATGCCCCTTCACAACTCCTATGTTGTCAAGACCGAGTTTCTTCTCTAATGCCTTTATTCCCCAGGTTTTTCCGATTCCGTAAGAGCCGTAGGCTACCGCCACGGCTTCAATACCTTCTTCGCTGAGCTTGTTAAGCTCATGGACGAGGGCGGCGAATTTCTTAAGGACTGTTGTATTTGCTATGTTTTCAGCAGAAACTCTCACTTCCTCACCTCCCTTTTAAGCTCTTCAATCTCCTCTATTTCTGAAGCGTAAAGGCTGAAAGCCATCGGGTTTTCGGTTTTAAATTTCTCATAAGCTTTCCAGATTTCTTCCGGAACCTGCCCTTTGCGGTCTATGATGTAGGTGAGGAGTTCGTAATCGTCGGTGGGGATGAAGGGTTCGGGTTCTTCTGAAATTTGAGGAATGGTAATGTCTGCTTCGGGAATAGTTTCTTCCGATTCCTCTTTAAGGAGAGCTTCCATTTCGGAGTAGTGGAGCTTCGTTTCTGCTTCCTTTTTTCTTTCCTGTTCAAGTTCGTGAAGCTCAAGGCGGGCTTTGACGGTTTTCTCAATAGCTTTTTTCTTCCTTTCTCTCCTCTTTACTCTATCTCTCCAGCTTTCAGGATTTTCTTTTTCTGACACAGCGTCGCAGATGAACTTTCCGTCAAGGGTAAAGACTTTCACGTAGGTGTCGTTTGAATCATCAAGCCTGACTTCAACTTTTTGACCTTCATACTCTTCAAGGGCTTCTGCATAGTAGTATTCGTGGTCAATCCTTACGGTTGCGTTGGTAACGGTCCTGACTTTCCGCTCTGCAAATGCCCAGTAAAGCCAGTCGCCGTCAACTCCTTTTCTCTCGTGGGGTTTGTAAACTTCTGCTTTATCAAGGTTATAGTTCTCAACGTATTGGGCAAAGAGCTTTTCGTATTCTTCAAATGTGAGGGGCTTTTCTTCTCCCCATATTCTCTCAACGTCCTTTCTCTCTTTCGGGTCTTCCTGAGTGTATCCGGGAAGGGTCTTACAGAACTGCATCTTGATGATTTTGAAACCGCTTTCAACGTTCCCCTTGTCCCATCCCGAATAGGGTTTCGCATTTGAAACGTGAATGCCGAGTTCTTTTAAACCTGCCAGTATCCTTTCTGCCTTGAAGTCCTTTCCCCAGTCGGTTCTTATGATTTTGGGAATGCCGAACTGCTTTATGGCTTGAAGTATTAACTGGGCAACCGTTCCCGCGTGAGGGTTATATGGAAGAAGCAGGTAAGAAACTATGTAGTTTGAGTAAGTGTCCCTGATGATTGAAAGCCAGGGGCGGATTTCTTTGCCGTCGTGAATAACTACATTATCCATTCGGGTGTGGTCCCACTCCCAGCGGTGATTGGGAGCAACTTTTTGAACGTGTCCGGCTCTCGGGCGGTAGCGGATTGCTTTGGATTCTCCGCTTCTTAGCCTCTCTACGTAATATTTCTTCCTTGCATAGAAGTCGTTAAGATGCTGCCTCAGCTGTTCGTATGTGAGATTTATCCCGAGTTCGTTAGCAAGCTTTTTTACTTCGTCATAGATAGACTTTATTGTTAGCTTTTTGGGAAGGCAGAACTTAGCTTCCGCAAGGGAGAGAACGTGGCGGAGAGCTTCTGAATACTCTTTTTCCGTTATTCCGACAAGAGCTTTCACTCCTTGAGTTGTGTATGCCCTGCACCAGCGGTGAACCGAAGAGGGAGTTTTGCCGAAAGCTTTTGCTGCCGGTCTTATGCCGAAGCTCATTGCATACTTTACGACTTTTAACTTTTCAAGGGCTTCCTGTCTTTTGTCAGACGATAGCTGGTTGAGTTCTTCCGTGTCTTTTTCCGTTATCACGGGTGAAAAGGAGGAGGCAGGCGGGGGCGAACCTGCCTCCTTGGAAATCGGGGAGGAGGTTGGGGGGTAGGCGATAGACTCCAGGATAAAAACGGTATTTTTGCCTACCTTTTTCTTTTCTACTACCCGGAGCTTTTCCCCAAGTTCTTTAAGTTTTTCGTTTATGAGCTGAAGGTTGCTGGCGTAGCGGTTTCTGAATGTTCCTACGGAAATCCCGAGTTTTTCTGCAAGTTCGGCAGGGGAAAGCTCCAGGCGCATCTTACTCCTCCACTACGGTTTTAACGCCGGGGGTGAGTTTGGAAAGAGCTTCGGCAAGGGCTTTTTCGGGAGTCTGGGCTTTCACTTCAACGGCTTGACCGGTTGTATTGTCAATTACGACCTGAACTCCAGTAGCCCTTTCTTGACCACCCTGTCCACTCTTTGTGGTTTTTCTTTTTGAACAGATGCCGTGTAGCCTGCAAGTTTCAAAGAAAAAGCGAGTTTCCTTGCAGAGGTTTTCTCTATGAGCCAAAGAGCAAGACACATTAAAGTTGATGAAACTGCCCAGAGTCCCCAAAAAGGTAGAATTTCTACCAGAGGCAAAAGGGTTTCTATCGTAATCAGAATTCGTGAAATCCGGTTTTTCATGGTATCCCTCCGCATTGTTGACGCCAGTCGTGGTTCTATTTTTCAAGAGATTCTTGGCTTCTTTGAGAGATTCCTTCTTTACGCGCTCTTTTTTGAAGCCGTTCGCATTCTTTCGGGACTCTTCAGCCATTAGTAAGTTGATGCTTTGGTTAAGCAACCTTTCACACCTTTGTGCATTGAATTCTTCACACGGCTTTTCAAGCTCTTTTAGTGCCTCTTGCAGATAGCGGTCAAAGGTTTTATCTTTCATTTTTGTCCTCCCAACTTGGTTCCGGTATAACGAGGGCAAACAGCAGGATTAGGGCGTAGAGGGCGAGGAGTTCCATCACTCGCCCTCCTCTGCCTTTCTTTTTGCAAGTTTGACTGCAAAAACGACTTCTGCGGCTTTTATGAGAAGTTCTTCGGCTTCCTTGTGAATCCTTTCAAGTTCTTCCCTTGTAACCTTTCCATCTTCAATTGCTTCGGCGTGAACTTTTAAGACATCTGAGAACTCTTTTGTTAAGAGAGAAATTTCCTTTTGAAGCTCTGCAGGGGATTGAATCCCTGTGGTTCTTACAAATACTCCTCCGCATTTCCTTGCGAGCCATTGGATAAGGACATCATTACCGTAAGCTCTGTTTAGCTCGGGAACTCTCGGTAGCGGTGGGTTGTAGACAGGGTCTGTGTGGTAACGGCGAACTGTTTCCGTTCCTATTCCCATTTCGTCGGCGATTTCCGAGTAGGTTTTTTCACTGAAAGCTCTTGCCATGTTCAGGGCTTCTTTTGCATTCATTGACTCGTAAGGCAAATTCAGCTCCACTTTGGTTTTCCTTCTTCCCATTCTCTATTCCTCCCAACTTGGTTTTTGGCTTTGCGTTTCCAAGTCATTGCAAAGATTGAATTTCAAGGCTTATCTCCTTACTCTTCTGTGTAGGGAAAGAGTTTTTCGCCTACTGCCTGCTCAATCATTCGTGCCATTCTTTTGGAGTAAGCAGTGCCGTTGACTACGCATCGGAGGGTTCCGGGATTGACGCCGAGTTCTTCTGCCAGGGCTTTGAAAGTGGGGTATTTGGCGAGGATTTTTTTCTTAATCTGCTTCGCTACTCTTTTGCCAAAATACCTTCTTGAAGTTCGGTAATTTGCTATCATTATTTCTACCCCGTGCTACGGTTATGTGTTGGCTACGATGTGTGCTTATGGATAGTATATGTTCATTTTTGAACCTTGTCAAGAGCTATATGTTCAAAATTGAATGCAATGCAAAAATTGGACACTGTGTCCGAATTTTGCGGGATTAAGATGAGCAAAAACTTAGAAAGAGCCATAGGGAAAAGAATAAAAGAACTTAGGAAAGCTTTGGGGTTAACCCAAACAGCCTTTGCTGAGAAACTTGGACGTTCAAAACGTTCTATTCAGGAATGGGAGAGTGGCAGAAATGAACCTTCCGAAAGAGTGCTCCGCCTTATAGAACAAACCTTCAACGTCAACCCCGAATGGCTGAGAGAAGGCAAGGGGGAGATGTTTATAGAGAAGGAAGAAAGGAAAGAAGAAGCTCTCTTAGAGCTTTTCAAAGCTATGGAAAAACTGGAAGGTAGAGTTCCAAGGGCTGTCAAAAAAGCCATACAACGCATGTATGAAACACAAGATGTAAAGGGGTTAATTGAGATTTTCACTAATTACCTTTACGACATAGCAGAAACTGATGTTAATGAATGTCGTGCTGAGAGAAACTTTAAGGGTAACTATATCGGGAAAGGCAGTATGAATGTTCAACTCTATAAAGAGGGAAAAGATGAGAAAGGGTAACTACATAGATGGAGGAGATGGGAACATTCAGATTTATAATGAAAATGGCACTGTTAACTTTCAAATGTGTCCAGAGTATGAAAGCCTGAAGGTGGCTGCTGAACAAGAATTGGGGAAACTAAGAGAATTACATCAGGAAGCTTTGCAAATAGTTAACTTGGCTAAAAGCCTTCAATATCTCATCCATGCTATTCTTGTAATTTGGGTAATAGTCGTTTTTGTATTGGATTTTGTGTCCAACAACATTTCATCTTTTGCATCAATAGCAGGCGAGTATATCCCTAAGTTCACGTTAATGGCTTTAGGTAGTATGCTCGTTTTAGGCTTGGCGAGAATGGAGTTTGAAAAAAGCTATTCCCATTTTCTCAGAAAGAACTACTATCGTTTCAATGCAATAGATAAAGCTTTAACGGAGCTTTACGCATTAACTTGCCAGAAATTCGCAGATACTCCTTTAGCTGAAAATCTTAGAAAAGGAATGGATATTTTGGCTGCTTTAAAACAAGACTACGAGATATTCGCCAAAAAGGAGTCCAAAAGGCTCAAGGTAACATTCTGACGGAGACAAACAAATGTTATGGAACTTTTATGTGGCTCAATACAAAGACGAAGGTAAATGGAACAGACATGTTACAAAACATATAAGAAGACTGCAGAAAAGAAAGTGAGGTAAAAAAGTTTAGGGGAATTATGAGGCGAGTAATTGATAGTAGAGATGAAATTATCCGCGATGCTTTTTTTAGGTTGTGGAATTTAAAAGAACTGAAAACGGTCTTAGAAGACTTTAAAGAAATTAAAAATATGGTAGTTGGTTTTGCATCCTTAATAGGTATTGGAGGTATCGGTTATGTTAGTTACTTCACAAAGTGGCCGTTAGGCGCCAAGCTGGTTATCGTGATTCTTGTTGTTTTACTAATAGTAGCAATTACCTTAGTGCGTAATGTTCTTCGCGTTGCCCAAGAAAAATGTTCTAAATGCAGTTTAAAAATAGAGGACGATATTTTCACTTTAGCGAGAGCAGCACATGATGTAGTTCATGCGATTAGGGATTCAATTGAAGAAGAAGGTAAGTTCCTCAATGCCAAGCTTGATGAATTAAAGCGGATTTTTGAAAATGAGCTTCAACATGTCCTTGATAGGTGTCAAGAGTATTTCAGCGAGCGTTACGATACTCCCCAGATAGTTGTTTCTTTAATGGAAGTGAATGATCCGCAAACTCCTGACTTCATGATGACCAAATATTACAGTTCAAACGCTTCAATTGATAGAAAGAAATACCGAAGCTATATAAGTGAACAGAAGGGAGAAGTAGCAGGGAAATTTTTACAGATTGCTGCTCTAAGAGATGGGGGTAAAGGACATGAGGAAATGACGCCGGTAATCTGGGATAGCTCAATGCTTGAGAGGAGAAAGTACATAGAATACGAACATCAAAACACTAACTTAAATCATGAAAAGATAAAAAAGGATAAGCAAGACAAGTGTTACGATATGGGAATCTCTTCCCCTTTTTTTGTTAATCAGAAGTTTATGGGTTGTATAAATGTTGACTGTTTGAGGAAAAATCTTAAGACTAATAACTTTAAAGAGGAAGATGCAGAGGTATTGCGATTCTTTGGAGATGCGTGTGCCCTTATATATGAGATTATGGAGCTGGTAGAGTCTACAAAAAGTAAAGAGAGAGAACTACAAGAGCTTAGGGAAATTATAAATGACAATGTTTTAGATAAGAGAAAGCTAATGGAGGACTTGAACAAGATATAAGGAGGGAGAAATGAAAGAAAGGACATATTGGTATACTAAACAGGAGATAGAAGAGATAGCCGGAATAATTGTGGATAAGCTCAAAGAGAAAGGAATTACTCCTCCTTACACTCTTGAGAAGTTAAAAGAAATAGCAAATAAGTTAGGAATAGAAGTTATTGAAGGCAGTTTTGGATATAGGTTTAAGAACTATGATGATAAGGGAAATCTTGTTTTTTCCGAGGATGCTTATCCCTTTGAAGGACAACTGGAGATAAAAAGGGAAAACGGGAAAGAGAAAATTACTATTATTCTTAATAAGGATAGGCCTGTTTATGAACCCAGACGAGCTCATTTCACCTTTGCTCATGAACTTGGACATTATTTCTTGCATTATAAGTTACTGGGACTTGAAGTAATACCCAAGGACACGTTCTATACCTTTAACCGTAAGACTTCTTACGACCGAAGGGAGAGGGAAGCTAATTGGTTTGCTTCAGCATTTTTAATGCCAGCAAAGGATGTTAGAGAGCAGTGGGAGAAGTTGAAAAAAAAGTATTATGGAAAATCAGATGCTTTTATTTTTGTAAAGGCAATTACAGAATTAGCGGATCATTTTAAAGTATCAAAATTAGCAATGAGATACAGACTCCAAGAGATAGGCTTAATCAAGTAGCTTTTATTTCCATAGCCCACCGTTGCCCACCCTGTCCACCCTCCGGGAGCTAACCTCAAACAAAACCACTCCCGGAGGGTGTTATGGCAAAAAAGAAAGCCAAGGTTCAGGAAGTAGAAACAAAGGAATCTGCTCAAGAACAAAAAGAACAATCTACCGAATTCCATCAAGCTGATTCAAATAAGCCCAAAGACACAAGAATCCTCTACGCCGGACCTACAATAGTTAACGAGAGGTTCTTCCTCCGTAAAGGTCAAATCTTCACCGAAATTCCCGGCTACGTTCCGGAAGACCTCAAGAAGTTCTTTATCTCCCTTGCCGATTACTCTCCCGAAAAAGAGAAAGAACTTGAAGAACTAAGGCGTAAATACCTTAAACAAAAGGGGAGGGTAAAGTGAAGGGAAAAATCCTCCTCCGCCTCCTCCAAACCCTACATTACCTATCAACCCAATTTCCACG
>JAMORC010000013.1 GCA_027063785.1 Desulfurobacteriaceae bacterium
CCTCCATCATCGGAAATTCCCTGCATGCCGGTTTTATAGAGGAGTTTTTTTCCAAGCACTGGGAAGAGTATGACGACCTCAAGAAGCAAGTAATGGCCTTCGTTTACATTTCGGCGGAAGGGGCAAGACTTGAGTGGGTAAGTAAGAATTTCGGGGTAATAAAGCGTGTTATCGGCAGAAATCCTTCTATACTTAAGTTCGTCATGGATAAGACAGGTTTGGTTTTTGCTGTTTGCCGGGGAGAGTTTACAGGTGACGGCGTTTTTTTCGGAAATACTTACCGGTCTCTTTACGACTTCCAAAAGCCGAAAAAAAGTCGGAACTTTAAGGGGAAATTAGTTCTGTGAGCTTAGCAGTCGGTTCAGCCCGCGCAGAGTAAGGTCAGGTGATCCTCCTGCGGGAGGAACGTTAGCGAGACGTTTACCTTAAGCCTGTAAAGTAGTTCTACTGCTCCTTCCGGCTTTGTCACTTCGTCCTTTCCTCCCGCTATGATTGTCACCGGGCATTTTACCTTTTCTGCCCAAGGTGAAAGGTCGAGGCTACAGAAAGATTTAAGTAACTTGAAAGCCTCTTCCTCCGAGAGCGCAACGGGAGGCAGTTTTTTCCTGGAGCAGAGTTTTCGGAACTCAAGGACGGTTTCTTGAAAGTGCCTTTCCAGTTTCCTTAGAAACCTCTTTACCACTATTTCCGGCTGAGAGATTCCTTTAAAGCGAAGGGTGGGGGCAAGCAGAATAAGCTCTTTCACTTTTAAGGGGAATAGGGCGGCCGTTATGAGGGCAACGGAAGCTCCGAGTGACCACCCTACGAGGGTGGATTTTTGGGGTAGGTAGGCTCCGACTTCCTCGGCAAGACCTTCAACCTCGGTTGACCTGAAGGGAGTTTCTCCGTGCCCGGGTAAGGTCAGGTGTTCTGCGGCCTGAAAGGGAGTTCCCTTCCAGACCGCCGGTGAGAAGCTCCACCCGTGAATGGTGTAAATCATGCTGCCTTTTTCTTCTTTGTTCTGTTCATTTCTTCGAAGAGGTGAAACTCCTTAATTACTTCTATCGCTCTTTTAATCTGAGCGTCAAGCCGCTTTTCCCTCTCTTTCCTTATTTCCTCCGTTTTTTCCGGATGTTCTTCCATCTCCTTAAACTCTTCCTTGAGCTTTTCAACATCTTCTTTTGAAAGCTTAACCTCTATGTCCGGCTTTATTCCCTTTCCGTCAATGCACTGGTGATTTGGCATGTAGTATTTGGCTGTTGTTATCTTTACGGCGTAGCCCATGTCGAGAGGATAGAGTGTTTGAACAGAACCTTTTCCGAACGTTTTTTCTCCGACAACCACCGCTCTGTTGTTATACCTTAAAGCCCCGGTGAGAATTTCCGCAGCACTTGCTGTTCCTCCGTTGACGAGCATTACGACGGGGATGTCTGTCGGTATGACAGGATCGTTAAGTGAAACGTACTTCTTTATGCTCTGCGGAATTCTTCCTTTCGTATAGACTATGAGCTTCCCTCTAGGGAGGAAGTAGTCGCTGATTGCAACGGCGGAGTCGAGGAGTCCTCCCGGATTGTTCCTTACGTCAACGATTATTCCTATTAGTTTCTTATCCTTTT
>JAMORC010000014.1 GCA_027063785.1 Desulfurobacteriaceae bacterium
GTAGAAAGAGAGTATCCTCCCTTTGAGTTTTGGCTTTTCAAACATCGCTCCTCCCTTGTGCTTTGAGAATCTCCTTTAAGAGTTCCTTAAACTCCCTCTGGATTTCCCTTTGAGCTTTAAGGAAGTTGTTGTTCATCTCCTCAAAACGCCTACTCGTGTCGTTCATGAAAGCTATAAGGTCAACCTTCTGGACAAGGTTTCTCTCATGCTCTATGAGCTTTTTGTCCTGCTGGAGAATTTTTCTATCAAGTTCGTAGAACCGCTCATTCAAGGCTTTATCAAGTTGGTGATGTCTTTCACTGAGGTGGTTGAACCTCTTTTCAAGCTCCTCCTCAAGCTGGGACTGTCTTTCCTCCCAAGCTTTAAACTTTTTATCCAGAACAGCTTCAAGTTCTTTAAGTATCCTGTCCTGCCCTTTCCACTTCTCGTATAAGACGTAGAGCATGAAAACCACAGAGTAGAGAATAGGTGAACTTACGGCGTCCTTAATAAGCGAAAAGACTATGCTCTCCAAGGCTCTCTCCTTGCTGGGGATTTTCACTTCAAGATAGCAGGCTTTTAAAAGGAAGGTGGCAAGGTTACCAATACTACTCAGCGTAGCGGATGTTCTCTTCCCAGATTTCTTTCATTAGCTTTTCAAAAGCCCATTTGACTTCTGGAGTTGCTTTATTTATGGCTTCAAGGAGCTTCTCTTTAAAGTTCTGCTCCAAAGCTCCCTGCAGGGTTACTTCTAAGTTGACGTTCACCTTAGGAGAAAAGTTCACCTCCTTTGAAACCCTTGCTCCCTGTTCCTTAACTACCGTTAACTTCTCGCTGAGGCGTTCAAACCTTTCTTTCTCAAAGAACTTTTCAGTTTGCACTCTTGTTGAAACTTCGGCAGTCCTTTCAACTACTTTTTGAACCTCTACCGGTGGAGTTAAACCTTTCTCTTTCAGCTTCTTTTTCTTCTCTTCCTCCTCTTCATCCCCGCCGAAAATGAAGCTAAAAGCTCCGGAGATTCTGCTTTTTAGCCAGTTGACAGCTTTCAACGGTTTCTTTAACACAGAAAGTATTCCAGCGGTAAGAGTTTCTATTATCTTCTTGCCGGCTTTGGTCAAGTCTATGCCAGTTATGAACTCCACAACCGACTTAACAGCCTTGAAGAAAAGCCCAAGAGGACTGTAGTCTATAAAGAACTTTAGACCTCTGGTAAAAAGGGATGCCAAAGCTTGAAAGCCAGCCTTTACGAAATTCACCACGGACGAGAATTTTGCTTTAACAGCATTCCAGACCTCACTCCACCTGTCCTTAAAGTAAAGGATTGCCGCTACTACTGCACCGGCGACTGCAATTATCAAAGTGAACGGTGAGGCAAGGAGTGCAAGACCGCTAACGGCAAAAGAAGCCGCCATGGCTACAAACTGAATTACAGCTCCTAAAGTTCCCAGAACTGCCACAACTCCCAAAATAGCAAGAGTGATTTTGGTTAGAAGAGGGTGTTTCTCTGCAAAACTCCCGATGGCGTTTGCTATCTGGAGTATCACATCGCCAACGGGTTTAAGGTCTTTAGCAAGGTCGTCAAAACTTTTTAGGAAT
>JAMORC010000015.1 GCA_027063785.1 Desulfurobacteriaceae bacterium
TTATGCCCGGTGATAACGTAACTTTTGAGGTCGAGCTTTTAAAGCCCGTAGCTATTGAGGAAGGGCTTAGGTTTGCTATCCGTGAGGGTGGAAGGACTGTTGGTGCCGGCGTTGTTACGGAAATTCTTGACTAAAGATTTCGCCCTCCTTCGGGAGGGCTTCAAAATAACCGGTAAGAGGAGTTAAACATGGCGAAAAAAGGACCCCGTGAGATAATACAGCTTGCCTGCACTGAGTGTAAGAGGAGGAACTACTCGACAACAAAGAACAAGAGGAATACTCCCGATAGGCTTGAACTCAGGAAGTACTGTCCCTGGTGCAACAAGCACACCTTGCACAGGGAGGTTAAATAGTTTATATTTCCTCCTGCAGGTAGGCCAGTAGCCCAATTGGTAGGGCTCCGGACTCCAAATCCGGCGGTTGGGGGTTCGAGTCCCTCCTGGCCTGCCATATTTATCTTTCCCTTCTTTTGTTAAAATCCCGAAAAGCAAAATTTGGAGTTAACTTATGTCTCCATTTCAATTTTTAAAAGAAGTTAAAGAAGAGCTTGACAGGGTACACTGGCCGCAAAGGGATGAAGTTGTGGCTGATACTCTTGCTGTTATTCTGTTCACGGGTTCCGTTGCGCTTTACTTCTGGATTATCGATATGGTGCTGACGAGGATACTCGAAGCAATACTGATGTAAGTAAAAATAAGGGGAGTTTCTATGAACGAGAAGAAATGGTATTCCCTCCACGTCCAGTCGGGATTCGAGCCGAGGGTAAAAGCTAATATACTCAAGGCATTAAGGGAAACCGGGCAGGTTGAGAAGGTAGAGGAGATTTTTATCCCGGCTGTTGAGAAAGTTGTTTTCAAGGCCCTTGGTAAGGAAAAGGGGGAACTTCCTCTCCGCGGAGAACCCAGAATTTTTGAAGTTGAGGGAGAGGAGGGGAAAAAGGTTGTTTTCAGGATAGAAGACGGTAAGGTTTTTGTCGAAAGCTGTGAATGTGAAAGGAAAAAGTGTGAACCTGAGGGCCCGATAGAGAAGATCGGTCAGAGGATAAGGTGTCCAGAAAACAGGGTTGAAGCGAAGATTGAGCTGAAGGACAGGCTTTATCCGGGTTACATATTCATAAAAGCTGACCTTGATAAAGACCTTCAGAGTACGATAAGGAGAGTTCCGAGGGTTCTCGGTTTCGTTAGCGCCGGAGGAAGGCCTGTGGTCGTTCCCGAGTCCGAGGTAACGGCAATTAAGGAAAGGCTGAAGAAGGGTGTTCCAAAAGTCAGGAAATTGAAGTTTGACATCGGGGATAAGGTAAAGATAAAGGAAGGTCCCTTCATCGGCTTTGAAGGTACTATTTCGGAGATTGACCCTGAGCACGGAAAGATTATAGTTCTGGTTAACATATTTGACAGGCAGACTCCGGTAGAGCTGGAGTTTGATCAGATAGAGAAAATCAGTTGATGTTGAACGGAGGAAGTTATGGCAAAGAAAGTTGTGGCCGAAGTGAAGTTGCAGTTGCCGGCCGGAGAGGCGACTCCTGCACCGCCGGTAGGACCGGCACTCGGTCAGCACGGCGTAAACATAATGGAGTTTGTTAAGGCCTTTAACGCAGCCACGGCTGACAAGAAGGGACTGGTTATCCCTGTGGTCATTACAATTTACGCTGACAGATCCTTCGACTTCGTTCTCAAAACTCCTCCCGCTTCAGTCCTCATTAAGAAAGCAGCGGGAATAGAAAAGGGTGCCCACCAGCCCAAGAAAGAGTGGGTGGGACAGATTACCAAAGAACAGCTCAGGCAGATTGCAGAACAGAAGATGCAGGATCTAAACTGCTACGACATTGAGGCGGCTATGAGGATCATAGCCGGAACGGCAGAGAACATGGGAGTCAAAATAGTTGACTAAAAATTCAACCACCGAGACGGTGGGAGGCAAAAAGCCGACAGGAGGTAAAGATGCCCAAACACGGAAAGAAGTACAGGGACGCTGCAAAGCTCGTTGACAGGCACAAGCTCTACCCCCTCAAGGAGGCCGTTTCCCTCGTTAAGAAAATGGCCGAGATTACAAAAAGGAACTTTGACCAGACCGTAGAGATGGCGGTCAGGCTCAACGTCGATCCCAAGTATCAGGATCAGATGGTGAGGGGTAGCGTTGTTCTTCCCCACGGCCTCGGAAAGGAAAGGGTTGTTGCCGTGATTGCACAGGGGGAGAAGCTTAACGAAGCAAAGGAAGCAGGAGCCGACTACGTTGGGGGAGATGACCTTATCCAGAAAATTCAGCAGGGCTGGATGGACTTTGACGTTCTTATTGCAACTCCCGACATGATGGGCAAGGTCGGGAGGCTCGGTAGGATCCTCGGTCCCCGCGGGCTTATGCCGAACCCCAAGACCGGAACTGTCACTTTTGATGTTGCAAAGGCCGTGAAGGAAGCAAAGAGCGGGAAAGTTGATTTTAAGGTAGAAAAAGCGGGAATTGTTCACGCTCCGATCGGAAAGGTTTCCTTTGATGAGGAGAAGCTCTACGAAAACGCCGTTGCCCTGTTAAAGGCCATACTTGCTGCAAAGCCGTCCGGAGCCAAGGGACAGTATGTCAGGAGCATTGCAGTTTCTGCAACGATGGATCCCGGAGTAAAGGTTGACGTTTTTGACGCTGTTAATGCTGCCCAGAGTGCCGAGTAAGGGGTTGACAACGCCGAGCAAATTCATAGAATAAGCGCTGCTAACTTGGGTCGGTTGAAGAGGGTAGGTGCATAGAGCTTAAATGCCCGATGGGGCAGCCTACTGAGACCGGAGGAGTTAACATCCCCCCATTACTATGCCCTCCCTCTTCGCCCCCTAAACCTACCAGGAGGTAGCTCCGTTGAAGACCAGAAAGCATAAAGAACAAATAGCCAAGGAGCTTAAAGAAAAGTTTGAAAAGGCTCCCCTGGTTATTTTGACCAATTTCCAGGGGATGACTGTTGCGGAAATGAACGCTCTCAGGAGAAAGCTGAGAGAAGCCGGAGCGGAGTATAAGGTTGTAAAGAATACCCTTATGAGGTACGCCTATCCGGGAACTCCCGTTGAGCAGATTAAGGATGCTTTTGTGGGTCCTACCGGAATTGTGTTTGCCTTTGAGGACATCGTTGCTGCGGCAAAGGCCCTTAAGGAGTTTATGGAAGGAGATGGTAAGGAGGAGCCAAAACTTAAGTTCAAAGCGGCGGTTGTTGAGGGTAAAGTTGCTGACTACAACATGATAAAGCAACTGGCGACCCTTCCGAGCAGGGAGGAGCTTCTCGGACAGCTCGCCTTTACCCTCAAGTACCCTGTCAATGCGGTTGCCTGGTCGCTTGATAACCTCTTTACGAAGCTTGTTACCGTTCTCGAGAACATCAAGGCCGAAAAGGAGAGTGCTGCTTAGAAACCAATAAACATAGAGCAAGGAGGAAGCAGAAATGGCAGAAATCACAAAGGAACAGATCATCGAAGCTATTAAGAACATGACCGTTCTTGAGCTCGTTGACCTCATTAATGCAATCAAAGAAGAGTTCGGTGTTTCCGACATGCCTGTCGTTGCTGCCGGAGCTGTTGCTGCTCCCGGAGCTGCCGGTGGTGCTGCGGCTGCCGAGGAGAAGACGGAGTTTGATGTTATCCTTAAGTCTGCAGGTGCCAAGAAGATCAACGTTATTAAGGTTGTGAGGGAAATTACAGGCCTCGGACTCAAGGAAGCTAAAGCTCTCGTTGACAACGCTCCCAGCCCGGTTAAGGAAGGCGTTTCTAAGGAAGAAGCCGAGGAAATCAAGAAGAAGCTCGAGGAAGCCGGAGCGGAAGTAGAAATTAAGTAACCCTTGCAGGGAATCGGAATTCGAGCTATATTTTACCAGTCGGGAGACTGCCTACGGGGTAGTCTCCCTTCTGCTATTTAAACACAAAACTCCTTATGAGGAAGAGGTCAAGAATGGGAAAAATCCAAAAAACAGCTCCTTCCGCAATTTCAGAAAAAGTTACAACCCTTCCGAGAAAAAGCTTTGCAAAAAGAGAAGAGAAGTACCCTGTACCTGACCTTTTGAAGTTTCCCTTTGAATCCTACGAACGCTTCCTCCAGCTCAACAAAGCTCCTCATGAGAGGGAAAACGTCGGGCTTGAGTCGGCCTTTAGACAGGCATTTCCGATCGTTGACGAGGAGTTGGGGGTTGAGATTCACTACAAAGGTTACGAGATAGGCGATTGGTACTGTAAGTGCGGAAGGTTCCAGGGGCTTGGAGGCAAAGGGGTTGTATGTCCCAAGTGCGGTATGGAAGTCGTTTTCAGACCCAAGTACACGCCCGATGAGTGCAAGGAGAGGGGAATAGATTACAGCGCTCCCTTGAGAGTTCTCTTTGAGCTTCACGTCTGGCAGAAAGATCCGAAAACGGGAGAGAAGATCGCTCCCATTATTAAAGAAAACAAGATGTACTTCGGCGAAATTCCCCTCATGACCGACAGGGCGACGTTCATCATTAACGGAACGGAAAAGGTCGTAGTAAGTCAGCTCCACAGGTCTCCGGGCCTCTTCTTCAAAAATGAAATCTCTAAAACGACGCAGGTTGCAAGGATTATTGATATAGCAAGTGTTATTCCCGCAATGGGCTCGTGGCTGGAGTTTGAGGTTCCCTATAACGATATCCTCTACGCAAAGATTGATAGGAAGAGGAGGTTCCTCGGAACTTACCTCTTGAGGGCTTTCGGCCTCAGAACTGATGAAGAGATATTAGATGTCTTCTACGGTGATGATATCGAGGAGCTTAAGGTAGAGAACGGGGAGGTCATTAATGCGGAGACCGGAGAGGTTAAGTCTCCGGAAGAACTTAACAGCTACTATCTCGTTTCTGACGTGATAGATCCTGAAACCGGGGAAGTTATTCAGGAGGCTTATGAGGAACTTTCTACAAGTTCCAGGAAGCTTCCCGAGGGAGCTACATTTAAGGCCGTAAATGCAAAGAAAGCCGCTTGCGGTGCTGTCATTATCAATACGCTGAGGAAAGAAAGAAGAGATAGGGTAAGGGAAAAAATAGAAGATCCCTTAGTTGCTGCTTACGTAGAGATATTCAGGAAGGTAAGGCCGGGTGATACTGCAACCGTTGAGGGGGCAAAGAGGCTCTTTGAGTCTATGTTCTTCAGCACTAAGAACTACGACCTTTCAAGGGTCGGAAGGGCAAAGGTTAACGAAAAGATTTACCCGAAAGAGAAGCTGTCAAAGCTTACAAAAGAAGACCTTAAGGCAATAGAGTGGCTTCCTCCTTTGAGGGTTTCTGAGGATATTTACAACGAAGAGGGAGATATCGTCGTAACGAAGGGCACCCTTATTACTCCGGAAGTGGCTCTAAAGCTTGCGGCTACTTCCCTTGAAGAAATCCCGGTAGAGCCGGACTATGATGATGCGGGAAGGATTCTTCACAAAGCCGATATCGTTGGAGCAGTAAAGGCTTTAATAGATGTTCACTTCGGCAGGAGACCTTATGACGACATCGACCACCTCGGGAATAGAAGAGTAAGGGGCGTAGGAGAGCTTGCAGAGATAGCCTTTAAGTCCGGGCTCTTTAAGCTCGAGAAGGCAGTAAAGGAGAAGCTTGCTACTGTTGATATAGATTCCGTTATGCCTCAAGACCTGATAAATCCGAGAACTGCGACAAACCCACTGAAAGAGTTCTTTACCCTTACATCCCTCTGTCAGTTTATGGATCAGACAAATCCCCTTGCTGAGACAACCCACAAGAGAAGGCTTTCCGCTCTGGGTCCCGGCGGACTTACAAGGGAGAGGGCAGGATTTGAGGTCAGGGACGTTCACCCCTCCCACTACGGAAGGATATGTCCGATAGAAACTCCGGAAGGACAGAACATCGGTCTCATTAACTCCCTCACGACTTACGGAAGAATAAACTGGCTTGGGTTCCTTGAGACTCCTTACAGGAAAGTCGTTAACGGCAAAGTTACCGACGAGATTGTTTACATGACGGCTGATGAGGAGGAGAACTACGTAATTGCCCAGGCGAACGCTCCCGTTGATGAGAACGGGTACATAGCTGCCGACACGGTAATGGCCCGCCACAAGGCGGAGTTCAAGCTTGTGAAGAGGGAAGAAGTTCAGTTTATGGACGTATCTCCCAAGCAGGTCTTTTCGGTTTCTTCTTCCCTCATCCCGTTCCTCGAGCACGACGACGCCAACAGGGCCCTCATGGGTTCAAACATGCAGCGTCAGGCCGTTCCTCTCATTAAGACCGAGGCTCCGCTGGTCGGAACGGGAATGGAGAAGGAGGTTGCTCTCTACAGCCGTTCTGCCGTTGTAGCAAAGAGATCAGGGATTGTTGAGAGCGTAACGGCCGACAAGATAATAATCAGGGTTGACCAGGAAGAGCTTGAGGAAGGCGGTCTATCCGTTGATACCGGTTTTGACGTTTACGAGCTTAAAAAGTTCCAGAAGTCCAACCAGAAAACCTGCATAAACCAAAGGCCGATAGTTAAGAAAGGGCAGAGGGTCAAGAAAGGGCAGATCATTGCCGATGGTCCTTCCATGGAAAACGGAGAGCTTGCCCTCGGTAAGAACGTCCTGGTGGCCTTCATGCCTTGGAGAGGTTACAACTTCGAGGACGCTATCCTCGTTAGCGAGAGGCTTCTGAAGGATGATGTCTATACATCTATCCACATTCAAGAGTTTGAATGTGAGGCTGTTGAGACGAAGCTCGGTAAGGAGGAGATAACCCGCGATATTCCGAACGTTTCCGAAGCAGCTCTCAGGAACCTTGACGAATCGGGAATCGTAAGGATAGGAACTTACGTTAAGCCCGGTGACATCCTTGTAGGTAAGGTTACTCCAAAGGGAGAGCAAGTCCTTACTCCCGAGGAGAAGCTCCTGCAGGCAATATTCGGTGAAAAGGCCAAGGGAGTTAAGGATTCCTCCCTCAGGGTTCCCCACGGAGTTGAGGGCGTTGTTATCGACGTGAAGATACTCTCGAGGAAAGGAGAGAAGAAAGATCCCAGAACTCAACTTATTGAAGCTGAAGAAAAGGCAAAGCTTGAAAGGGAAAAGCAGGAGGAGATTAACCTAATTAAGAAGGATAGGGACAGGAAGGCCGCGGAGCTTATCCTCGGAAAGAGGGTAAAGGAAGACGTTTACGACGCAGCGGGTAACCTTATCCTTTCGGCGGGAGAGGAGATAACCGAGGATAAGGTTGAGCAGGTTGTCTTCTTTGCCCTGAGGAAACCATCGATAATCGACGACGATAAGGTTGCAGAAGAGCTTAAGAGGATAAGGCTGAGGGCCGTCGACAAGATTGCCCTTATCGAGAACATTTATGAGGAGAAGAAAGCGGCCATTGAGATGGGCCATGACCTTCCCGCAGGGGTTAACAAGAAGGTTAAGGTTTACATAGCGACCAAGAGAAAGCTTACCGTCGGTGACAAGATGTCGGGTCGCCACGGTAACAAGGGCGTTATTTCGCAGATCAGGCCTGTTGAGGATATGCCGTTCTTGGAGGATGGAACTCCAATTGACATAGTCCTCAACCCTCTCGGTGTTCCGTCCCGTATGAACGTAGGTCAGATACTGGAGGTTCACCTCGGACTTGCGGCCAAAGAACTCGGTAAGAAAATAGAAAAGCTACTTAAAGTGGGACTCGACAAGGTAAGGGAGGAAATAAAGGCAATCTACAATGACGAGAGGATAAGCAAGCTTATAGACTCTCTCTCCGACGATGAGCTGAGGGAAGTTGCCAAAAAGCTTTCAAATGGAATAAGGTTCGAGTCTCCGATATTCAACGGTGCAAAGGAGGAGGAGATTAAAGAACTCCTCCGCCGTGCAGGACTTCCAGAAACAGGGCAGCTTACCGTCTACGACGGACTTACGGGAGAGCCTTTCGACCAGGACGTTACCGTCGGTTACATGTACATGCTGAAGCTCATTCACCTTGCCGATGACAAGATTCACGCCCGTTCAACAGGTCCTTACTCTCTCATCACCCAGCAGCCTCTGGGCGGAAAGGCACAATTCGGCGGACAGAGGTTCGGTGAAATGGAGGTTTGGGCCCTTGAAGCCTACGGTGCTGCTTACACGCTCCAGGAAATGCTTACCGTTAAGTCCGACGACGTTGAGGGCCGTTCAAGGGTTTATGAGGCAATAGTTAAAGGCAAATACTCCTTCGAACCGGGGCTTCCCGAGTCCTTCAACGTCCTGGTGAGGGAGCTGAAATCTCTTGCCCTTGACGTCAGGTTCATAAAGGAACTTGAGGAATAATACTCCGGGGGCTTTGCCCCCTTCTATTAAATCCTAATCGGGAGGAACCGTAGTGAGTAAGAAAGAGATTGTCTTTTCTGAAGAACCGAAAACCTTTGACTTTGACGCGATAGAGATCGGACTGGCTTCTCCCGAGCAGATTCGTCAGTGGTCGTACGGAGAGGTCAAACTTCCCGAGACGCTTAACTATAGAACTCTTAAACCGGAGAAGGACGGTCTTTTCTGCGCCAGGATTTTCGGTCCTATAAGGGACTGGGAGTGCCTCTGCGGTAAGTACAGGGGTTCAAAATACGCAGGGGTGATATGCGACAGGTGTGGTGTTGAGGTTACTCTTTCCAAGGAAAGGAGGAAGAGGTTTGGTCACATTGAGCTTGCTGCTCCCTGTACCCACATCTGGTACGTCAAGTCGGTTCCCAGCAAGATAGGTGCCCTCCTCGGCCTTTCTGTCAGGGAGGTCGAAAGGGTCGTTTACTTTGAAAGCTACATTGTTCTCGATCCGGGAGATGAGGAAGAAACCGGACTTGAGAAGTTCCAGCTCCTTACGGAGGAGGAATACAGAGAAAAGGTAGAGGAGCTGGGAGAGGATGCTTTTGAGGTAGGGATAGGTGCAGACGGTATAAAGAAAGCCCTCCAGCTTGTTGACCTTGAAGAGCTTGCAGAGGAGCTTCGTGAAGAGATAAGAATGTATTCCGGAGAGATTTCCTCCATAAACGCTGACCTTCAGAAGAAGCTTCCCAACGTCTTTAAAGCGGCGGTTGAGACTCTCTCCTACTACACGGGGCTTTCCGAAGACACAATAATCAGTATAGTTAAGAACGTGAGCGTGGTAGTCACGGATCCCGGAGACTCGGGACTGGAGAAAGGACAGATTCTCGATTACCAATCTTATAAGGAGCTTAAGGAAAAGTTTACGATAGAAGCTGAAAGGGGTGGAAAAGCTCTCGACTGGTATGTTGACTTTCTCGTTGAGCAGGGGAAGATACAGAGCAAGGAGCTTGTAAAAGAAGAAATAAGAAGGGCTACGAGGAAGGACACCACCGAGGCTAAGCTGAAAAAGCTTGTAAGAAGGTTGAAGATCGTTGAATCCTTCCTCAACTCAAACAACAAGCCGGAATGGATGGTTCTTGAAGTTTTACCCGTACTTCCTCCCGAACTTCGCCCCCTTGTTCCCCTGGAGGGAGGAAGGTTTGCGACTTCTGACCTTAACGACCTTTACAGGCGTGTAATAAACAGGAATAACAGGCTTAAAAGGCTTCTGGAGCTTGATGCCCCCGAGATTATCGTCAGGAACGAGAAGAGAATGCTTCAGGAGGCCGTTGATACCCTCATAGATAACGGAAGAAGAGGGAGACCCGTTAAGTCCTCTAAGGGTCATCCTCTCAAGTCCCTCTCTGACGTTCTCAGGGGTAAGCAGGGAAGATTCAGGCAGAACCTTCTCGGTAAGAGGGTTGACTACTCCGGTCGTGCCGTTATCGTCGTCGGTCCTGAGTTAAAGATGCACCAGTGCGGGCTTCCGAAGATAATGGCACTCGAGCTTTTCAAGCCCTTCATCTACAGGAGGCTTGAGGAGAAAGGCTACGCCAATACGATAAAGCAAGCCAAGAAGATGGTTGAGAGGCAGGATCCCGAAGTCTGGGAGTGCCTCGAGGAAGTTATCAAGGAACATCCTGTTCTCCTCAACAGGGCACCTACACTTCACAGGGTTTCAATTCAGGCCTTTGAGCCTGTTCTCGTTGAGGGTAAGGCTATTCAGCTTCATCCCCTTGTCTGTACCGCCTTTAACGCCGACTTTGACGGCGACCAGATGGCGGTTCACGTTCCCCTTTCCCTTGAAGCTCAGCTTGAAGCCTATACGCTTATGCTTTCTACCCAAAACATTCTTTCCCCCGCCCACGGTAAGCCCCTTGCCGTTCCTTCACAGGACATGATCCTGGGGCTTTACTACATGACCCTTGAGAAACCGGGAGCAAGAGGAGAAGGAAAGGTTTTCTCCTCAATAGATGAAGTTCTGAAAGCCCTTGACCTTGGGGAAATCGACCTCCACGCAAGGATAAAGGTTAAGCTTCCTGCAAACAAGACCGAATCGGGTAAGGAAGAAATCGTTACCACGACGGTTGGTAGGGTTAAGTTCAATACCCTCCTTCCCGAGAATTATCCCTTTGTTAACAAGGTTATGACTAAGAAAGCCGTTGCTGCGCTGATTGCGGATGTTCACAAGAAGCTCGGAAATGAAGTAACCGTTGACATGCTCGACAGGCTTAAGGAGGCCGGATTTGTTCAGGCAGCCCTTGGGGGCCTTTCCATCGGAATAGACGACCTTCACATACCTCCTACAAAGAAGGAACTGATAGAAAAGGCGAAGAAGGAAGTAGCCGAGATAGAAGAGGGTTACAAACAGGGACTTCTCTCTAAGGACGAAAGGTACAACAAGATTGTCGATATCTGGACGAGGGTTACAGAACAGCTGACAAGGGATATGATGGACTACATGAAGAACCACGACCTCAATTCCCGCGGAAGGCTGCCGAACGACGGAACGTTCAATCCCGTATTTATGATGCTATCCTCGGGTGCTAGGGGTAGCCAGACTCAGATCCGCCAGCTTGCCGGTATGAGAGGTCTTATGGCCAAGCCTTCCGGAGAAATTATCGAGACTCCGATTATTTCCAACTTCCGTGAAGGCCTTACGGTTCTTGAATACTTTATCTCCACCCACGGTGCGAGGAAAGGTCTGGCAGATACGGCTCTCAAAACTGCCGACGCCGGATACCTTACAAGGCGTCTTGCCGATGTGGCTCAGGATGTAATCATTACGATGGAAGACTGCGGTTGCGACGACGGAATTGAAGTTTCTGCCCTCATGGAGGCTGGAGAGGTTGTAATTCCGCTATCCAAGAGGATTGCCGGAAGGTATGCCGCAGAGGACGTTGTTGACCCTGTCACCGGAGAAATCCTCGTGAAGAAGGACGAGGAAATAACCGATGAAGTTGCCGAAAGGATAGAGAACCTCGGAATAGATAAGGTCAAGATACGCTCCGTCCTCACCTGCCGCGCTCCCTTCGGAGTTTGCTCTAAGTGTTACGGAAGGGACCTTGCAAGGAGGAGGCCTGTTCAAATCGGTGAAGCTATCGGAATCATCGCTGCCCAGTCGATCGGTGAACCCGGTACTCAGCTGACGATGCGTACCTTCCACATCGGTGGTATTGCGATGAGGGGAGCGGAGGCTTCCGAGTACAGGGCTAAGAACGACGGTATTGTCAGGATATTCGATACCAACACGATTACCGATAAGGAAGGCAGAGTAATCGTTATCAACAGGGCAGGAAAGATAGCCGTAGTTGATGAAAAGACGGGCAAGCACCTTGAGCGCTACGACATACCTTACGCCGCCGTTTTAAGGGTTAAGGATGGAGATAAAGTTCAGAAAGGACAGATACTTGCCGAGTGGGATCCCCACGCTATTCCCATCCTTGCGCTGAGGAAAGGAAGGGTAAGGTACAAGGACATAATCCCCGGCGTAACCATTTCCGAAACCGAGCCGGTTGTCCTTGAGTACAGGACGCTTCCCTACGAGCCGACGATAGAGCTTGTTGACGAAGAGGGTAACGTTATCGACTTCTACCCGCTTCCCGTTGAGGCCAGGATTATGGTCAAGGAAGGAGAAGAGGTAGAGATAGGAACTCAGCTTGCAAGGCTTCCGAGGAAGATTTCCGGTACAAAGGACATTACCGGAGGTCTTCCGAGAGTTGCCGAACTGTTTGAGGCAAGAAGGCCTAAGGACACGGCAATCCTTGCCGAAATAAGCGGTAAGGTTCACGTAGAAACCCAGAAGAACAAGATAATCATCACGATTCTTGATCCCGAAACCGGAGTTAAGAGGGAGTACGAAGTTCCGAAAGGTAAGTACATCTACGTAAGGACGGGTGACTTCGTTAAGGCCGGAGAGCCGCTTACCGACGGACAGCTCAATCCCCACGATATTCTCAACATCTTGGGAGAGAGGGCTGTTGCAAGGTTCCTACTTGATGAGATTCAGTCCGTTTACAGGGCTCAAGGGGTTGACATTAACGACAAGCACTTCGAGGTCATAATTAAGAAGATGCTATCCAAGGTAAGGATTGAGGATTCCGGGGACTCTAACTTCCTCGTTGAAGAGGTTGTTGACAGGGAAGAGTTTGAGAAGGTAAGGGAACAGCTCTTCAAAGAGGGTAAGAGACCTCCGAAGGCAAGGCCTGTCCTTACGGGTATTACTAAAGCGGCGCTCTCTACGGATTCCTTTATCTCTGCTGCTTCCTTCCAGGAAACGACGAGGGTTCTTTCTGAAGCGGCAATTGCCGGTAAGAGGGACTACCTGAGAGGTCTCAAGGAGAACGTAATTATCGGTAGGCTCATTCCTGCCGGAACGGGAAGGAAGGAATACAGGAAAGTTACTTGGGACTACTGTGAGAGTTCGGAAAAATAAAAAATAAAGCCCCGCCAGACGGCGGGGCTTTTACGTTTATACTCCCTCAGGTATAGTAGTTGAGCCGATAAGTTGGATGGCTTTAAGAGTAATTTTTTTATCGCCTATGGTTAAGTTTAAGTCTCCAAATAAAATACCTGATTCAACGAATCTTTTCGTTTTTTCATTTACATAGGGTAGAGTGATTTTCATGTAAGGTTTAAAAGTAAATTCAAATACATGACTGTCGTTTCTTGCAAGGACAATTTCAGTTCCTTCTTCCTCGCTTTCCTCTTCAGGAGTACCAATAAGGGAAAATGCTGAAATTCTATCTGAAAATTCGTAGTAAGTAGGTGTATTTCCTGAGTTGATTAGTTTAAATTCACTTTCTTCAGTTTCTCCGTATGTGGCCTGTATGAAGTTTTCGTAGTGAGAAGCAATTGCGAATTCCGTTGTAGCTGTTCCGTTAAGATTGGTGGAGTTATATGTTTCGACTTTGGTAGTTAAACTAACGAGACTTTTACCGTTAAACGCATAAATGTTCGATCTTGGATATGAATTAAATATGTTTTTATACTTATCGAAGGTTATTCCATTATAGGGGATTCTGCTTCCGTCTTTAGATATGTAAAATTCCCCTATAATTGGAGCACTATCCGTAATTGGAGCACTAGCCATCATTTTCTTCATTGGTACTCTTACTTCTTCGGCCGGCTCAAGATTTTGTAAATAAATTCCGTTCATTCCTTTGGTAGTTAAGTTGCTTAGGTATAAGTATTTATCCATCGTTTCATTCTCATACTGCAAGTATATTACTGGGGCTGTAAGTTCCATAAATGAGAGAGGTTTATTCACTAAAAAGGTGCCATTACCGGAGGAATCTGTAAATTTGCCGCTTCCTGATGTTTCATTGAAGGATTCAAATCTAATCCAGTAGTTCTCTTCTCCTATTTTACCTTTCAAAGTATTACCTATATTTTGGGAGATGAATTCCCGTAATAGGTAAGTTTTAGCTATAAGAGGTTGCATTTGCATATCTTCTACGAAATCTTCCCAGGTCAAGGTGCCATTGGAGTAAAGGTCTTGTAATATTTCGTTTATTTCTGTTTCGTTGTCAATGTCCGATAGATTACAATCGTCGGAGGAAGCACAAATCGTTTCCTTTAGGTCTTCATAGTCACAGTTTGTTATGTCAAGGCCATTTGTGGTGTTTCCGTCGTCATCGCAGTTTCGTAAAACTCCAATAATTAAGCTTGCCTGAGGCCCTGTTTCTGCAATGTTAATGGGGGTTACATCAATCATGTCTGAATTGGCTTTTAGTTTTCCGAGCTTTATTGTCCCATTAGCGATGGCAAATTCCAGTGTTTTTCCGAGAGCGTTTTTGCAAACAAACCTGCCCTCTTGATCTGTCACGGCGCAAAGTTTACCGTTGACGTAGACTTCGATTCCCTTAACCGGTTCATCGTAAAAAACACCTTTAACATCTGTTGTTTTTCCATCAAAGCTTGAGCTTCCTGTGCTTCCACAGGCCGACAAAACCAAAATGGGTAAGGCGAGAACCGCTTTGGAAATTTTCGATTTCATTTTCATGATGCCCTCCTATTATTTGGTTAATAAATCATTATACTTAAAATTAAAGTTAAATTGATGCTTCTGTCGGTTGTTTAGATGCCTGTAATATCAAATTTGCGAAGCCGGGGGGTTAGCCCTAAATTTAACTTCGGCGGTTAGAAGCTGTCTGTGTTCATCGCACTCATACTCTTTAGAGCGGTTCTTCGGAACCGCTCCTTTTTATTTAACCCCAATTTGAGGTCTGCCGTGGAAGAGAAAATCAAGGAAATCGTTGATAGAGTTAAGGAGCTTCTTCTTCCAATTTTGGAGGAAGGGGGCTTTGAACTGGTGGACGTTGAGTTTGTAAGGGAACCGGTCGGCTGGGTTCTCAGGATTTATGCGGACAGGCCCGGAGGAGGCATAACGATATCCGACTGTCAGTGGATAAGCGAGAGGATAGGGACTCTCCTCGACGTTGAAGACCTCATTCCCCATTCCTACAACCTTGAGGTTTCTTCTCCCGGGCTCGACAGACCTTTGAAGAAAAGGGAGGATTTTGAGAGGCACAGGGGAATCGTCGTAAAGATAAAAACCCATAAGGCAATGGACAACCAGAGAAACTTCAAAGGTGAGGTTATCTCCGCCGGCGAGAAGGGAGTTACGATCCACGACGTTTCGAGGAATGCAGATGTGGAGATACCTTACGAGAACATAAAGAGCGCCAGAGTTGATATTGACTCTCTCTTTAACAAGTAAATAAGGAGGAATTAGCTTATGGAAACTCTCGGGAAAACTATTGAGCTTGTGTGCAGGGAGAAAGGCATATCGAAAGATGATGTTATCGAAGCTGTAAAGATGGGCATAATAAATGCCGCCAAAAAGGCGGGCTACAGGGGAAACCTCGTTGTAAAGATTGACGAAGACGGAAAGGACTTCGGCATATATCAGGAAAAGGTTGTTGTTGAGGAAGTTAAGGATCCGGACCACGAAATATCTGTCAGTGAGGCCGAGGAGCTTCTCGGGAGGGAAGTAAAGCCCGGGGAAAAGGTTTTAATAGAGATAAAAACCGATGAACTCGGAAGAATTGCCGCAAAGGTAGCGGCTCAGGTGATTCACGATAAGATAACCGAGGCTGAGAGGAAGGCCCTCTTTGACTACTTCAAGGAAAAGATAGGTGATGTTATTTCCGGAACCGTTAAGGAGATCAGGAGGAACGGGGATATAGTTGTTGACCTCGGGAGGGTTGTCGGAATTCTGCCGAGGGAGGAGCAGATTCCGAAGGAAAGATACAGGATCGGTGACAGGGTCAGGGCTTACATTTATGATGTGGTTTTTGACCTTAAGAGATACAGCAGGAAAAAGCCCTCGAGGCTTGAGGACTACCCGCCTCCCTACGTAATCCTTTCGAGAACTCACCCGAAGTTCTTGAAGAGGCTTATGGAAATTGAAATACCCGAAGTTGCTGAGGGGCTTGTTGAGATAAAGGCTGTTGCAAGAGAACCCGGCGTAAGGGCAAAGGTTGCGGTTGATACAAAAGAGGATTACATAGATCCTGTCGGAGCCTGCATAGGGGTAAAAGGGAGCAGGATTCTTCCGATATCGAGGGAACTTTCCGGAGAGAAAATAGAGATAATACGGTGGTCTGATGATGTTGCGGAGCTTGTAGCCAGGGCTTTATCCCCTGCTAAGGTTATCCAGGCGGAAAGTTACGAGGACGAAAACGGGGAGACAAGGGTAGAGGTTGTTGTCCCGGATGACCAGCTTTCCCTGGCCATAGGGAAGCACGGGGTCAACGCAAGGCTTGCTTCGAAGCTTGTCGGACAAACAGGCCAGGTTGTCGGCATCGACATAATTAAGGAAAGCGACTTCAGGAAGCTGGAAGAGCTTGAGATGGAAGAAGAATGAGAAGGTGCTTTTCCTGTCGTAAGGAAGATGATAACGAGAAGTTTATAAGGTTTGTTGAGTTTGAAGGAAAACCCCTGCCGGATCTGAACAGGAAGCTCCCCGGCAGGGGTTTTAATGTTTGTCCTTCTTATGACTGTATAAAAGTCTTTGTAAAGAAGCGCTACAGGGGAAAGGTAAGTCCCGATGAAGTTTATCGGGACGTGATTTCACGGCTTAAGAAGTACCTGCTTCACCTTCTCTCCCTTTCCCATAAGACGGGGGTAACTGTTGTCGGCCAGGACAGCATAAAGGAGCTTGGAGAGAGAGAAGGGGTTCTTTTCCTGGCTTCAGATTTAAGCTCCAAAACAAAAGAAAGGTTGAAAAGGAAAGGTTTTCTTGTAGTTGAAGACGTATTTACTTCGGAGGAACTGGGAAACGCTTTGAGAAAAGATAGGAGAGCCGGTGCCGTTTTTGTCGAGAAGGCGGGGCTCGGTAGAAAACTCTACGAGCAGGCGGAAAAGTTACTGAAGCTTCTCGGAGATGCCTATGGAAAAGCGTGATCTTCTTTCCTTCGGAAGTGTTGTAATAGACAATGTTTTGGTTGTCAAGAAGTTTGCGGCGGTAAACGAAACCGTGCAGGCGGAAAAGTACCGCTATACCTACGGAGGTGCCGGTGCTAACGTTGCCGTGGCTTCGGCAAGGCTCGGGGCGAGGAGCGGGATATTTGCCGTTTCCGGTCACGACTTTGAGAGAATGAACTACAAGAAGCACTTAGTGGAGCAGGGAGTTGACATCAGGGGAATTATAGAGGCTAAGAAGTTTCCCATGCCGAGGAGTTTCATCATAAGCAAGGAAAACTCTGATGACCAGGTTCTTTATTACTATGAGAATAAGAGGGGCACAGCCAGGCTCCTGTTTGAAAACGTTGAAAAAGCAAGGGAACTGGCTTCCGAGTACGAAATCGTTCACTTTTCGACGGGGCACTTTGAGTTTTATTATCACCTTATAAAGAAGCGCTTGCTGAAAAACGTTCTTAGCTTTGATCCCGGGCAGGAGACCTTTAACTACCCTTACAGGGTTATCAGAATAATTCCCCACGTTCACATGCTTTTTATGAATAACCACGAAGCAAAGAGAATCAAGGAGCTGTTGAAGATAAAGAGCTTGAGGGAACTTAAAGGGCCTAAGCTTGTCTGCGTTTCCCTCGGGGCAAGCGGTTCCCTCGTTATGTTTAGGGGAAACCTTTACAGGATTCCCGCCGTTAAGCCGTCCCGGCTGGTTGATCCGACGGGAGCCGGCGACTCACACAGGGCGGGGTTTCTCGTTGCGCTCCTTAAGGGTTATGATGTAAGGACGGCTGCGAGGATTGCATCTACCGTTGCTTCCTTTACCATTGAGGCAGAGGGGGCGCAGACAAACCTTCCCTCATGGGATAAGGTGATAAGGCGTTACGAGCACTTCTTTAAGGAGAAATTCCCGGAGCCGCGAAGCTCTTGGGAGGAAACGAGAAAACACCTTTTGGAAGGAAACGGCTACTGTGCGGTTTCCTAAATTTCCCGCCGAAGAGGAGGATCGTGGACATACTTGTTAGGGATCTTTACAAACTCCCGGTTGGAGCCGAGTTTTCGGGATACTTTGTAATCGAACACGTTGAGATTAGGAAGCACAGAACGGGAGATCCTTTTCTCAGGCTTGTGCTTTCTGATAGAACAGGAACGTTTCCTGCCCTTTGGTGGAAACCGCCCAAGGATGCGGACCTCGGCATTTTTAAAAAGGGGGACGTTGTTTTCGTTACGGGAACTGTTGAGTACTTTCAAGGGAGCCTTCAGCCGAAACTGAAGGAGATCAGAAAGGCAGATCAGGGGGAGTTCAACCCCGAAAAATTCATATGCCGGAGCAGGTATTCGGTTGATGATCAGTTTACGGTTTTATTGGAAACGATAGAGTCGGTAGAAAACCCTTACCTGAAGACGTTGCTTGAGAGCTTCTTCTATGACGACAGTTTTGTGGACAAGTTCCTGAAGGCACCGGCAGGGAAAACTATTCACCACGCCTGTATAGGCGGGCTCCTTGAGCACACCCTCGGGGTTGTTGAAATTTGTGAAACTGTTGCCAGAAGATTTAAAACCATAGACAGAGATCTTTTGATAACGGCTGCTATACTTCACGATATCGGGAAGGTTTATGAGTATGCCGTTGATATCTCTATTTCGAGGACTGACGAGGGTATACTCCTCGGGCACCTCTACATGAGCTGTGAGATGGTAGCTATGAAAATCTCAGAAATAAAGGGTTTCCCGAGAGATCTTAAGACCAAGCTTCTTCACTGCATTCTCTCCCACCACGGTGAGTACGAGCACGGTTCTCCGAAGAAACCTAAGACACTTGAAGCCGTTGCTCTTGCCTATGCCGATGCCCTTGATTCGAGGGTTAAGGGATTTGAGGAGTTCATAGAGAGGGAGTTGGGAAGCGAGAAGGGATGGACTAAGCGCCACTTTGCTTTTGAAGTTCCGATATTCTTTGACGGTAACTTTAACTACGGAGAGGAGTGATGGAGAAAAGGCTTACCTACAGGGACGCAGGGGTTGATATAGAGGCCGGAGAGAGGCTGGTTGACAGGATAAAGCCTTTTGCAAAGAGAACATTTGATGAGAACGTCCTTGCCGGAATCGGAGGGTTCGGGGCCGGTTATATGCTTCCCAAAGGTTACAAAGAACCCGTTCTCGTCTCCGGTACCGACGGAGTGGGGACGAAGCTCAAGGTTGCTCAGATGGCGAACGTCCACGACACGGTGGGCATTGATCTCGTTGCCATGTGCGTTAACGATATACTCACGGTCGGGGCAAAGCCCCTGTTCTTTCTGGATTACTTCGCTACGGGAAAACTCTCTGTCGACACGGCAGCCGAGGTTATTAAAGGCATTGCAAAGGGATGTGAAATAGCCGGCTGTGCCCTGATAGGGGGAGAGACGGCCGAGATGCCCGACTTCTACACCGAAGGGGAGTACGACCTTGCCGGTTTTGTGGTCGGAATAGTTGAGAAGAGTCGGTACGTTACAGGGGAGCGGATAAGACCTGGAGACGTTATACTGGGACTTGCTTCCTCGGGAATCCACAGCAACGGCTACTCACTTGTAAGAAAGCTTTTCTTCGAAGTTCTCGGCCTTAAAGTTGATGATTTCATAGAAGAGCTTGGAGGAAGAGTCGGAGATATCCTGCTTACCCCCACGAGGATTTACGTCAGGAGTGTTCTTTCTCTCCTTGAGGAAGTTGACGTAAAGGGGATGGCCCATATAACGGGAGGAGGCATACCGGGTAACCTGGTAAGAGTTCTTCCCGATGGGGTAAGTGCCGTTATCAAGAAGGAAAGCTGGGAGATTCCGGCGGTCTTTAAGTTCATAGAAGAGAAGGGAAATGTTCCGGAAGAGGAGATGTTCAGGACCTTCAACATGGGAATAGGTTTTGTTGTTATAGTTTCAGAGGAAGAGAAGGAGAAGGTTATAGAGTTGCTTACTTCGAAAGGTGAAAGGGTGTTTGAAGTAGGAAGAATCGTTGAGGGCAGAAAAGAGGTAATTTTGAAGTGAGAGTTGCTGTTTTAGCGTCCGGAAGGGGGAGTAACTTCGAGGCAATTGCAAGGGCTTTCAGGGAAGGAAAAATAAACGGAGAGGTGGCTGTTCTCATTGTCGATAACAGGAAAGCCGGAGCGATAAAGAGGGCTGAGAGGTTGGGTGTAAACTGGCTCTTTGTTGATCCTTGTTCCTTCCCTTCAAGAGAAGATTACGACAGGAGAGTTGTCTCAATTCTCAAGCACTTGGGTGTTGAGCTTGTTTGCCTTGCAGGTTACATGAAGGTTGTGAGCGGCGTTTTCGTTGAGAGTTTCAGGAACAGGATTCTCAACATTCATCCGTCCCTCCTTCCCGCTTTTCCGGGCCTCAGGCCCCACAAGAAGGCAGTCAGATACGGAGTGAAGGTTTCGGGGGCAACCGTTCACGTTGTTGATGAGGGGGTTGATACAGGTCCCATTGTTATACAGGTAGTTGTTCCCGTCTCGCCGGATGAGACAGAAGAGAGCCTGTCGGAGAAGGTTTTAAAGTGGGAACACAGAATCTACCCTCAGGCGGTAAAGTGG
This sequence comes from Desulfurobacteriaceae bacterium, assembly GCA_027063785.1. Classification (GTDB taxonomy): domain Bacteria; phylum Aquificota; class Aquificia; order Desulfurobacteriales; family Desulfurobacteriaceae; genus JAMORC01. Next base: position 20,237 of record JAMORC010000015.1, read on the forward strand.
TTTGTAGATGGGAGGGTAAGGATAGAGGGAAGGAAGGTTATTGTTGAGGGAGCAGACTACACGAGGCTTCCGGTAGTTCCGGCCTTAGAGGACTTCTGATGAAGGCGTTCGAGCTTGAAAACGGCTTGAAGGTTCTCTTCAAAGGAGAAGAGGGCCTTGGCATAGTCTCCTGTTCGGTTTTTATGCCGGGAGGTTCCGCCGTTGAGGAAAAGGAGGGCTTATCTCTCCTTGCCTTAAAAACGGGATTCAAGAGAAGTAAATCTATACCGCCGTTGGAGTTTTACAGGACGCAGGAAAGGCTTGGAACTTCCTTTGTTCCTGATGTTTCTTTTGACTTTTCTTCTGTTAGGTTTCAGGGAGTTTCCGAAGGCTTTGATGAGTTTTTAAACCTCTTTTTCGAAACGGTTAGGAATCCCGACTTTTCCGAGGAGAGTTTTGAAGTTGAAAAAAATTCTCTTATGGCGGCGATAAGGTCAAAGAAGGAAAATCCTTTTCTCCTCGCCTATGAGGGGCTTATAAGGAAGACATATAAAGGAACCCCCTACGGGAAGCTTCCTTACGGTACAGAGTCGAGCGTTTCGGAGCTTACTCCCGAAGAGGCCGAAGAGAGGTTTAGAAGGATTGTTTTTCCGAGGGGTGCGGTCTTTTCCTTTTGCGGTAAAGTTAGCTCCATTGATAGGATTGTTGACCTCATTTCCCGACTTGAGACAACTCCGCCGGAGACCTTTTCCGTCTCAAGCCGGATAGAGGCTACTGAGGAGTTTGTTATAGAGAGGAAGGGAGCTTCCCAGAGCTTTCTCCTTATGGCCTTTAACGCCCCTTCGCTGTTTGAAAAGGACTACGTTGCCTACAAACTCTTAAATACCGTTATCGGTGAAGGAGTGGGTTCTCTGCTCTTTCAGGAACTCAGGGAAAAAAGAGGACTGGCGTATGCTACGGGATCCCTCTACCCAACAAGGAAGTTCTCGGGGAGGCTCTTTCTCTACATAGGTACTTCTCCCGAAAAGGAAAAAGAGGCAAGAAACAGTATTATTGAACTGGTGAGGAAGCTCCCCCACTTTATAACTGAAGATTCCGTGAAAAGGGCGAAGGAGTACTTCAGAGGAGGCTACCTCCTTGACCACGAGTCAAGATCGAAAAAGGCTTGGTATTACGGCTTCTGGGAGGTGGTCGAGAAAGGATACGGTTATGAAGAGCGGTTTCTTGAAGAGCTTCTATCAATCCCTGTTGACGGCTTGAAAAAAGTGGCAGAAAGGCTTTCTGTCGAACCGTATCATCTGGCGGTGGTCAAAGATGGGTAAACTTGTCATTGTAAGTGCCTGCCTCGCCGGAATAGACTGCAAGTATAACGGCGGCAACAACAGGTGTGAAGAGGTTGTCGAGCTTCTTAAGGCCGGGAAAGCCGTGCCCCTGTGTCCCGAACAGCTGGGCGGACTCCCTACCCCGAGACCGCCTGCCAAGATAACGGAGGGAGACGGCCGAACCGTCCTTTCGGGAAAGTCGAGGGTCGTTACCGTTGACGGAACTTCCCTTGATGTTACCGATAACTTCCTAAAAGGGGCGAAAGAGGCGCTGAAAGTGGCTTCTCTGCTGAAAGGTAAAATTGCGGCCTGTATATTGAAGGAAAAAAGCCCCTCCTGCGGAGTCAGGAAAATATACAGGTATGAGGTTGATGAACTTAAGGAAGGAATGGGGGTAACTGCTGCCCTTTTAAACTCAAAAGGGTTTAAAATTGTCTCATCGGAAAACAAAGACGAAATAGAGAAACTGCTTAAGGAGATTCTATGAGCAGGCTTCCGAAACTAAAGATCAAACACCTTGAACCCAAGTACCCGATAATTCAGGGAGGAATGGGAGCAAAGGTCTCCCTCCACAGGCTTGCTGCGGCGGTGGCCAACGCCGGCGGAATAGGCGTAATATCGGCTGTTTTGCTTCACGAGAAAGATCGTTCGAAGCCGATGAAGACCACCTGTAAGGGGATACCCGTTGAGGAGGTCGGGCTAAAGCCTTACCATTATGCCCATGAACTTGCAGAAGAGATTAAAAAGGCAAAAGAGCTTGCCCCCAACGGGATAATCGGCGTAAACATAATGTACGCTCTCACTCATTTCTACGAACTGCTTATGACTGCAATAGATGCGGGAGCCGACCTCGTCATCCAAGGGGCGGGATTCGGAAAGGATGTCTTTAAGATATGTAACACCTTTGACATGCCCCTCGTCGAAATAGTGGCAACTCCGAAAGGAGCAAAACTTTCGGAAAGGCTCGGCGCCGCTGCCGTTATAGTGGAGAGCGGGGAAGCAGGCGGACACCTGGGAACGATGGATTCCCTGTGGGACATACTGCCGGGAATTGTAGAGGCGGTGGACATACCGGTAATAGCTGCCGGGGGGATATTTGACGGGAAGGACATGGCAAGGGCCTTTGAGATGGGGGCAAAAGGAGTTCAGATAGCCACCCGCTTTATAGCCACTTATGAGTGTGATGCGGCTCCTGAGTTTAAGGAGTACATAATAAAGGCCAAGCCCGAGGATTCCATCTACATAAAAAGCCCCGTAGGGATGCCGGCCCACGCGGTCAAGAACCCGTTTACGGAAAGACTTGAAAAAGAGGGGAGAATTCCCCACAAGTGTCCGTTTAACTGCCTCAAGACCTGTAGCGGTGAAGACTCCATCTACTGCATAGCCGACGTTCTCTTAAAGTCCGTTTCGGGAGACGTTGAGAGGGGACTGGTTTTTGCAGGAAGCAACGTGGGAAGGGTTGACAGGCTCTACCACGTTGACGAACTGATAGAAGAGCTTGTGAGGGAGTGTGAGGAAGAGCTTGAGAGGAAAAACCTGAATTTCGGGGAGGAAGAATGAAGAGGCTGGTCTTGATAGCTTTTGCCCTTCTGATCGGAGGGTGTGTTCAGCAGAAACAGGTCAGCACGGACGTCCAGCAACTGAAGAACGAAATTGAGGCCCTAAAGGCGAGGGTATCGGGGAACGAGAATAGGCTCGAAAGGATGGAGGAAAGGCTTTCAAGGGTTGAGGATAAAACGGCAAAGAACGAAGCCCGGATTTACGAAGTAAAGAAAGAGGTTGAGGAAGTCAAGCAGACCGTTTCCTCGATTACCGTTCCCGTAACTCCGAAAGTGGAAAAGGAAAAACCCCAGCCGGTAGTGCAGTACGGGGCGAAGGATATTTACAGGGAAGCTTTTAACGCTATGGAAAGCGGTGACTTTGATAAGGCAAAGCAGCTCTTTGAACAGCTTGTTAATCAGTATCCCGAAAGCGACCTTGCCGACAACGCACTTTACTGGATCGGGGAGATCTACTACTCCCACAACGACTACGAAACCGCTGCTGACTACTTCAAACGTGTAATTGACAGCTACCCGACCGGCAACAAGGCAGCAGCCGCGATGTTAAAGCTTGCCCTCTGCTACAAGGGAATGGGAGATGTTGAAAAGGCTAAGGAAACCCTGAGAGAGGTAATAGCCAAGTTTCCCGATTCCAGGGAAGCCCAGATAGCCAAAGTAAAACTGATGGAGCTGGAGAAGTAAAATGGAGATAGATGAAAGGGCGATTAAAGGACTGGCCTGCAGGGGTGCTGACCTCTGGGTAAACCTGGAACTTTCCAAGTGTCGTCCCGACAGCAACTACGAGCAGGTTGTAGAGCTTCTGAAGCAGCGGTTTAAGGCAGAAGACCTGAATCCCCTTCTCCTTACGCTGGGACTTCTTGAGATGGCTCTCATAGAGGATGCCCTTAAGGGTAAGGATTACATGACGGAGGAAGAAAGGGAGAAAGTTATTCATGAAGTTGTAAATGGCCTTGCGGAAAATTTCCCGAGGATTGTTGAGGAGATGGAGAGAATCCTTTCCAGGTTAGAGGTTAAAATAGAGGAGTTCAAGAAGCTTGCCCAGAAGTACAGAACGGGAGGAGAATAAATGTCTAAGAAAGTTAAGCTGGCAATAGTCGGGGTAGGTAACTGCGCAAGTTCCCTTGTTCAGGGAATTTACTACTATAGGAACAAAAGCGAGGATGAAATTGCCGGCCTGATGCACTACGACATCGGAGGCTACAAGCCCTGGGACATAGAGGTCGTTGCAGCCTTCGACATAGATACCAGGAAGGTCGGAAAGGATGTAAGCAAGGCAATCTTCGAAAAGCCCAACTGCACCGCCGTTTTCTGTCCCGATGTCCCCGAAATGGGGGTAGAGGTTCAGATGGGTCCAGTTATGGACGGTTTTGCGGAGCACATGCTTGACTACCCGGAGGATCAGAGATTCGTTCCCGCGGATAGGGAGCCTGTGGATGTTGTTAAGGTGCTGAAGGAAAGCGGTGCAGAGGTTGTTGTTAACTACTTACCTGTCGGTTCTGAGGAAGCGACGAGGTTCTATGCCCAATGCGCTCTTGAGGCCGGGTGTGCGTTTGTTAACTGTATTCCGGTTTTCATAGCCTCAGATAAGGAATGGGCGGAGAAGTTTGAAAAGGCCGGACTTCCGATAGTCGGAGACGACATAAAGTCGCAGGTGGGGGCTACCATAACTCACAGGGTATTGGCAACCCTCATGAGCGACAGGGGAGTGCCCATCGACAGGACTTACCAGCTTAACTTCGGCGGAAATACCGACTTCCTGAATATGCTCGAGAGAAAAAGGCTGAAGACAAAGAAGGTTTCAAAGACCGAAGCCGTACGCTCCCTCATTCCCTATCCGATTGAGGACGATAACATTCACATAGGGCCCAGCGATTATGTTCCCTGGCTCAAGGACAACAAGATAGCCTACATCAGGCTTGAAGGGCGGCTCTTCGGAGACGTTCCGATGTACATTGAACTCAAATTGTCTGTTGAGGACTCCCCGAACAGTGCAGGTTCTGCAATTGATGCAATAAGGTGTGCGAAGCTGGCCATGGACAGGGGAGTTTCAGGACCCCTCTATTCCATTTCTTCCTATACGATGAAGCATCCTCCTGTTCAGTATCCCGACTGGAAGGCCAAGGAGCTTGTAGATAAGTTCATTAAAGGTGAAGTGGAAAGGTAACTATCCGGTGGAGGCAAGCTCCAGCTTGTCTCCGAACCGGAACTCCATCAGCTCTTTTAAGTCCTGAAGCCCTTCCAGTTCCGGATTCCTTTCTGCAAGTTCTTCTGCCTCTTTCCTCGCAAGCTTCAGTATTTCAAAGTCTCTTACGATGTCTGCAACTTTGAAATCTCCGAGCCCCGACTGTCTTGTGCCGAAAATCTCTCCGGGCCCTCTGAATGCGAGGTCGGCTTCGGCTATTTTAAAGCCGTCGGTTGTTGATTCCAGAACTTTTAACCTTCTGATTGCCTCTTCCCCGACTTTCCTACTCGTTACCAAGTAGCAGTAGGACTGCCTGTCTCCTCTTCCGACCCTTCCCCTTAACTGGTGCAGCTGTGCAAGGCCGAACCGCTCCGCGTGTTCGATGACCATAACTGTGGCTTCCGGAACATCAACTCCGACCTCTATCACGGTCGTTGAAACAAGCACCTGGATTTTTCCGGTTTTGAATGCTTCCATAACTTTATCTTTTTCGTCCTGCTTCATCCTCCCGTGAAGGAGTCCTACGGAAAACGGAGAAAGCTTTTCCTTCCAGAATTCGTGCATTTCAACTGCTGCTTTGAGTTCAAGCTTTTCCGATTCTTCTATCAGGGGATAAACGATGTAAATTCTATTCCCGGCAGAAAGCTCTTCTCTGAGTTTACTTACAAGCTTCTCCCTCTCGTCCTCAAAGATCAGCTTGGTCTTTACGGGTTTCCTTCCCGACGGAAGTTCATCTATTACGGAGATGTCCAAGTCTCCGTAAGCCGTCATTGCGAGCGTTCTCGGTATCGGAGTTGCAGTCATTACAAGGACATCGGGAAGCCTCCCCTTCTTCCTCAGCTCTGCTCTCTGTTTCACGCCGAATCTGTGCTGCTCATCTATCACGACCAGTCCCAGGTCTTTAAACTCGACTCCTTCCTGAATTAGCGCGTGAGTTCCGACAACAACGTGGAAGTATCCTTCCTTTATTGCCCTGTATATGGTTTCTTTTTCCTTTTTTGTCATGCTTCCGGTTAGGAGTCCTACCCTTATGCCGTAGGGGGAGAGGAATTCCTTGAATTTCTTGAAGTGTTGGTTTGCCAGTATCTCCGTCGGTGCCATGACTGCCGTTTGGTATCCTCCTTTTGCGGCAAAGAAAGCCGCTCCGGCAGCAACAACGGTTTTTCCGCTTCCGACATCTCCCTGAATCAGCCTGTTCATAGGTTCTTCTTTCTTCATGTCTTCCGCTATCTCTCTGAGCACCCTTTCCTGAGCCGAGGTTAGAGTGAAGGGTAGGCCTTTTTTAAACTCTTCAATCAGGGCATCTTCAACCTTGAAGGCTATTCCTTTTTCTTTCTTTATCTCCTGCTTCTTAAGGGCGATGGCGAGCTGGAACAGGAAAAGTTCGTCAAAGATAACCCTTTTTTGAAAGGGCGTTCTGAAACCTTCAAGTTCCTTTACGTCTTCATCGTGAGGGAAGTGTGCCCTCCAGAAGGCTTCGTTTGCTTCGGGGAAGCCGTAGCGTTTGATAAGTTCTTCCGGCAGGTATTCGGGCATATACGGCAGAGTTGTTTTTAGGACTTTCTGAATTACTTTTCTGACGGCAGACTGTTTTAATCCTTCTGCCGAGTGATAGACGGGAAGAACCGTTCCGAACTTTTCCAGTTTCCTGTTGGGATCGACGATCTCCACTTCTGGGTGAACCATTGAAAAGCTTCCCAATTCTCTCTTAACCGTTCCGTATGCCAGTACTTCCCTGTCCATCTCTTTTGCGGCGCTGAAAAGCTTTCTGTAGAAGCCGAAAACCCTTTCTTGAAGGAAAATCAATCTAATGTATCCGGTTTTATCGTAAAGAAGAACTTTTAAAAGTCTCTTTCCTTTCTTCGGGGTTTTTACTTCGGAAATGGAAACAACCTTTCCCTTTACGAGGCTCTGCCTTCCCGGCCTTAGCCGTGCCATGGGAATAACCGTTGACCTGTCCTCGTAGCGGTAGGGGAAGTAGTAAACGGCATCTATAATCTTTTCTATTCCTAGTTTTTTTAACCTTTTTTTCTCGGCCTTTGTCAGGTTTTTCAGGCTTTCAATAGGTTTAAAAAATGCCCTTATGGGAAGTTTTTTTTCTTTTGTTTTTAGCGACTCTCCCCGGGTAATGATTCTTTCTCCGGTTATTTCCCTTTCAGTTTCTTTCTCTATCTCCTCGGGAAGAAACTTTAGCGTTATAACAGAGTGGATTTTCTTTATAAATTCCTTTTTTTTCTCCTCGGGGAAGTCTTCGTAGAGATCGCAGAGTTCTATAACTTTTTTAGACCACTCTTTCCTCTTTTCATCAAGGTGGGGAAGGAGTTCCGAGAGAAGGGTCTTTATAGTCCTGTGTGGGTCTTTGACCCTGTCAAAATACCTGAAGTTGTCCTGAACCAGCAGATCAAGGAGTTTCTTGAGCCTTGATAGTGTTTTCTTCATGGCGAAATAGGGGAAACGGAATTACCCTTGGGTAAGGGAATTCGTTCTAAAAGTGAAAACATCGCCGGAATGAAGGACAGCATAGAGAATAAAACTAAGAGAACCTTTCACTCCGGACTCTCCTTCTTGAAACGCCAGTTTATTTCCAACTAAAATGTATAACCCCGGCAGCAGATAAGCTACCGGAACACCCGGGATCAGCAGTGCCGGCCTTAAATTCCCAGAACGTCAAACATGGAGTAAAGTCTGGGTTTTTTTCCGACAATCCACCTTGCGGCAACTAAAGCTCCCCTTGCAAAGGTTTCCCTGCTCGTTGCCCTGTGGGTAAGCTCGAGCCTTTCGCCCAGGGCGGCAAAAAAGACAGTGTGATCGCCGACGACATCTCCCATCCTTGCCGCTAAAACGCCGATTTCGTCCGGTTTTCTCTCCCCGGTTATTCCTTTCCTGCCGAAAACGGCGATTTCCTCGAGTTCTTTCCCGAGGTTTTCGGCTACGATTTCTGCAAGTTTCATTGCAGTTCCGGACGGGGCATCTTTCTTGAATCTGTGGTGGATTTCAAAAATCTCTACATCGTAACCTTTGTCCTTCAGTGCTTTTGTTACTTCAGCAACTATCTTAAACAGGATGTTGACTCCGAGACTCATGTTGGGTGAAAATACGATGGGAATGACCTTGGAAGCTTCTTCTATTTTCTTTTTCTCATCCTCGGAAAATCCTGTTGTCCCTATTACCAGAGGGATGCCTAATTCCCTTGCTTCTTCAAGGAGCTTGAGCGTAGCCTGCGGGACGGTGAAGTCGATTACCACGTCCGGCCTTTCGGGAAGCTCCTTTATTGATGAAAAGAACTTTATTCCTTCAGAAAATTCCTTCCCGATAATACCGGAATCTGGCCTTTCTGTAACACCGACCAGCTTCAGGTCTTTTTCATTTATTGTAAGATTTGCTATCAGGCTTCCCATTCTTCCCTTTGCACCGGTAACGGCAACCTTTACCATCTTTCATCCCCTAAAGCTTTTTGCTTTTCTGCTTTATTTCAAACCACTTTACGATGCCGTAAACGATTCCAAGTATGAGGATAAGGGCACCTATTCCGAGCTTAAACTCAATGGGTTTGTCGTGTTCCAGAGAGACAACCAGCGCTTCCCTTATCGTTGCAGCTAGTGCAACGCTGACGAAGGCGCTGACTGCAAGTTCTCCTCCGAGCATAAACTTGATTTCGCTGTTGAGGAGTTCAAGGACTGTCCACAGGATAAGGAGGTCTCCCATTGCCGCAATGAGGCCGTGGGCAAGGTCTCCGTGGAAGAAGTGGGATATATCTATTCCGAACAGAACTATAACGAATAGAGCAAGGAACATAAGGCCGATAAGAATTGCGATGTCCATAAAGACGGCAAACTTCTTGCTGAACGAGATGGCTTTCCTTTCCAGCTTCCCTGCTTCGAGGAACGTTCTCAGCTCGGAGTCGACGTAGTAGGAGACGAGGACGTCCTCGTTTAAAGCCAGTATTTTTCTCAGGGATCTCGTGAGGTCTTCCATTCTCTCGAAGACTTCCTCAAGAACAAATCCCTCGAGTATCTCGGCCCTTTGAGGGTCACATACGACTTCTTGTTCTTTCCTGTACTTTTCAAAGAATTCCTTTGCTTTATCGGAGAAAAACTTTGCAATACGCCTTGTGCAGAAGCGGCTGACGAAGTTCATTGCAACGATTATGTAGTGGGGAGGAATTCCCTCATCTACGTGAACTTTGGCAATCCTCAAGAGGTAGAGGAGGTACTCGGAATCGTACTTTCCCGAAAATAGTTTCTCGTACCACTCCTTTATTGTTTTTTTCAGCCTCTGGAGCTTCTGCTCGGGAATGTACTCCTTTATATCACCGAACTTCATAAGGTTATCGTAGAACGCCTCTGCAAACTCGTCCTTATAGGGGAGGAGTATGTTCCCGAGGAACTGAAGGTTCTTAACATCCTTTTCCCTGATCTCAAAGTAGATGAACAGCTTTTCTAGATCCCTGTAATCAAGGCCGAGGTTCACTGTAGAACTCCCATTTTCTTAAGTATTTCCCTAATTCTCTCTTCCTTTTCCGGAGTCGTCGGACACAGAGGAAGCCTAAACTCCTTCTCCATTTTTCCCATCATAGAGAGGGCGGTCTTTACGGGAATCGGATTGGTATCGATGAAGAGGACTTTGGATAAGGGGTAAAGCTCAAGATGAAGTTCCTGAGCTTTTACAAGGTCACCGCTTTTAAAGGCCTTAAACATTTCGACCATCTTTTCGGGAGCTACGTTTGCTGTAACCGATATAACCCCTTTAGCTCCGACGGCAAGGAGGGGGAAGAAGGTTAGATCATCCCCGGAAAGGACGGAGATTCTTTCCCCGCAGAGGTTTATGATTTCAGTGGCGACGTTGGTGCTTCCTGTTGCTTCCTTTATCGCGACAATATTGTCTATGCGGGACAGCCTCTCAACTGTTTCGGGAAGCATGTTTACTCCGGTTCTGCCGGGAACGTTGTAAAGGACAATCGGAATTGAGACGGCCTCTGCAACGGCTTTGAAGTGGAGGTAAAGTCCTTCCTGGTTTGGCTTGTTGTAGTAAGGGGTTATAAGGAGTGCTCCGTCGGCCTTTACTTCTTCCGCAAACTTGGTAAGCCTTATGGCTTCTGACGTGGAGTTTGAGCCGGTGCCGGCTATGACCTTTACCCTTCCCCTGCACTGCTCTATTGTTAGTGCTATGACCTTCTCGTGTTCTTCGTAGGAAAGCGTTGCACTTTCTCCCGTAGTTCCGCAGGGAACTATTCCGTCAACGCCGTTTTCTATGAGGAACTCGATGTGTTCCTTAAGGGCCTTTTCGTCGACCTTCCCGTTTTTGAAGGGAGTGGGGATAGCAACGTAGATGCCCTCAAACATAGTGCCTCCTTAAAGTCTGGTAAAGGAGAAACCGAGGATTATAATTCTCCTCGTATTTTACCTAATCGGGGGAACTTATATGGAAAGATGGAGAGGTGTTATAGAAGAATTTAGGGAGTTTCTTCCCGTTTCCGACAAGACGCCCGTTGTTACTCTGCTCGAGGGAAACACGCCCCTCATAAAGGCCGATAACTTGGCAGGAGAAATAGCTCCGGGTATAGAACTTTACCTGAAGTTTGAGGGACTTAATCCCACCGGTTCTTTTAAAGACAGAGGAATGACGATGGCCGTATCAAAGGCCGTCGAAGAGGGGGCGAGGGCCGTAATTTGTGCCTCTACGGGAAACACCTCCGCTTCTGCCGCCGCCTACGCTGCAAAGGCAGGGCTTAAGGCCGTTGTGCTTATACCGGAGGGGAAGATAGCCCTGGGGAAGCTCTCTCAGGCCGTGATGTACGGTGCTGAGGTGATTCAGATAAAGGGGAATTTCGACGATGCTCTGGAGATTGTGAGGGAGATCGGGGAGAGCTACCCTATAACGATTGTTAACTCAATAAACCCTTACAGACTTCAGGGGCAGAAGACTGCTGCTTTTGAAATATGCGAACAGCTGGGGGAAGCTCCCGACTACCACTTTATTCCGGTCGGGAACGCCGGGAACATAACAGCCTACTGGATGGGCTACAAGGAGTACTTCGAGGCCGGGAAGGTTAATTCAAAGCCCAGGATGTGTGGATGGCAGGCGGCCGGAGCTGCTCCGATTGTTCTCGGTCATCCGGTGAAGAACCCGGAAACAATTGCTACTGCTATCAGAATAGGAAATCCGGCAAGCTGGAAGGGAGCCGTTAACGCCGCCGAAGAGTCGGGCGGCTTTATAGATATGGTAACCGATGAGGAGATACTGGAGGCCTACAGGCTTGTTGCCAGAACTGAAGGAATATTCTGTGAACCGGCCTCCGCTGCCTCGATTGCTGGGGTTATAAAGGCGGCGAGGGAAAGGAACCTTTTCAGTAAAGGAGACGTGGTTGTTTGCACCCTTACCGGCCACGGTCTTAAAGATCCGGATACGGCGATTTCCATGGGAGTTAAGCCGGTAACGCTTCCTGCCGACAAAGAAGAGATAGTCAAGTTTTTAGGGTTTTGAGAATGAGGTTTACAGAAATACCGAAGGGATTTAAGACTTACCTGCCAGAAGAGGCCGAGAGAAAGGAGTTTATAGAGGAGAAGCTTAAGAAAGTTGCCTCTCTCTGGGGATATGAGCCGATAATACCGCCTGAAATTGAGTTTCTGAAGACCTTTAAAGTTGTCTATAACGGTTTTGAGGAAATTTCCTTTAAGCTTGTTGATAGGGATACCGGGAAGCTCCTTGCCGTGAGGCCTGACTTTACTCCTCAGGTTGCGAGGATTGTTGCTTCTTCCTTTAAAGATGAGGAACCGCCCTTCCGGTTTTACTACTCGGGAAAGGTTTTCAGAGATAGAGAAGGGGAAAGGGAGAGTTGTCAGTTCGGCATAGAGCTTATAGGGGTACCCGACGTAGAGGCCGATGCTGAGGTGATTGCTGTCGTTGCCAATATGCTGAAGGAGCTTGGACTTAAGTCCTTTCAGATAGACATTGGACACTCGGAATTTGTGATCGGTGCCCTGTCGGAGCTTGAGCTTGAAGGAGAAGAGAGCCTCCTTTCCGTGCTCAAGCATAAGGATATCTCCGGACTGGATCTATTCATTGAGGAGAAGGGAATAGAGGGAGAAAGGGCCGAGAAGTTGCGGATTCTCCTTGAACTTTACGGCAGGGAGGAGGTTCTCTCGAGGGCGGAGGAGACGTTTAGTGGAAAGAAGACGAGAAGGGCGATAGCCGAGCTGAGAGAAGTCTTAAAGATCCTCGAGAGCTACGGTTTTGCCGACAGGGTGATATTTGACCTGACGGAAAAGAGAGAGCTTGATTACTATACGGGAATAACTTATGAGGTCTTCCACCCACTCTACGGCTTCTCTCTGGGAAGCGGGGGAAGGTACGACGGCCTGCCGGCAAAGTTCGGTAGGGACGTGCCGGCTACGGGTATTGCCCTTTCTATAGATGCCCTTCAGGAGCTTCTGGAAAAGAAATCACTTTTCAGGAGGATGAAAAGGGATTTCTACATAGTAGACGTTAGAAAGGAGCTTCACAGAGCATACAAGCTTGCAAAGGAGCTGAGGAAAAAAGGATTTACGGCTGCGAGAGACATAGTAAGGAGGGACTGGAGGGAATCTGTAAGGATTGCTTTTGGGAAGGGATTTAAAGTTGTGATTCTTTTGGGGGAGGGAGAGGAGGAAAGTTTCATTTTTACATCCCCTGATAGAAGTTTTAAGGTCAAGGGAACACTTATTGATGAGGCTGTGAAAGCCCTTGAGAGTGGGGTTTAGTATATTTGCGTCGGCAATTTCTCAGGGAGGAAATTAAATGGCAACGCTGGCCGTAGTGGGAACTCAATGGGGAGACGAAGGAAAAGGAAAAATCGTAGATATCCTTTCGGAAAAAGCCGACTGGATAGTTAGGTTTCAGGGAGGAAACAACGCAGGCCACACGGTGGTCGTTGACGGCACTAAGTATATCCTTCATCTCCTGCCTTCCGGAATTCTTCACGACGGTAAGAGGTGCGTTCTCGGGAACGGAATGGTGATAGACCTTGAATCCCTCATAAATGAAATTGAGTTTATAAAAAGGGTCGGAAAGGAGGTAGACGGTCGTCTTTTTGTAAGCGAGAGGGCTCACCTGATACTCCCATACCATAAGGAGCTTGATGCTGCTTCCGAAAGGCTAAAGGGGGACGGTTCAATAGGAACGACTTTGAAGGGAATAGGCCCTGCCTACAGGGATAAGGCCGGAAGAGTAGGAATTAGGATTGCAGACTTGAGGGACGAGAATGCCTTTAAAGAAAAGCTTCGTTGGAACTTGAGGGAAAAAGAGTTGACGTTAAAACACGTCTATAATTACGACGTTTCCTTCAGTTTTGATGAGATATACTCTCAAACAATGAGGAACTACGAAAAGGTTAAGGCTTTTGTCTGCGATACGGTCACGCTCCTCAACAGGGCAGTTGATCGGGGAGATAACGTTCTCTTTGAAGGGGCGCAGGCAACGCTCCTTGACATAGATGTTGGAACTTATCCCTTTGTTACCTCTTCAAATTCCTCGGCGCTCGGAATCTCATCCGGGACGGGCATAAGTCCGAAGAAAGTGGAGAAGATTTACGGGATAATGAAGGCGTATACGACGAGGGTCGGCGGAGGTCCTTTCCCAACGGAGTTAAAGGATAACGTCGGGGAACTTTTAAGGGCGAGAGGGCACGAATACGGCTCCACGACGGGGAGGCCGAGGCGCTGTGGATGGCTTGACCTCTTTGCAGTAAAGTTTTCCTGTATGGTGAACGACCTTGACGGCATCATTGTTACGAAACTTGACGTCCTCGATGCTTTTGATGAGATAAAAGTATGTGTCGGCTATGAAATTGATGGAGAAATAGTTGAGTCCTTTCCGTCTACAGCCCAGGAACTTTCAAGGGTTAAGCCTGTTTACGAAACGCTGCCCGGGTGGAAAAGGGAAACAACTCACGTAAAGAGCTTCAAAGAACTCCCCGAAGAGGCGAAAAACTTCCTCCGGTTTGTTGAAGATTACCTGGGAGTTTCGATTCCCGTTGTCTCAACGGGTCCTCAGAGGGATGAAACTATTGTAAAGGATGCACTCTGGTAGAATTAACTGTGGAGGCCGAAATGCTCCTGTACCTGTTTGCCTTTTCTTTTCTCGCAGGATTGGTTTTGGGTCCGATATTTGCATCTACCATTCTCAGCAGTTATAGCGATGGGGACATCTCCTTTAAAGAAGCTTTAACGTATATACCCCGAGAACTCTGGCGTGATTCGGTAAGAAGACGCGGCGGCGTAACTCTGTTTGAAATATTCTTTATTCTTCCTATCGTGATCTTCCTTATTCCTATGCAGCTTGGAGTTGACCTGTGGTTTATGGTATGGATGGTAATCTTCGGCTTCTTCAAGTTCTTAACCTCGGTAAAGATAACAAGTAAGTAACTCATTCCCTGACGGCCTGAATAACCTTAAACCGCCTTCCCATATCTACGAGGAGTGATAGGACGGCGATGCTATCTGACGGAGATACCGCCTTTTCTATACCTTCCGATAAGAGGAATTCGCTCTGATTCCTGACCCTGATCCGGGAAAAGCCCGAAGATGACAGGACATTAAAGAGTCTGTCAAAATCGATGTCGGCCGTCAGGTCGGTTTCTCCCGGCCTTTCAAGATAGTCTTCGACGATTCTGTTGTTCCTGTAAGCCCTAAAGCTTTTCTTTGAGGACACCTCCTTACACTTTCCTCCGTAGTCAAAGGCGATGAAGTAGCCCTTAAACTTTTCCTTTAACTCTTTTAGGAACTCTTTCCAGCCGACAAAAAGGGGGTATTCTCCTCCTTCTTCGGGTTCACAGGGTAATTCTCCTTTAAAAGGAAGAAGGAATTCCGTAAGTTTATCCCCATCGCTTCCCACAAAGACTTCAAAAAGTTTCCCTCCCCTTTTGAGAATCCTTTTAAACGGAAAGGCGTCAAAAAATTCGTTTGAGACAACAAATCCCTCGAATGAAGGAACTTCTTCAAGCTTCTTTACGTGCCTGATTCCGGGGAGCGGAGGAAAGTTTCCGAGTTCAAGAACGATGTATTCTTCTACGGGAATGGATCCGAGAATATCCTTTGCAAGGAAGCCCTTTCCTCCTCCCAGCTCGAGAATTCTCAAAGGGAGATTCCTCTCTTCGGAAATTCTTTTCAGGTGGAAGGCCAGGACTTTACCGAAAACGGGGGAGATTTCCGGAGCTGTTACGAAATCCTCCCCCGGAAGGGGAGACCCTCTCTTTCCTGTGTAGTATCCCCACTTCGGATGGTAGAGGGATAGGTAAACAAACCTGTCAAAGGGAATTTCCCCCCTTTCTTTTATTTCCTTGAGTATCTCTTCCTTTAACATAGCTGGTATAAGGCTCCTTCTCTTCTTACAATTCCGAGTACTTCAAGCTCAAACAGGAGTGAAGAGAGTTTCCGGACGGGCAGTTTCAGCTCTTCGGATAGGCGGTCGATTCCTTTCGGCGAAGATTTAAGAGCTTCAATAACGGGCTTGAGGTGTTCGGACACTTCTACTTCATTTTGAACATTATTTTCCGGAAAAAGCTCCAGAATGTCGCCGTAGTCCGTAAGCGGTGCAGCCCCTTCTTTTATCAGCCTGTTCGTGCCGGCGCTGAAGGGGGAATCTATTGGTCCCGGTACCGAAAATACCTCTTTTCCCTGTTCAAGGGCGAAGTCTACCGTGATAAATGAACCGCTCCTTTCTCCGGCTTCCACGACTACTACCGCGTCGGAAAGTCCTGCAACTATCCTGTTCCTTCTGGGGAAGTTCTCCCTTGATACCTTCGTTCGGAGCGGAAACTCTGAAACGAGGGCGCCTCCTGACTCAACTATTCTCTCCGCCAGTTCCCTGTTTCCCCTCGGGTAGACGTCGTCGAGTCCGCAGCCGAGCACGGCGACCGTAGTGCCGCCTTCTAAGGCTCCCCTGTGGGCGGCCGAATCTATGCCGTAGGCAAGACCGCTGATAATGCAGATTCCCCTCTCGGCGAGGAACTTTGAAAGGCCGAAGGCTACGCGTCTGCCGTAAGAAGAACATCGGCGTGAACCTACCACGGCAACGGAGGGAGAGTTTGACAGGTTTCCCTTTACGTATAAGACGGGAGGAGGAGAGTTAATATTCTTCAGCTTTTCCGGGTATTCCCCGTCAAAAAGGGTTATGATTTTTATTCCCAGCCTTTCTGCTTCCCTGATTTCTCCTTCTGCTCTTTCAAGCTCTTGTGAAAGGTCTGTTTTCTCTTCCCTTGCCCACTCTTCTGCGGAACCGTAGCGTTCTGCTATTTCTGTTATTTTCTTGGGGCCGATACCCCTTTTGAAGGAGAGGGCAAGGACTTCGAGCTTTTCCATTTAAGTAATCCTTATTGCAAACAGGTTTCTCTTCTGTGTTTTCTCCTTTCTGTAAGAGTAGAACAGGTGGTTATCGCAGCACGTGCAACCTTCTAAAAACTCAAAGTCCCTAACACCTGCTGACTTTAACTGAATAAGGTTTGCCGTTTTAATGTCAAATAGAAACTTGCCCTCTCCTATCTCTTTAAAGCACCCGTCATACATGGGAGGAAACAGAGACCGGACGTCTTCCCCTACCTCGTAGCAAAACTTACATATAGAGACTCCGAATATTGCCTTTTTAACCCGGGAAAACTTGTTTATGTAAGAAACGGCATTGAAAGCTATGCCCTTTAAAGTTCCCCTCCATCCGGCATGAACAACACCTACGACTCCTTCTCCGATCAGGAAGATGGGAAGGCAATCGGCGGCTAAGACGCCGATCCAGATTTCCTTACTGTCGGTTACAACGGCATCGGCCTTGGGCCTTCTGCTTTTTCCTTTTCCAACGAAAGCGACGAGGTTTCCGTGAACTTGAATGGGTTTAACTACGGGAAGTCCTTTTATCTCTTCGATTTCCCTGCCGTCAAGGGGTTTCTTCGAGACAAAAATCTCGTAGGTCATGGTGGTAGAATTTTAGCATGGATGGAAATTTGAAAGTTAAGGTAATCTTAAGCGATAGGTCTTTCCCCGTTCTCTACGGCAGAAAGCCTTCTGAACTTTTTCGGCTCTTTGAAGAGGCGGTTAAGGATGTCCTTGAGGAAGTAGAGCCGAAAAAGGTAACGAACAGGGCTTTTCACGAGCTAATGAGAAGGAGAGGAAGGAAAAAGTTAAAAAGACTTAAGAGGCGTTTTTCTGCTCTGGATAGAAGTTCTCCTTATCGGAAAAAAGTTATCTACAACGCCTTTTATCGGATTTTTAAAAGGCTTGACTGGGCCAGAAGTTCGGGTTCTGAAAGGGAAATAGAGCTGAAAGTTTGGGTTACGTCGTCTGTTGATTTTCTCTGTCATTTTGTTGACCTTTTGGAGAAGCTTGATGGTTGAAAGGAAAAGCTTTTGGGTTCTTCAGGAAGTTTTTGTCGATCCCGAATCGGGGGAAAAATTCCTTGAGTGCGAGCTTAACCTTTCGGTGGCCGGTGAAGCCGAAAGAATCGGCGGCGGTTACAGGGTAACCGTGGAAATATCCGGTTCACTTACCTTTACCGACAGACAAGTGGCAAACGTGAGGTTTGTCAACCTCTCCTTTGTTGAAGCGGGGAAGAGGGTAAGGAAAGATACCGTTCTCAGGCGCATGAAGAGAAAGAAAGTAGAGGAGCTTCTCTCCCTCCTCCCCATCTACCTCGTTAAGGCGGGGATAACCGTCGGGGAAGTGATTTATGAGCTGTAGCTGCAGGAAGGGGATAGAGCTTGGCAGGATTAAATCGGAAGAGATAGAGGAACTCCTGAAGTTTTTAAAGAAGAACCCGGAAGCCTTCCTCCTGATCCTTGAAGTTGTTAACAGTTTTCGACCTACAGATCCTCCGAAGGTAAAGCTTGAAAGGCTTTTTCTTGCGGTTAAGGATATGTTGGAGCTTGGTCTGCTTCCCTACTCAAAGGGAAGCAGAATTCTCAGGATACTTGAAAACTTCTTCCTGGAGAACACCGATAAGCAGAGGGGGAACTTCTTGGAAATTCTCGCTTCAAGGCTCGGACCCTTTACCTTTTCGGGCAGGTTCAGGAGGGTTAACCAGTGTAAGGTTTTCAGGGGAAGGAGGAAGCTTTCGGACAAGGAGATTGACGTAGCCTTTTCCGGAAAGGAGGTTCTCGAGCTTCACGAGTGCAAGGCCAACATGGTAAGGCAGTGGAGGGATCCTCTTGTAAAGAGAACAAAGAGGGGTAGTAAGCTTCACTTCTTGAATTCCTTGCCTTCGGAATGCAGGAACGGGAAAAAAGTTATTCCCTGCTGCAGCGGCTTGGACGGAGAGATGGGGGTGGAGTACGTGAAGCTTGTCTTCAAGTTCTACGGATTTAGAAGGATAAAAACTTTTGGAAGAGAAGACTTCCTGGATAGGTTTCTGAAGAAAAGCTGATAAAATCCCATCATCAACCTGCCTCGAGCATTAGGGGATTTTTATGGATGCAAAACTGCTGGAACTGATTATTATTTTCCTTGTAGGCTTTATCGCTTCTATGGTTTTCCTCTACTTTATTTTAAAGAAACTCTAATTTGAGGAGAAGTAATGGCAGTAAAGGACATTCATGAGGACAAGATTCTGATCCTCGACTTCGGCTCCCAGTACACCCAGCTGATAGCGAGGAGGCTCAGGGAGAAGCACGTCTACTGTGAGATACATCCCTTCAACCTGTCCGTTGAAAGGATTAGGGAATTTAAGCCGAAGGGGATAATTCTCTCCGGAGGGCCTGCGAGTGTTTACGCTCCTGACTCCCCTAAGGTCGGCAGGGAACTTTTTGAACTGGGAGTTCCTGTTCTGGGTATATGCTACGGTATGCAGCTTATTACCCACTTGTTCGGCGGGGAAGTTGTAAGGGCGGAAAAGCACGAGTACGGAAGGGCTGAGCTTGAGGTTCTTGATAATTCTGACCTGTTTTCCGGACTTCCCGAGAAGTTTACGGTCTGGATGAGCCACGGTGACAGGGTTCTGAAAATCCCCGAGGGTTTCGAGCCGATTGCAAGGACGGAAAACGCCCCTTACGCTGCAATAAGGAATAAGGAGAGGAAAATTTACGGCGTTCAGTTCCACCCGGAGGTAAAGCATACCCGGTATGGTGACAGGATACTGGAAAACTTTGCAGTGAAGATCTGCGGCTGCAGACAGGTCTGGACTATGGAGAACTTTATAGAGTACGAGATAAAGAAAATCAGGGAAACCGTCGGGGACAAAAACGTTATCTGCGCCCTTTCCGGAGGTGTTGACTCTTCGGTTGTGGCTGCTCTCCTCCACAGGGCAATAGGCGACCAGCTTTACCCCATATTCGTTGATACGGGGCTTTTGAGGAAAGGGGAGAGAGAAGCAGTAGAGAGGACGTTTAAGGAAAGGTTTCATATGAAGAACTTCAGAACTATCGATGCTTCCGACCTCTTCCTTGAAAGGCTTAAGGGAGTGACGGATCCTGAGGAAAAGAGGAAGATAATCGGCCATACCTTTATTGAGGTTTTTGAAAAGGCGGCAAAGGAGATACCCGATGCCGAGTTCCTTGCCCAGGGGACTCTCTATCCCGATGTAATAGAGAGTGTATCCGTTAAGGGACCTTCTGCGACGATTAAGTCTCACCACAACGTCGGAGGACTTCCTGAGAGGCTGAACTTCAAGCTAATAGAGCCTCTGAGGGAGCTTTTTAAAGACGAAGTGAGGGAACTTGGAAAGGAGCTGGGACTTCCCGAAGAGATAATAAAGAGGCAACCCTTCCCTGGTCCCGGACTGGCCATAAGAATAATAGGGGAGGTAAAGCCGGAGTACTTAAAGATACTCAGGGAAGCGGATGCAATAGTTCTTGAGGAGATTAAGAAAGCGGGACTCTACGACAAAATCTGGCAGTCCTTTGCCGTTTTTCTTCCGATACAGACCGTCGGTGTTATGGGGGATGTCAGGACTTATGACTACGTCATAGCAATAAGGGCGGTAGAAAGCGTTGACGGGATGACTGCGGATTGGGTGAAGCTCCCCTACGACCTTCTCGAGAGGCTCTCTAACAGGATTATTAACGAGGTGGAGGGAGTTAACAGGGTTGTATACGATATAACCTCAAAGCCGCCCGGAACAATCGAGTGGGAGTAAACTATGGATAGGACTTACTTTATCAATAAAATTAAGGAACTTAAGGAGGAAAAGAGGGCTGTAATCCTTGCCCACTACTACGTTGACGGTCTTGTTCAGGATGTTGCCGACTTTGTAGGCGATTCCCTCGAGCTTGCCAGGAAGGCCAGGGAGGTTGAAGGGGAAATAATCCTATTCTGCGGTGTATACTTCATGGCGGAAACGGCAAAGATTCTTAATCCGGATAGGAAAGTCCTCATACCCTACTACAAGGCCGGCTGTCTCATGGCAGACATGGTGATAGCTGAGGAGGTAGAGGAGTTCCGAAAGGAGAACCCTGAGTATGCGGTTGTTACTTACGTCAACAGCTCTGCCGACGTTAAGGCCGTTTCCGACATCTGCTGTACCTCTGCAAATGCGGTAAAAGTGGTGGAGTCAGTAAGGGCAGAGAAGGTGCTCTTCCTTCCGGACAAAAACCTCGGAAGTTACGTTGCCGAAAAGGTGCAGGGGAAGGAAATTCTTTGCTGGGAGGGATACTGTCCCGTCCATCAGAAGCTAACAGTTGAGGAGGCCGAGAGAGTCAGGAAAAAATATCCCGATGCCGTTTTCGTCGTTCATCCCGAATGTCGGAAGGAAGTCCGGGATATGGCAGACTTCATCGGGAGTACGTCCCAGATTGTCAAGTTCGTAAAGGAGACGGATGCAAGGAAGGTTATCGTCGGAACGGAAAAGGGAACGATTCACTGGCTTAGGAAGCTACGTCCCGACGTTGAGTTTATTCCCGCATACAGTGAGTTTACCTGTGATCAGATGAAAATGATTACGCCGGAGAGGGTTCTTAAGGCTTTAGAGAGGGAGCAGTTTGAAGTTGAAGTGGATCTTAAGGTGGCCGGGAAAGCCAGAAGGGCTATTGAAAAAATGCTTGAGGTTTAAAGGATGAAGGAGCTGAGGCTGAAGCAGGATCCCCTTTTCATTGTGGTACCCCTGCTTTTTGACCTGCTGCTGTTTGTCGGAGCGCTCTTTATGTCGGGAATCTGGAAGTACGTTGGAATAGTTATGGCCGTTACATTTGCAGTTATAGTTCTGTGGCAGTCGAGGCCACTTTTAAGGAACTTTGAGCTTTTGGTAAGGCCCAGGGAAATTATCGTTAAGGATTTTAGGGGAAAAGCGGTAAGAAGGCTTGACTGGAAAAAGGTGGAAGGAGTGGCAGCAGGTTTCAAGAGAACCTGGAAGCTACATACTTACAGCTTTTACTTTAGGGTAAGAGGAGAGGAGGATTTACTCTTTGCCCTTGTTTCAAGGGAAGAGGGATTAACCGCTAAGTTTCAGAGATTCGTAAAAGTCTTTGTCAGGAAGAAGGTGCCTGTTCAAACTGTGAAAGCGTGAATAATCGAAAATCTTCCGCGGTTGATTGCTTTTTTAATCAAATTTTGTAATATTTGAGTGTTATGAAAGGGATTGTAAAAGCGCTTTCTCCGAGGTTTTACCTCAAGAAGTTGCTGGAGCTGAGGGAGAGGCCTGACGAAACAGCGAAAGGGCTTGCCCTGGGCGTCTTTATTGGATTCCTTCCGGTCAACGGATTTCAGGTCATCATAGCCGTTACTATTGCGGCGCTTGCCCGTGTAAGCAAGGTGGCCGCTGCAATCGGGACTCACGTTACCAACCCTTGGACGACAATTCCCGTTCTGGTCCTTGATTACTACGTTGGATGTCTGCTACTCGGCAGGAAGATCTGTACTCCTCACTTTGATTTTTCTTCCTTGGATGCCCTTCTCCGTTGTGGAAAGGAGATATTTATTCCGATGATGGTGGGCGGTGTCTTTTTGGGGGCAGTCTTTTCCGTCCTTTCTTACCTGGGGATTAAGAAGCTGCTTAAGAAAGAAGTCGAGACTGTTAAGGGTTATGTCGGAAAAATCAGAAAAGGAAAGGAACGTAGGGAGACTGAAGAAGCTTCTCTCTGACTTTTCTCCACGGGACATACTCCTCTTGGAATCTGCCGACAGGCAGTTCGTAGCTTTGGAAAACTTGTTTAGAAGTCTGAGAAATCCTGAGCTTTTCTTCAAGCTTACGTTGATTAACGCTCTTCTTTCGTATCAGCTTTCTATGAAGGGAGAGGTGTACTGGGAAAGGTTTTCTGAGTTTTTCTCACAAAGCACCGGAGGGTTTGAGGAGTTCATCAGGCGTTACAACAAGAGGTTCTTAAGCGCAAAACTTAAAAGACTCCGTAAAGCCGCGTTTTGTGTGGAGTCCCTCTTTGAAACGTTTCCCTTTCAGGAGCTTGGAAAGGACTTAAAGCTTTTGGTGGACTTCCTGTCGGCCTGTATGGGGCAGGACAGAGGAGCGAAGACGATTGTTTTTGCTTCAAAAATGTTCTGTTACGCTTACAGGATCGTAACGGGCAGAACTCCCGAAGGTATAGAGGGAATAACAATTCCTTACGATTCAAGGCTTTCAAAGATTGCTACAAAAGATGAGTGGCAAAACCTTTCCCGCGAACTCGGCATTCCTCCCATAAAGCTTGATAGCCTTGTTTGGATTCCTATGGGAATGAGTCGGGAGGAAATAAAGAAAAAACTGCCAGAGCCTTTAGCCGGCAAGGTTTTGAACTTGAAGAAAGAGCTTGAAAAACTAAGGAAGGAGCGGGGCTCAAGATGAGACGAGAAGCCCCACTAAAGTGAGGGGGAAGTTGCAGGGCGATTGAGGATTTAGAACCTTACTCCGATTTCGCCGAAAACTCCCTTTATTTTAAGATCGGAGGAGAAATCATCAATGTCATCTATTTTAAGCCTTTCATACCTGTAACCTACGTGGGCAAAGAAGTTCCCGTACTCCACTCCTCCCTTTAGCTTCCAGTCGTAAAAGTAATTTCCAGCGTAGGCAAGTCCTTTCCCTTCAAGGCCGATTCGGAAGAGAGAAAACTTGGAACAGACGGCCGTGTAGAGGTAAGGAACGGGTATGTCGTAATCCGTATCCGAGTAAGCTCCGGTGGTGAGGCTTTTAAGTTTTACGTAACCGGTCAAGTACTTAACTCCGAGTCCTACCTGAAGGTTTATTCTGTTTTTCTTCACGGGGTTGTAGAAGAAAGTGGCATCGATCTGGTCGGCCTTAAAGTCGGTATGGATTCTATCGCTGACGTTAAACGTTACATCGCCGAAGGTTATGTCTTTTGAAATCTTCCCGGTGCCGGAGGTTTTGACCCTTATGTAATCGACTTTAACATCGGGCAGGAACTTGATGTCGTGCTTTACTTCAAAGGACAGAAAGAGTTTGGTCTTATCGCTTATGTTGAGGTCATCTTTAACGTCGACCTCATTTCCCTTGTACTTTACCCATCCGCTGAAAATTTCCCTTTGAGGTCCTGCGGAGAAAGAAAACTCTGCCGCCTGACCGGGGCTTGTAAGGAGTCCGGCTGCAAATAGGCCGAGTACGGCAATCGTTCTCTTCACCCTTCCCTCCTGACCGTCGGATTTGTGAGTTCATTATACATTAGGTTTGGCTGTTGTTTTACGTAAGAGTGAGATTTATTCACTGAGATCTATTCACACGGTGCCGTAGTTGATGCAGGTTTTTCTCTTTACGCTGTGGTAAAATCAAAATAGGTGTCGGGAATGATCAACGGGCTGGAGGAGAGGATGGAGAAAAATTTATTAAAAGAAATAAAAGAACTCCTCTCGATTGTGGAGACCTTCAAGCAGGAGCTGTCTCAGGTATCTGCTAAAAAAGAAGGGTTCAATGCTGTTAATAAACACATTGAAACTGCCATATCCGAGAGTGAAGAGGCTACGAAGAAGCTTATAGAGAACATAGGGAACAGCCTTGAAGAGCTTCGAGAACTCAAAGAAACCGTCTCCGAGTGTCCGGACTTTGAGAGCTTAAAGGAAAAACTCGAGAGCCTTGAATCAAAGCTGGTCGATTCTCTTACCCTTCTTGAGTTCCAGGATATACTTGCCCAGAGGTTACTAAAAATAAAAGGATTTATTTCCGATATTGAAAAAAGCATACTTAAAATCTTGTTGATGGCCGGTATAGAAGAGGGGCCGGAGGAAGAGAAAGAAGAGCTTAAGAAAAAGGTTGAGGAGCTTGAGTGGAAAAAGGAGGTTTCTCAGGACGACGTTGATGAAATTCTCAAACAGTTTGGACTTTAGAGGTGGTTATGAGGATAGATGTTCCTCCCGAGCTTGAAGAGATTTTAGAGGAATTTCTGGTTGAAGCGGAAGAGATACTCGAAAACCTTGACCAAGACCTGATAGACCTTGAGAATAACCCGGACGATAAAGAGCTTCTAAACAAGATATTCCGCGGAATGCATACCCTAAAGGGAGGGGCGGGCTTTCTAAACCTTACTTCAATCGTTGAGGTTGCCCACAGGATTGAGGACATCTTTAACAAGCTCCGGAACGATGAGATGGAGCTTTCCCCGGAGCTTATGGATGTAATACTTGAAGGGGTGGACATTATAAAGTCCGCCATAGCTTCGATAAAGGAGAGCAGGGAAATTCCCGACCTTGAAGAGGTTAAGCCCATAATAGAAAAGCTTGATAAGGCTTTAAAAGGAGAGTCGCTTCCTTCGGAAGCCTCCGGCGGAGAAAGCGGTCGGGAGGCCAAAAGCGACAGTGGAGATGTGGAGTTTGTTGACGGAATATCTGAGGAATTAAAGAAACTCCTTCGCGAGCATCCCGATAAAGACCTTGCCGGACTCCTTGAGGAAATCATCCTCATGCCTCCGGACAAGAGGCCTATGGAGGTTATTCCGGAAATAGAGAAGCTGATTGAGGAAGGAAAGGATGTAAAGGATTTGATAAAGAAAAAAGAGCCGGAGAAGCCGAAGGCAGAATCTGAAACAAAAGAAGTCCAGCCGAAAAAAGAAAAGACAGAGGAAAAGAAAGCTCCGCCTAAAACCAAAAAGGAAGTAAAGTCTTCTGAAACGATAAGGGTAGACGTAGAGAGGGTTGAGAACTTAATGAACCTTGTTGGGGAGATAGTCCTCGACAGGAACAGGATACTAAGGGTTTCGGCCGATGTTGAGAAGGAGTGCAGGGGTGAGTCTGTAGAGAAACTTCTTGAGGCGGTAACGAGCCTTGATAGGACGGTGAGCGACCTTCAGGTTGCGGTTATGAAGCTCAGGATGCAGCCCATAAAGAAGATATTCAGCAAGTTTCCGAGGCTCGTTAGGGACCTTGCGAGGAAGCTCAAGAAGAAGGTTCAGTTGATAATAGAGGGTGAAGATACCGAGCTTGACAGGTCTATTCTCGATAAGCTGGAGGATCCCCTTATCCACCTTGTCAGGAATGCCCTCGATCACGGCATAGAGCCTCCTGAAGAGAGGGTAATGAAGGGGAAACCCGAAGTCGGGACGATAAGGCTCTTTGCTTACCACGAGGGAGACCACATAGTCGTGGGAATAGAGGATGACGGAAGGGGGATAGATCCCGAAAAGATTAAGAAAAAGGCCATAGAGAAGGGACTGATAACGCCGGAGCAGGCCGCACAGCTTTCGGACAAGGAAGCTTATGAACTGATATTCATGCCCGGTTTCTCGACGGCCGAAAAGGTGAGCGATGTATCCGGAAGGGGCGTCGGAATGGACGTCGTTGCCAGCACGATCCATTCCTTGAGGGGATCCATCGAGATAGATAGTGAAGTCGGGAAGGGAACTACCATATACCTGAAACTGCCCCTTACGGTTGCCATTATCAGAACGCTGATGATCGGTGTTAAGAATCAGGTTTTTGCCGTTCCCCTTCACTCGGTTGTTGAAGTTGTAAGGTATAACCCGGATTTGGTTAAGGAAGTGGGAAGTTTCAAGAGCTTCATGCTCCGGGAAGAAGTCCTCCCCCTCTTTTCCCTGAATGAGCTTCTCGAGTATGAGGATTCGGGTGAAAAGCGCTTCGTTGTGATAGTTAAGGTCGGAGAAAGGTTGATAGCGGTATCCATTGAGGACCTCTACGGGGAAGAAGAGATAGTCATTAAATCCCTCGGAGAGCTTCTCGCAGACATACCGGGAATTGCTGGGGCTACGATAGCCGGGGACGGCAGGGTGGTGCTTATTCTCGACCTTAACTCTCTGCTTTCTGACTATAAAATCAAATTGGCCGGGGCATTTAAATGAGTAACGAAAGGGAAATGGCAATAGCCGGTGTTGAGGAGCTGATAGGGGAAGTTCACGAAAAAGAGGTTCAAGTAATAGCTTTTAGGCTTAAAGATGAGCTTGTGAGTGTTCCCATTGAGGAAGTTGTAGAAATAACGACGAACAGGGAGATAACGCCCGTTCCCAAAGCTCCTTCCTACGTGATAGGGGTAATGAACCTGAGGGGAAAGATCGTCCCTGTTATTAACCTTAAAGAGCACCTTAAAATTCCTTTTACTATTCCGGAGGATATTTACAGCAAGAACCGCATAGTAATTGTTGAAACTCCCAAGGGGGAAGTCGGCGTAATAGTGGATGAGATAGTCGGGTCGATAAAGTTTCCCGAGGGGGATATCCTTCCGGAGCCGATAGGAACCGTCGGAATAGATGTAAAGTTTATTTCCGGAGTTGTCCAGCTTGACAGCGATTTGCTGATTGTTCTCAATATAGATTCCGTTTTCTCTGAGGGGGACTGAGATGTTCGGCTGTTCTAAGGAGAGGCAGGAAATCGAGTTTCTGAGGAGGGAGCTTGAATCCCTCAGGGCCGAAAATTTGAACCTTAAGCAGGAGAAAGAAAGGCTTGAAAAGGAAAAGAAGGACTTGCAGGAGGAACTGAAAAAGTTTTCTCAGAAAAACCTTGAACTTTCAAAAGAGAAAGAACAGCTGGAAAGGAAGCTGGAAGAGCTTGAAAACGACGTTTACATGTACGAGCAGATGCTAGATTCCCTGATGGAAGAAGCGGTATTCCTGGCCACTCCCGACTTTAAACCCGGAAGGGAGGGTAACGAGCTTGTTTACGCCAACAGAAGAGCTATGGAGATAGCCCACAAGTGGAGGGACGTCTTTATATCGGAGTTCGGAGTTGATCCCGACAAGCTGATAGGAACGAGCATTCACGTGTTCCACAAAGATCCCGAAAGGGTCAAAGAACTCCTGAAGGCTTTAAAGCCGGGAGAGCACAAGAAAAATGCCGATATTCCCGTAGGCCCTTACATAATGGCCTCTTACAGGCATGCAATAGCAAACAAGGACGGTTCGATCAGGTATTACATGGTTACCTGGCGGGATGCTACGGCAGAGAAAGAGATTGAGAATCAGCTCAAGAACGCTCAGAAAATGTTCCTGCAGAACCTTAAGGCCACAAAGCAGTCCCTCCTCAACAACTTTGAAGCAATAGCCGCCGTTTCTGTTGCTATAAGGGAGATACAGGAGACGTTGAAGCTCTCCAAAGATCAGCTGGATGCTACCGGGAAAATCGAAGATACTGTGTCTGAGCTGGTGAAGGTTTCGGATCAGCTTCTCGATAACTATAAGTTTGTTTTGAGCGAGCTTGAAAACGCTGAACGCAAAACGGTTGAGTCGATACAGCATATGGAGAACATAAGGGGCATAACCAGAGAGATGGAGGACGTTGTAGAAGCTCTCCAGAAGCAGACTGAGCAGATTGACAGGGTTGTTGAGGTGATTACTTCCATAACCGAACAGACAAACCTTCTTGCCTTAAATGCGGCAATAGAGGCTGCCAGGGCCGGTGAGGCCGGAAGGGGATTTGCCGTAGTTGCAGATGAGGTGAGAAAGCTTGCGGAGAGGACCAATAAGTCAGCAATAGAGATTAGGGAAGTAGTAAGAAATATGAGAGAACAGATGCTGAAGACGTCGGAGATAACGGGAAGGGCTGTTAAGGCCGTTGATGAAGGGATGGAGATATTTAAAGAGAACCAGTCAACTTATAACTCTCTGAGATCTTCTTCGGAAAATGTTCTTAAAGTTATAAACAACCTCTCTGAAGTGGTATCGACTCAGAAAGAGAACATCGACTTCATAGTTCGCAATATTCAGATGTCCAATGAACACCTGAATACCGTCAAGCAACAGTCCGACAAGGTAATTAAGATAGCAGAGAAGACGGATGCCAGCCTTCATAAGATTTGGGAAACCTTCTACATGGTTAAGATCGGAGATGCCGGGGTTCTCCTCGACAGGCTTTCAAGGTTCGGTGACTTTATGACAAGGATAGATGAGGCCTTTAAGGCAAAGTTCGTTGAAGGACTTCAGCCGGACCTTTCTATCCTCAGCGAAGCCGATAACCTGGCGAGAATTCTGAGTACCGGCAACAAGGAGATTTCGGAGCTTTTAGAGAAGTACCCGGAGCTTGAAGAGATAATAAGCTCAATTGAAGAGGCGATGTTTGATGTTAAGCTTCTCCTTAAGGAGATGTTACTTGCAATGTCTGAGGATGATTACAGGGAAACTGAGGAAAAAGAGAAGGAGCTTGCCGGCATAGTGGAAGATATAACTAATAAGCTTGTTAGTGCTATAACGTTAGTTCTTACCAAGCAGGATCAGAAGACCAGCTAAAGGGATTTAAGATGGCCAAGAAGAAGGAATATCTTCCAAAGATTTTGGAGACGGGAGCTAACGAGCTTGAAATCATAGACTTCCGGATGTACGAGCTTCTCGACGACGGTTCTACTTACGAGTGGATTTTGGGAGTGAACGTTGCGAAGGTTAAAGAGGTGATATTTAAGCCGGATAATATTGTTAAAGCTCCCGGTCTGCCTCCTGAGGCGGAGGGAATGGCGAAAATAAGGGGGCAGATGGTTCCGATAATAAACCTTGCTAAGTGGATGAAGATAAAGGAGCCTCCCGGTGCCGGTAAGTACGTAATCGTCATGGAGTTTTTAAGGGAAATAGTCGGTGTTATAGTTCATGAGGCAAAGAGGATAAGGCGTATCAGGTGGGCCGACATAAAGAGGCCTCCTAAAAGTATTGATGAGAAGCTCGGCGGTAAAGTTGTCGGTGTTGTGGAGATAGAAGACAATCAGCTCCTTCTGCTCCTTGATTTTGAAGGAATACTTGATGAACTGGGGATGATAAAGATCTTCGGTATGGAAGAGGTAAAGGAAATAGAGGGAGTAGAGAAGAAGGGACACTTTAAGATACTCATCCTCGACGATAGTCCCGTAGCAAGGAAGATAATAAGGAAAATCCTTGAGTCTGACGGCCATACCGTTTTTGAAGCCCAGAACGGCATTGAAGCCCTCCAGATTCTTCACAACTGGT
The DNA here is from genome assembly GCA_027063785.1 of Desulfurobacteriaceae bacterium. Taxonomy (GTDB): domain Bacteria; phylum Aquificota; class Aquificia; order Desulfurobacteriales; family Desulfurobacteriaceae; genus JAMORC01. Next base: position 49,541 of record JAMORC010000015.1, read on the forward strand.
TGGAAGAAGCAAAGAGAACGGGAAGGGACATTACCGATTACGTCCAGCTCATAATTTCCGATATTGAGATGCCGGGTATGGACGGTTTAACCTTTACCAGGAAAGTTAAAGAAGATCCGGAACTTTCCAAGATACCGGTTATAATTAACACCTCTTTAAGTGATAGGGCGAACGTTGACAAGAGTAAGTTTGTCGGAGCTGATGCGCACCTTGTGAAGTTCGACGCTCCTGACCTTTTGAGGCTTGTTCATAAGTATGCACTAACCAAGTGATAGCGGAGGAAGCCATGGCGATGCCTTCACCGGACATTAATATACTGGTAGTTGACGATATGGCTGCAATGAGGAAAATTCTCAGGACTCTGCTCGGACAGCTCGGCTATAAGAACGTTGACGAGGCTGAAGACGGAAAGCAAGCCCTTGAGATACTGAGGAAGAACCCCGATAAGTACGGTCTTGTAATAACCGACTGGAACATGCCGAACATGACCGGGATAGAGCTTGTTCAGGAGATAAGGAAAGACCCGAACCTCAAGCACCTGCCGATCCTTATGGTTACGGCGGAGGCCAAGAAGGAAAACGTCCTTATGGCTATAAAGGCCGGAGTTAACAACTATATCGTCAAACCCTTCACGGCCGAAACTCTTAAAGAAAAGCTCGAGAAGATATTTTCATCCCTTCAGGGATAGGTTTTTCCAGTTTGCGGCTTGAGGATTCCGTCTCCCGTTCTCTATAATTGCTTCATCCCTTTTGGAGTTTCCGGCCTTGGAAAAACTTAAAACCCTACTGGAAAAGCTAAATCCCCAGCAGAAAGAAGCCGTCCTCTACTTTGATTCTCCCCTTCTGGTTCTTGCGGGAGCCGGTTCGGGGAAAACCAGGGTTATAACTGTAAAGATAGCTTACATGATAGAAGAGCTTCACTTCCCTCCCGAGAGAATTCTGGCTGTTACCTTTACCAACAAGGCCGCCAGGGAGATGAAGGAGCGGGTGGAGGGAATTCTCGGTAGGGGAGTGCCTGCGGTTATATCTACCTTCCACTCCTTCTGTGTGAGGCTTATAAGGGCCCACAGCCGGAGGCTCGGGTTCAGTCCCGATTTCCTCATAGTTGATGAGGACGACAGAAAGAGGGTGATAAAAGAGGTTCTGAAGGAACTTAACTTAAGCTCTGACCTTTACAGCCCTTCTGTCCTCTCCGCTGCCATAAGTAACTTGAAAAACGGAGTGGCTTCCGGCCTTCAGCTGGAAAGAGTTGAGGAGATTTTCAGGGCTTATAACGAGAAATTAAAAAGCATTAACGCCCTTGATTTTGACGATCTTCTCCTTTACGGAAGGGAGCTTCTCCTTCAGGAAGATTTGGGAGAGTACTATTCGGAATACTTTCGCTATGTCCTCATAGATGAATATCAGGATACCAATAAGGTTCAGTATGACATTGCGAAGGCTTTGACTGTAAAGAAAGGCAACATATGCGCCGTGGGAGATGAAGATCAGTGCATCTACACCTGGAGAGGGGCAAACATAGAGAACATACTCTCTTTTGAAAGAGACTTTAAAAACGCGAAGGTGATAAAGCTCGAACAGAATTACAGGTGTTCGGCTACCATTCTTGAGGCTGCAAACGCAGTGATAGCAAATAACGCTTACAGGAAAGGAAAGAGGCTGTTTACGAAAAATCCGAAGGGTACGCCCATAAGACTTTACTGTGCCGAAAGCGACGTTGAAGAAGCCCTTTACATTGTAAAGGGTATTAAAAGACTTATTTCAAAAGGCATAAAACCTTCAGAGATAGCCGTCTTTTACAGGACAAACTCTCTGTCCAGGATTGTTGAGGATGCCCTTAGGAAGGAGGGGGTGGCTTATCAGATAGTTGGGGGCTTAAAGTTCTATGAGAGAAGAGAAATAAAGGACATCATCGCCTACCTCAGGGTGGCGCTTTTTGAAAAGGACGCTATATCCCTATTCAGGGTTCTTAACACTCCCAGAAGGGGATTGGGCAGCTCCGTAGAAGAGAAGTTGAGGAAAATCTTGGAAAAGGAAGAGAGTAATCTTGAAGCTCTTAAAAAGCTGGAAAGTGCTCTGATTCAAAAGAAACAGAGGAATTCGGTTGGGGAGCTTATCGATGTTATAGAGCTGATAAGGGAAAAGGCAAGCTCTTTGCCTCCTTACGATCTTATTAAGTTCATTGTTGCCGCTACCGGGTATGAGCAGTTCTTGAGGAAGGAGTATCCCGAGGAGTGGGAGTCGAGGCTGGAGAACATCAGGGAACTCGGGAATACTCTCCAGGAGTTTGCAGAGAGGGAGGGCATTAAGGGTAAAGAACTTTACCTTGAGTTTCTCTCCACGGTTACGCTGTCGTCCGATCAGGACGAGCTTGAAGATTCGGAAAAGGTAACTCTTATGACTGTTCATGCCTCAAAGGGACTGGAGTTTGATGCCGTTTTCCTGATGGGGCTTGAGGAAGGTATATTCCCCCATGCAAAGAGCCAGGATCAGCCCGAAAGGGAAGAGGAAGAGAGGAGGCTCTTTTACGTGGCCCTGACGCGGGCTAAGAAATTCTTGAGCCTTTCCTATTCGAAGAAGAGGAGGGTTTTCGGAAGCTACAGGGAATCTGAACCTTCAAAGTTTTTAAAGGAGATTCCTCGACACCTGATAAGGGAAGTAAAGGGTAAAGACCGGAGGGTAAGGGAAGCTGTTCCTTCGGGAGCTTCAAAAAGGCCGAAGCTGGTGTTTCACCCCAAGTTCGGGAAAGGTGTGGTTAAAAGGGTAGAGGGAAGCGGAGATACTGCAAAAGTTACCGCTTTCTTTGCTAACTTCGGGGAGAAAACCATAGTTATGAAGTTTTTGAAAGTTCTCGGCTGAACTACGATTTATCAGGAGGTAAGCCTTGAAGCCTATAAAGAAGAGGTTGCTGACTCCCGGGCCGACGATGGTTCCCGAAAGGGTGCTTGAAGCCCTTTCGAGGCCTACGCTCTATCACCGCTCACCGGAGTTTAAGTCTGTCTTTCTCGAGACGAGGGAAAGGCTTAAGAAGCTCCTCAGAACGGAAGGGGAAGTCCTGATACTGACCTCTTCCGGAACGGGAGCCATGGAGGCCGCCGTTTCCAATCTCTTCAATCCCGGGGACTCTGCAGTTGTCGTTGTCGGAGGAAAGTTCGGTCAAAGGTGGGAGGAGCTGTGCAGGGCTTACGGTGTGGAGCCGGTTAAGGTGGAAGTGGAGTGGGGAAAGGCCGTTGACGTCGACAGCGTCAGAAAGGCGGTTGAGGAGAATCCCGGCGTTAAGGGCGTTCTCGTTCAAATTTGCGAAACCTCTACCGGAACTGTTCACGATGTAAAGGCAATAGGAGAGGTGCTTAAGGACCACTCCGACGTTCTGCTCGTGGCCGACGGGATAACTGCTTACGGAGTTTACGATATTCCCACCGATGATTGGGGAATAGATGTGGCGATAACGGGGTCTCAGAAAGCCCTTATGACTCCGCCGGGGCTTGCTGTGATTTCCCTTAACGAAAAAGCTCAGGAAAGGCTTTGTGAGGGCAGGAGCTATTACTTCAACCTGAGTAAGGAGCTGAAGAACCAGAGAAAGGGACAGACGGCCTACACTACGGCGACGAATCTGGTCGTCGCCCTTAACGAGGCCTTAAAGATGATCGAAGAGGAAGGACTGGAAGAGGTTGCAAGGAGGCATTTTGTACTTGCGGAAGCGACCAGAGCTGGAGTAAAGGCTCTGGGACTTTCACTCTTTTCCGAAAGTCCTGCAAATGGAGTAACTGCGGTTGTTTCTCCCGAAGGAGTGAACGGACAGGAAGTTGTAAGGATTGCCAGGGAAGAGTTCGGAGTAACCATAGCAGGCGGTCAGGAGCACCTGAAGGGTAAAATCTTCAGGCTGTCCCATATGGGTTACGTTGACATCTTTGACGTTCTTACCGGACTGGAGGTTACAGAACTTGCCCTCCGGAAGCTGGGTTACAGTGGCTTTAAGTTCGGAGATTCTGTCAGCGCGGCTTTAGAGGTTTACCGGAAGCTGGAGGGGCAGGTTGAGGTCGATTAAGGTTTCGGAAGCCGAGCAAAAGCTTGTAAGTAAGTTGATTTTCAATACGGTCGTTCCCAGGCCTATTGCCTGGATAACTACGGTTTCCGCGGGGGGAGTTGTAAACCTTGCCCCCTTTTCCTTCTATAACGCGATTACGACAAAGCCGCCGCTCATTCTTGTTTCTATCGGAAAGAGGAAGGACGGCTCTCTGAAGGACACCGGCAGGAACGTAAGGGAGACGGGGGAATTTGTTGTTAACGTTGTCAGCCGTGAGTTCTTGGAAGTTATGCACGAGAGCGGTAGGGATTTTCCTCCGGATGTTAGTGAGGTTGAAGCTCTCGGTCTGGAGGTTGAGGACTCACTGCTCGTTAAACCGCCGAGGATAAAAGGCGTTCCGGCCGCCCTCGAGTGTAAGGTAAGGGAGATTTTGGAGCTTGGATCTACGCCGATGGATGTTGTTGTCGGAGAAGTTGTGGCGGTTCATTATTTAGAAGAGCTTCTGGAAACCCAGAAAGGTATAGTCGGAAGGCTCGGCGGAAAAAGATACATTATTGTTGAGGATGAGGTTGATCTGGCAGATTAATCCGCTTCGTAGGTTGGGTAGTGGAAACGCTCTTCTCAAAGCAGAGTAAGCCTTTACCGGCAAGGTTAATTCCGAACAGCTTTGACGAGTTTGTCGGCCAGAGGCATCTGGTTGCTCCCGGTAAGCCCTTAAGGAAGCTTGTTGAATCCAACCGTCTGTTTTCCGTGATTTTTTACGGCCCTCCCGGAACGGGAAAGACCGCCCTTGCCCGCCTGATAGCTAAGAGGGTCAGCGGAGAATTCCGGGAGCTAAACGCCGTTATGACTACAGTCCAGGAGCTTAAGAAGGTTTTAGGGGCAGGCAGAAGGAACTTAGAAGTCGGGAGAAGGACGATTCTTTTCCTCGATGAAATCCATAGGTTTAACAAAGCCCAGCAGGATGCCCTTCTGCCGGACCTTGAGGAAGGAAACGTAATCCTTGTCGGTGCTACTACCGAAAACCCTTACTTCTCGTTGGTTCCTGCCCTCAGGTCGAGAGTAAAGGTTTACAAGTTTAATCCGCTTTCAGAGGAGGAGCTTAAAAAGCTTTACAGGCTTGCCGTCTCCGACAGCAGGGGTCTTCCCGGCTTCAGCGTTCCGGACGATGTCCTTGACTTCCTCGTAAGGGTTTCTGGGGGCGACGGCAGGCGTTTTCTTTCACTTCTCGAAGAACTGTACTTCCTATCGGACGGGGAAGTTCCTTCTATGGAGCTTGCAGAGGAAGCTGTCGGGGAGCCGAGCCTGAAGTACAGCAGGGGGGATGAACACTATGACGTGATTTCGGCCTTCATAAAGTCGATGAGGGGAAGCGACCCCGATGCAGCCCTCTATTACCTGGCGAAGATGCTGAAGGCGGGGGAAGACCCGCTGTTCATTGCCCGGAGAATCGTTATATTTGCTTCCGAAGATGTGGGGAATGCGGATCCTCAAGCCCTCTGGGTTGCGGTTTCAGCCCTTCATGCCGTTGAGAAGGTCGGAATGCCTGAAGCGGCGATAAACCTGGCTCACGCGGTTATCTACCTCTCCCTGACTCTCAAGTCCAATGCGGTTTACAAGTCACTGAGAAGGGCTTTGAAAGATGTGGAGTCGGGGATCGACCTGCCCGTTCCCGAGCACCTGAAAACGAGGAGTAAGAAGTATAAATACCCCCACGACTACCCCCGCCACTACGTTGAACAGGACTACCTTTCTGAAAAGAGAAAGTACTACAGGCCTGACGGGATAGGCTTTGAGAAAGAACTGCTTAAGTTCTGGAAGTGGATGAGGGGTGAAAATTAGCCAAGGAAAGTGCCAGCTTGACCGCCTCTTTAAAACTTCCGGTATCGGCGATTCCCCTGCCGGCTATGTCGTAAGCCGTTCCGTGATCGACGGAAGTTCTGATTACCGGCAGTCCGAGGGTAACGTTTACGGATCTTCCGAACCCTAAAAGCTTGATCGGAATCAACCCCTGGTCGTGGTACATGGCGAGGACTACGTCAAACTCTCCCTCTGCGGCTTTAGGAAACAGCGTGTCGGCGGGGAAAGGGCCGTAAGCCTTTATTCCCAGCTCTTGGGCCTCCTTGACGGCGGGTTCTATTTCTTCAATTTCCTCCCTTCCGAAAAGGCCTCCCTCTCCTCCGTGGGGGTTGAGGGCAGCTACGGCCACCTTACTCCCGGGCATTATCCTGTTTATAAGCACAAGCTTCTTTAAGATATTCTCCTTCTTAATAAAGTCGGGAACTTTCCTGAGGGAAACGTGGGTCGTCAGGAGAACTACCTTGAGCTTCTCGTTTGAAAGCATCATTGCGTAGTCCTTTACTTTAAAGGCGTCGGCCAGGTATTCCGTATGCCCCGGAAACTTAAAACCTGCGAGGGCTATTGCTTTTTTGTTTATCGGTAAAGTTATAACGGCGCCGAGCAGTCCCCTTTTTGCCTCCTCTACTGCCTTTCTTAAAAAAGAAAACTGAGCTTTTCCTGAAATTTCGGAAATTTCCCCCGGCGCTGGCAGGGCGTCCACCGGAACGTTAACGAGGTAAACTCCTTTTCTTCTGACTTCGGCTGCCGATTCCACTTCCTCTATCGAGTAGGGAATCCTCAGGAGCCTTGAGTAGTAGTCAAGAACCTCCTTTGAACCGTAAACAACGAAAGCGGCAGGCAGGCCGACGAGGAAAGGAATAGACTTCAGCAAAATCTCCGGCCCGATCCCTGCCGGATCTCCCAATGTTATTCCTGCCCTTTTGATTCCTGCTCCTCCGTTGCTTTCAGGAATGCAGCGGCGATCCTTTCGCTCAAGTTCTTCAGGTCGTTACTAAGCTGTCTGAGCTTGTACTTAAGCTCTAAGTTTTCCTGTTCAAGCTCTTCCACTTTCTGTTCAAGTTCGTTTATCCGTCCCTCGTAGTTCTCAACAATTCCTACTATGAACTCCGACAGGTATCCCTGTATCTGGGAAAGCTTATTTTCTATTTCTTCGGGTATTTTAATTTCCCTGCTCTCCATTTTTCTCCTCCAGGTTTAAGAGATGTCCCAGCTTTTCCTTCTTTGTCTTTAAGTAGTTTACGTTGTGCTCGCAGATTCCCACTTCAATGGGAACTCTTTCGACTATCTCAAGGCCGTATCCTTCTAAACCTATCAGCTTCTTCGGGTTGTTTGTCATAAGCCTCATTTTCCTGACTCCCAAATCCCTGAGGATCTGGGCTCCGATTCCGAAATCCCTCAGGTCGGGTGGAAATCCTAACTTCTCGTTTGCCTCTACCGTATCGAACCCGTGGTCTTGGAGATGGTAAGCCTTGATCTTGTTTACAAGACCTATACCCCTTCCCTCCTGCCGCAGGTAGACTATTACGCCCTTTCCTTCCCGGGCAATCATTTCCATGGCCTTGTGAAGCTGTGCGCGGCAGTCACACTTTAGCGAGCCGAAAACGTCCCCGGTGAGGCACTCCGAGTGAACCCTAACGAGGACGGGCTCTTCTTCGCTTATCTCTCCCATGACAAGGGCTACGTGTTCCTTGTTATCAACCAGAGAAGTGTAGGCGTAGATTTTCCAGTTCCCGTAGGCCGTGGGAAGGTTTGCTACGGCCTCCCTCCTTATGAGGCTTTCGCTCTTCATCCTGTATTCTATCAGGTCTGCAATGCTGATTATCTTTAATCCGTGCTTTCTTGCGTAGTCTATGAGCTTCGGAAGCCTCATCATGGTACCGTCTTCGTCCATAATCTCGCAGATAACGCCTGCCGGGTAAAGACCTGCAAGCCTTGCCAGGTCAACGGCTGCTTCCGTGTGGCCGGACCTTTTCAGCACTCCTCCTTTCCTCGCTCTCAGCGGGAATACGTGTCCCGGCTTGACGAAGTCTTCCGGCTTTGCATCTGGGGAAACAGCCCTTTTTATTGTTACGGCCCTGTCGTGGGCGGAAATTCCCGTTGTCGTTCCGAACTTCGGGTGAGCGTCGACGGAAACGCAGAAGGCAGTTTCTTTCGGGTCGGTCGGCCTCGGAGTCATGGGTTCAAATCCCAGCTGGTCGCACCTCTCCTCCGGCAGGGCAAGGCATATTAAACCCCTCCCGAACTTTGTCATGAAGTTAATCGCTTCGGGGGTTACTTTTTCCGCTGCAAGTACCAGGTCTCCCTCGTTTTCCCTGTTCGGGTCGTCAACCACGACGACCATGTTTCCTTTCTTTATCTCTTCTAAGGCCTCTTCTACCCTGTCTAAGGGAAACCTGCCCTTTACCACCTATTTACCCCTCTTTGTAAGGACTTTGTCTATGAGGCCGTAGTCCTTTGCCTCTTCCGCGCTCATAAAGTAGTCCCTTTCCGTATCCTGCTCAATCTTCTCTATGGGCTGTCCCGTGTGCTTTGAGAGGATTTCGTTAAGCATTCTCTTGAGCCTGAGTATCTCTTTCGCGTGGATTTCTATGTCCGTTGCCTGTCCCTGAAAGCCTCCGAGGGGCTGGTGTATCATTATTCTGGCGTGAGGGAGGGCAAACCTCTTCCCTTTTGCCCCTGCGGCTAGCAGGACAGCTCCCATGCTGGCTGCCTGTCCCATGCAGATCGTAACCACGTCGGGTTTTATGTACTGCATCGTGTCGTAGATGGCAAGACCTGCCGTTACGACGCCTCCGGGACTGTTTATGTATAGGTAAATATCCTTTTCGGGGTCTTCGGCTTCTAAGAACAACAGCTGGGCAACTATGAGGTTTGCTATGTGATCGTCTATCGGGGTTCCTAGCATTATAATTCTGTCCTTCAAGAGCCTTGAGTATATGTCGTAGGCCCTCTCTCCCCTTCCCGTCTGCTCTATGACTATGGGAATGTACTGGTTGAGTATCTCTTCCATTCTCTCCTCCGAAAGGTTTGGCTTAAAATATAGGTAGAAGTGGCCGTCAAGTCCTAACCTTTGGGGATTCTCTTCTTATTCTCTTTGCGGCAATGACCCCCTTCAGCTTCCTTATTGATATCAGGAGCTTCTCAAGTTCTTCCTTGCTCCTTACCTCAAGGACAAAGTCGAGAACTGCCCTTCCGGAAACGTTCCTGGTGTTTACTGAGGCTATGTTTATTTTCTGCTTTGATATTACTGACGATATCTCTGCAAGCATTCCCGGTTGGTCAACCGTTGAGACCCTTACCTTTGCCGGGTAAACCCTGTCTGACGGGTTAAAGTTTACTCTGACTACCTTCCCCGGTGCGCTTTCTGCAATCTGCCTTGCCACGATGCAGTCCCTGGTGTGGATAACTATTCCCTTGCCAGAGTTGACAACTCCTATTACTTCGTCTCCGGGAAGGGGGTGGCAGCACTCTGCCAGCGAAACCACCATGTTGTCTATTCCGTCTATATTTATGGCAACGTCGCTTCTTCTCTTCGTTCCCTTCTTTCTCTTCTTCTCCCCTTCCGGTGCTATTCCGAGGAGCTTTCTGGCTACCTTGTCGGGGTCAACCTTCCCGAATCCCACGTCGACGAGGAGAGACTCGAGGCTGGAATAGCCGAGTCCCTTTATCCTTTCCGTGATTTCTTCCTCTTCCCTAATGGAGTTGAGGGTTCTTTCGGAGATTTTCCTTACTGCCTTATCTACGAGGCTTTCGCCCAGCTTCCTCGCCCTTTCGTTCTCTTCTTTCCTGAGGAAGTTCTTAATGGCGTTCCTTGCCTTTGATGTCTTTACAAAGTTGAGCCAGTCCCTGTTAGGCCTTTCCTGATTTCCCGTTATTATCTCCACCCTGTCACCGCTGGAGAGGGTGTAGTTAAGGGGAACCATTTTGCCGTTAACCCTTGCTGCCCTGCACCTGTGGCCGACGGAAGTGTGAATTGAATAGGCAAAGTCAACGGGTGTTGCTCCGACGGGAAGTGTTTTTATGTCTCCCTTCGGAGTGAAGACGTAGATATCCTCATTGTAGAGATCTTTCCTTACAGAGTCTATGAACTCCCTGGGATCCTTTTCTTCTTTTACCCACTCGAGGAGGTTTCTGAGCCAGAGAAACCTTTCCTTTTCCGATTCGGTCAGTGCTCCTCCTCCTTCCTTGTACTTCCAGTGGGCGGCTATACCCATCTCGGCAACCTGATGCATTTCCCACGTTCTGATCTGGAACTCTATAAACTGGCCTTTGGGGCCCACGACCGTTGTGTGGAGTGATTGGTACATGTTGGGCTTGGGAACGGCTATGTAATCCTTAAACCTTCCGGGGACGGGAGTCCAGATGCTGTGGATTATCCCGAGGGTCTGGTAACAGTGTCCGACAGTTTCCGTTATTACCCTTATCCCGGCTACGTCGTAGACCTCTTCAAAGGGTATTCCCTTCGTCACCATTTTCCGGTATATGCCGTAGATGTGCTTTATTCTCCACTGTATTTCGCACTCTATTCCGTTTTTCTCAAGCTCTTTCCTTACCTGCTCGATAACTCCTTCCAGGTAAGGAAGGAGCTTCTTCTTCTTTTCCCTTACCTTTTTCTCAATTTCCCTGTAAATTTCGGGTTCCAGGTACTTAAGGGAAAGGTCTTCAAGTTCGTTCTTTATCCTGTACATGCCGAGCCTGTTGGCAAGGGGCGCGTATATCGTCAGGGTTTCTTTTGCGTTTCTTATCTGGCTTTCCCTTTTCATGTGCTCCATTGTTCTCATGTTGTGGAGCCTGTCTGCCAGCTTTACTATCAGGACTCTTATATCCTCTGCAAGGGAGATGAGGAGGTTCCTGAAACTTTCAGCGTCCGCTTCCTCTTTGCTCTCGAAAGAGTAATTTTCCAGTTTTGTTACTCCCTTTACTATGAAGGCCACTTCCCTGCCGAACTCTTTCTCTATTTCCTCGATTGTTGTATCGGTGTCTTCGACGGTGTCGTGGAGGAGGCCCGCAACTATCGTGGGGACGTCCATTTTCAGCTCTGCGAGTATGTAGGAGACTTCGGCCGGGTGGGAAAAGTAGGGCTCTCCCGACTTCCTGAACTGACCCTTGTGCTTTTCCCTTGCAAAGTTGTAGGCTTTTTCTATAAGTTTTTCGTCGAACTTATCCCGGTATTCCCTTACTTTTTCTATAATTTCCTGACAGCTCCTCATGCCTTTAAACCGTAAAAGGGTTAACTTACTTAAATTAAGTCGTTCTGTTCAGGAGATGCAATGCCGGAAAGCCCTATCGGCGTTTTTGACTCGGGGGTGGGGGGGTTAACGGTACTGAAAGCCCTGAGGGAGCTTCTCCCCGGGGAGAATCTCATCTACTTCGGGGATACCGCAAGAGTTCCTTACGGAACAAAATCGCCCTCAACGATAATAAGATACAGCCTCGAAAACGCGAGGCTTCTGGAAAGCTTCGGCGTGAAAATGGTTGTTGTTGCCTGCAATACTTCCTCTGCTCACGCCCTCGATATATTGAGAAAGGAGTTTGATTTTCCCGTTGTAGGCGTTGTTAGGCCTGGGGCAAAGCTTGCCGTTGCTCTTTCAAAGAGCGGTAGGATCGGAGTAATCGGTACCGAGGCGACGGTTAGCAGCGGAGCTTACAGAAAGGCCATACTTTCTATAAACCCGTTTGCCACCGTTTTTGAGAAGGCCTGTCCCCTCTTTGTTCCCCTTATTGAGGAAGGATGGATAGAGGATGAGGTCACGGAGATCGTTGCAGGAAGATACCTGAAGGAGCTTCTCTCGGTGGGGATAGATACTCTGGTTCTCGGATGTACCCACTACCCCCTGATAAAGGGGATTCTCAGGAAGGTGTGCGGCGAAGGGGTTCGGCTGGTTGATTCTGCCGATGCTGTGGCGAGGGAGGTTGAGGGACTGCTGCCCTCAAGGAGCGGCAGGACTGAGGGAAAGGTCAGGATTCTGGTCAGCGACAGGACTGAGAGGTTTGAAAGGATAGCCAGAATGATTATGGGAGACGGCATAACAATCGAGGAGGTTTCCCTTGAAAAGGATTGACGGAAGGCTTCCGGATCAGATGAGGGAAGTGAAAATAACGGTTGATTACATAAAGTATGCGGAAGGGTCGTGCCTTATTGAGTTCGGTGATACCAAGGTGATCTGCACGGCTTCTGTCGAGGAGAAAGTTCCTCCCTTCCTCAAGGGCACGGGGCAGGGGTGGATAACGGCAGAGTACTCGATGCTTCCCCGGGCAACTGCACAGAGAACCGTTAGGGAAGCAGCAAAGGGGAGGCTTACGGGGAGAACGCAAGAGATACAGAGGCTCATCGGCCGTTCCCTGAGGAATGGCGTGAACCTTTCGGAACTCGGGGAGATAACTATCTGGATTGACTGTGACGTTATTCAGGCCGACGGGGGAACGAGAACGGCCTCAATAACGGGAGCATTTGTAGCCCTTTACAGGGCGCTTCAGAGAATCGACAAGGTCGATGCCGTGAAGAACTTTATAGCTGCGGTGAGCGTCGGAATAGTGGAGGGCGTTCCTCTTCTTGACCTTAACTACCAGGAAGATTCGATGGCGGAAGTTGATATGAACGTTGTTATGACTGATAAGGGGGAGTTTGCGGAGGTTCAGGGAACGGGGGAAGGGAGGCCCTTCAGCAGGGAGGAGCTTGAACGGCTTTTAAGCCTTGCAGAAAAGGGCATAATGGAGCTGGTGGAAAAGCAGAAGTCGGCTCTAGGGGTGGAGTCTTGAGGATTGTCTTTGCTACGAAAAATAGGGGAAAGGTGAAGGAAGCGGCCGAAAAGCTCAAGGAGTTCGGAATAGAGGTGGTTCCCTTATCCGAACTCGGAGACTTCCCGGCACCGGAGGAAACCGGGGAGACATTTTGTGAAAATGCCTATGAAAAGGCCGTTTATTACTCCAACCTTATCGGAGAACCTGTCATTGCCGAGGATTCCGGCCTTGTCGTTGATGTCCTCGGAGGCCGTCCGGGCGTTTACTCGTCGAGGTTTGCCGGTGAAGGAGCTTCTGATGAAGAGAACAACAGGAAGTTGATTGAAGAACTTAAAAGGCTCGGCCTTGACTCTTCCCCGGCACGCTACATTTCGTTTGTTTTCCTCTCCTTCCCCGAAGGAATGGGGCTTTGGAGTGAGGGGAAAGTGGAGGGGAAAGTAATAACAGTTCCGAGGGGAAAAGGAGGATTCGGCTACGATCCCCTCTTTGTTCCGGAGGGTTTTGACAGAACGATGGCTGAGCTGCCACTGGAAGAGAAGAACAGGATAAGCCACAGGGGTAAGGCCTTGAGTAAGCTGGTAGACTTGATAAAAGAGGTAAAAAAGTGGTAGTTTTGATCTTAACAGGGAGGAGTGTTAATGTCGGCTGATAGCATTAAGGGTTTAAAGAAGAGGAGGTTAAAACCTTCCGACATAAGGAACAGGGAATTTTCGAAGAAGCTCTTCGGATACGATCCCGACGAGGTTGATGCTTTTCTGGCAGAGGTTGCCAACAGCTACGATCAGCTGATAAGGGAGCTTGAACAGCTTCAGAGGAAAACGCCGGAGTATAAAGCTCAAACCGCCGTTGAAAAAGCAAAAAAGGAAATCGAGAAGCTCCTTGAGAAAAAGAGAGCCGAAAAGGAGGAGCTTGAGCGTCAGAAAAGGGAGATTGAAGTTGAAATAGAGAAGCTCAAGCTCGTTCAAAGGAAGATTTTCTCAAAGCTTAAGGCTACCATTATAGATATGACAAGGATAATTGAGGAGATCAAGCCCGATGCTCAAGGTAAGAAGAAGGAAGAACGGAGTGGAGCTGGAGTTGAGGGTTCAGCCCAAAAGTTCGAGGAACAGGATAGAGAAGGCGGAAGGGGGAAGACTGAAGGTGAGGGTAACGGTTCCCCCTGAAGGGGGTAAGGCCAACAGGGCGGTAATTGAGCTTCTCTCAAAGGCGCTGAAAGTTCCCAAGAGTTCTATAGAAGTGGTAAGAGGAGAGACTTCCAGAAACAAGGTGGTCTTCATCGAAGGGATTGATGTTGCAACCTTGCAAGAGAAACTGGGTATAGAGGTCGTTGAAACTACTTGACAACAAAAGCTTTAAATTGTATTTTCTGGAGTAGGTATTGAGGCACTTGGCCTAAAACTAATTATATGGAGGGAGCGGCATGACGAAGAGCGATCTCGTAGCAGCAATCGCAGAAAAGGCGGGAATCAGGAAAAAAGATGCAGAGGCCGCACTCAACGCCTTCATCGAAGTAGTTACCGAAGCCCTCAAGAACGGCGACAAGGTCGAGATCAGGGGATTCGGTACTTTCCTCATGAAGGAGAGGGCGCCCAGGGTTGCAAGGAATCCCAAGACCGGGGAAAAGGTGGAAGTTCCCGCAAAGCTCACTCCGGCTTTCAAGCCCGGAAAGGACCTCAAAGAGGCTACCGAGAAAGTTCTCAAGAAGAAGAAAAAGAAGTAATTGGGGGCTTCTGCCCCCTTTTTCAATCTATCAGCTTAAATATCCTGTTAAACCTCGGCAGGTGTTTCTCCCCGTCCCAGGAGAAGAAGATAATCCTGGCTATACCGACGATCTTATCCCTCTCCACGAATCCCCAATACCTGCTGTCGTAACTGTTATTCCTGTTATCTCCCATCATAAAGTATTCGCCCTTCGGAACTACGAAAACTTCAGTGGAGTCTCCCTGTGTTCCCGTCTTTAAAACGTAGTGCTTTTTCACGCTGCCGTCCCTTTTCGGGAGGAACTCGTAGTAGAGCTTTCCTTTGTAGCTTCTTCCCTTTTCGACGTAACTGTAGTCTCCTATGAGCCGGTACTTGCAGGGTTTTCCGTTGATGTAGAGCTTCCCGTCCACCACCTGTATCCTGTCTCCGGGAACTCCTATGATCCTCTTTATGTAGTAGATGTCGGGATTTTTGGGGAAGTGAAAGACGACGACATCCCCCCTCTGCGGTTCCCTTATCCGGTAGGTTATCTTGTCCACCAGCAGGAAGTCTCCCACCAGGAGGGTAGGTATCATTGATCCGGAGGGGATATGGAAGGATTGAACGATGAAGGTTCTTATGAGGAGAGCTAAAATCAGGGCAACGGCTAAGGATTTTACGTTTTCCAGGAGTTTATTTTCCTTTTGATCGGCCATTCTGCTTTCTCCGCTTTAAATTTCAATCGCCAAATTATATAAGGAGTTTCCGCATTGGTAGAGAGGTATCTTCTGTCTCTCCTTCTGGAGGTCGGGAGGGAGAAAGGCCTAATAACCTACTGTTGTCTTGCTTCGCGTCTCAACGGAGCTGTCGGAAGGGAGCTTTTACCCGAAAAGGGAAGAGGGTGCGGCAGGGTTGCTGTGCACCTTCACCGGCTGTGCAGAAAGTTTTACTCCCTGTACGGTGTTCTTCCCGGGTCGGTTGTTGTGTCAAAGGTTACGGGAATGCCCTCTGCGGGTTACTTTAAGTTCTTGAGGGAAATGGGGATTAACTTTTCCGATGAAAGGGACTTCTGGTTGGAAGCCCTCTACCGGTTTTACGACTTTTCCCTTCAGTTCGCGTTCGAGGAGCTGTGAAGTATGGGTTTTAAGCTGTTTGACAGAAACACCTTAAGGGAGCTTTACAGGGTTAGGAAGCCGGCGGCCTACCTTCCCCTGGAGCTTAACAGGAAAGCTCCCCGCTTTGAGGAGAGGGAAGTCAGGTTCGTTCTCACCTACCCCGACCTTTACGAGGTCGGGAGTTCCCATATCGGAGGGAAGATACTCTACTACGTTATTAACGACCTTACGGACTTTGCCCTTATGCACAGGGCTTACCTTCCCCGTCCCGATATGCAGGCGTTTATGAAGGAAAAGAGAATCCCCCTTTTTACCCTTGAGGAACAGAGGCCTGTAAGGGATTACGACCTCTGGGGCTTCTCTTTCTCTTCGGAGCTTACCTACACCAATGCACTTAAGGCCATGGAGCTTGCCGGGATTTCCCTTTTCTCTGAGGAGAGGGAGGGCTTTCCCCTTTTATTTGCCGGAGGTCCTTGCGTCTATAACCCCGTTCCCCTTTCTCCCTTCTTTGACTTCTTCTCAATCGGTGACGGGGAGGAGACTTTAATAGAAGTGGCGAAGGTTGTTAGGGAAGCAAAGGTAAGCGGAGCTTCTAAGGAAGATGTCCTTAAAGAACTGAAAGATATCAGGGGTATTTGGGTTCCGGCCTTCGGCAGGTATTCCGTTAAGAAGGCCGTTTTTACCGGGATTTCTAAAGGATGGTTTCACACCTCTCCGCCCGTTCCGGCGGTTGAGACGAGTCAGGACAGAATTGCCGTTGAGGCGGCAAGGGGTTGCCTGAGGGGGTGCAGGTTCTGTCAGGCCGGTTACATTTACAGACCTTACAGGGAAAGGGATGAAAACCTTGTTGCCGGGCTGATAGAGAAGACGTTCAGGAATACCGGTTACGAAGAGGCGTCGCTGTCTGCCCTTTCAATATCAGACCACAGCCGATTTAACGTTCTTGTTCCTAAGGTTATGTCTCTGTGCCAGAGGAAGATGATATCCCTCTCCTTACCCTCAATGAGGGTGAAGGGTTTTAATCCCGACCTTGCCTCCCAGCTCATGCAGGTTAAGAAAACGGGATTTACCCTTGCTCCGGAAGTTGGTTCTGACAGGCTGAGGCGGATAATAAACAAAGAACTTACCAACGAAGACCTCTTTAAAGCCGTTGAAGGGCTGTTTTCGAGGGGGTGGGGGAGGTTGAAGCTCTACTTTATGATCGGCCTTCCCTTTGAAACGGAAGACGATGTCAAATCCCTTGTCGATATGCTCTGGGAGGTTTACAGGATATCGAAACGCTACAGAGTCAGGAGGCACCTTGCTGCCGGGATATCGATATTTGTTCCGAAGCCCTTTACTCCTTTCCAGTGGGAAGCCTTTGCCGATGAGGCTTCGGTAAGAGAAAAGGTTTCTTACATAAAGAAGAAATCCCCCAGGAGTTTCCACCTCAGGTTTCACGACTACCGGCAGTCGATGATTGAAGCTCTCCTGACGAGAGGAGGAGAGGAAGTCTCTTCTCTTCTCCTTTCTGCCTACAAGAACGGGTGTCAGCTCGACGGGTGGAATGAGTACTTTAACTGGGAAGGATGGCTCAGGGCTTTTGAGGAAAGCGGAGTAAATCTTGAGAGAGAACTCGGCAGAAGGGATTTCGGAGAAGAGCTTCCGTGGGACTTCATCGAGGGGGTCGTTACCAAGGAATTCCTGGTCAGAGAGCTTGGGAGGGCTGAAAAGGAACTCTGGACTCCCGACTGCCGGATAGCGGGATGTCACGCCTGCGGGGCGTGTACACCGGAGCAGATTAAAGAACTCAAGAACTACCCGATACCGAAAAAGATTGAGTTTTCGGTTCCGCCCGGGAAGAAAAGGGAGTTTCCTTTAAAGAGGAAAGTTGCCCTTGTCTTTGAAAAGGTCGGTGCTGCCAGGTACCTTTCGCTCCTTGACATGACAAGAGTTTTCACGAGGACTTTCAGGCGCTTTGGTGTTCCCTTGAGGTATTCTCAGGGCTTTAATCCCCACCCGAAGTTCAACATTCTCCTTGGCCTTCCCGTAGGGGTTGAGGGATTGGGAGAGATTGTTGAGGTGGAGCTTTCGGAAGAAGCGTTTGATTTTGAAAAGTTCATAGCGGAGTCGGAAGACTTTTTACCGGAAGGGATAAGGTTTAAATCGTGGATAGAGCTTGGATTCAAGGAGAGTTTACTGGGCAGGATAGAGAAGGTTTCCTACAGGATAAGGCCTTATGACCCGTATGACCTGGAGGTGTTTGAGAAAGGGGAGGCTGTTGACAGGAAGGGAAGGGGGGTAGTTTTAAAGGACAAGCTTTTGAGGCTTGAAGAGAATTGCGGTGAACTGCTGGTTGAACTGCGGGTTGAGGGGGGTAATATTCTAAACATCGGGGATATACTGAACTGGATGGGACTTGATTTTGGAAGGGCAGATGTCATCAGAGAAGAGCTGTTGCCGCAAGCAGATACTCATTAACGCCCTCACCAAGGAAGTTCGGATTGCCGTTCTGGAGGAGGGCGAGCTTGTAGAGTTTTACGTTGAGAGGAAGGGCAGCAGGGGACTTGTCGGTAACATATACAAGGCGAGAGTCTTAAAAGTTGTCCCCGCCGTTCAGGCTGCCTTTGTCGATATAGGAATTAACAGGAAAGCCTTCCTTTACGTCAGGGATGCCTTGAACCTTGAGATAGATGACGATGAGCTTCTGAGCGAAGAAGTTCCCGACTTTGAGCTTCCGCCCGTCGAAGATGTCCTTACGGAGGGACAGGAACTTCTCGTTCAGGTTGTCAAAGAACCTATAGGAACAAAAGGACCGAGGGTTACGACAAACCTTACCATCCCCGGCCACTACCTCGTTCTTCTACCGAGCGTTAACAGGATAGGCCTTTCCCGAAAGATATCGGACGAGGAGGAGAGGGAAAGGCTCAGGGAGATAGCAGAGAGGATTAAACCGCCGGACTACGGGATCATCGTCAGGACTGCGGCGGAAGGTGCCACAGAAGAAGAGTTGGAAAGAGATCTTCTCTACCTGATGAAGGTCTGGGAAGGACTGCTTGAAAAGGCGGAGAAAAAACCGCCCCCGTCGCTTCTCTACCAAGACCTTGAGATTGTCCCGAGAACGCTCAGGGATCTTTTGACTGAGGAAGTTTCCGAAGTCCTCATTGACTCAAAAGCCGAGTATGAAAGGGCGTTGAGCTTTACAAAGGCTTTTATTCCCAAGCTTGCCGGGAGGATAAAGCTTTACAGCGGGAAAGTCCCCCTTTTTGAGAAGTTTCAGGTAGAGGTGGCCATAGAGAAGGCCTTGAAGAGAAAAGTCTACCTTCCCGGAGGGGGGTACATAGTTATAGATGAGACCGAGGCTCTGGTTTCCATCGATGTTAACAGCGGGAAGTTTAAGAAGAGTTCCTCTCTGGAGGAGACTGCCATAGAGATAAACCTGAAGGCGGCGAGGGAGATAGCGAGACAGCTCAGGCTCAGGGATATAGGCGGGATAGTGGTGATTGACTTCATAGACATGACTTCGGAGGAAAACAAGAAGCTTCTCCTTGAAACCCTTGAGAAAGAGCTTTCCAAGGATAGGGCGAGGACAAAGATTGTCAGCATGTCGGACCTCGGGCTTGTGGAGATGACGAGGAAGAGGGTCAAGAAAAGCCTCGGGAAGACGCTTACTATGACCTGTCCTTACTGTGAAGGAAAGGGAAGGGTGAAATCTCCCGAGACAGTGGCCTTTGAAATTGAGAGGGAAATACTGTCGCTCCTCAGGAATCCTCCCCACAGCTTCAGTACGGTCAGGGTTTATGCGAACCCTCTGGTTATCGAGAAGCTTCGAAATGAGGAGAAGGAAATAGTTGACAGGCTGAGTCAGAGCCTTGGTGTGGAGATAAGGACGATTCCCGTAGATCACTATCACGTTGAGAAGTTTACCGTTTCAAAGGCTTAATAAACGGGTCTGCCTGCTATAATCTTCACTAAATTCCGCCGGAGGAGAAATGAGAGGATTTCTGATAGTGCTTCCCGTTCTGCTTATCCTGGTGGCTTCCTGCGAGAGGATTCCTAGGACTGCCCAGGAGCAGTATAGAAAGGGTATAGAAGCGGCCGTTGAGGGAGATTGGGGTAAAAGTTCTATGCTACTTGAGAAAGCCCTTCAGGGGGAACTTTCCCCGAAGGAGCAGGAAATTGCAAAGATAACCCTTGCCGACGCCTACTTTAATGACGGGGATTACGAAAACGCTGCTCTTAATTACGAGGAGTTTCTCGAACTTTATCCTGCTTCTCCGAAAGCCCGGGATGCCCTGTTCAGGCTCGGAATCTGTTACCTTAACCTGACGAAAGGGCCTCAGTGGGACGTTACGTTTGCAAGGAAGGCTTACAACCTTTTCGGTAAGTTCATAGAGCGCTACCCGGAAGACCCGAGGGTGGACAAGGCCAGGAAATTCAGGAGAACTGCAAAGGAGATTCTCGCCGAACACGAGGTTTACATAGCGGGAACTTACGATATGATCAGGAAGTTTACCGCCTCCATTCAGAGGTACAGGGATGTTATGGAGAAGTTCGGAGACGTAGAGAGGCCTGACAGGCTCAAGTACCTCCTCGGTAGGGCTTATTACTACACTTATCTACAGTCCGAGGACGAAATCGATAGGTTGAAAGATCAGCTGGAGAGGGAAAAGGAAAGGCTTAAGTCCGAAGATCCGGAAGAGAGGAAAGTCGCGGAGAACAGGATTAAATTGATAGAGAAGGATATTGAGGACTGGAAAAGGAAGGCAAGGGAGAACAAGAAAGAAGG
Source organism: Desulfurobacteriaceae bacterium (assembly GCA_027063785.1). GTDB lineage: Bacteria > Aquificota > Aquificia > Desulfurobacteriales > Desulfurobacteriaceae > JAMORC01. Next base: position 69,731 of record JAMORC010000015.1, read on the forward strand.
AGAGAAGATCCTTTCCGAGCTTGTCAGGGAGTTTCCCGGTTCGGTTTACGCGAGAAAAGCGAATGAGATACTTAACGGCGTTGAGCACCTTGAAGTTGAGCCGGTTATTGAACCTATAAAGCGTTCCCTGTGGTGGAAGATAAAGGAAACCCTCTGATCGGAGGTCTTACTTGGAGAGTATTGAGAAGTTAAGGACGGCTTTGAAGCTTGCGCTTGACAAGAAAGCCGAAAATCCTGTCATTATTGACCTGCGGGGGCTTACGAGCCTTGCGGATTACTTCCTCATCGTTTCCGCAAACTCTGATACTCATGCGAGGACGATAGCGGACGAGATTAAAAAGAAATTTAAGGAGATGGGAATTCTTCCTGTGAATGTTGAGGGCTATCAGCAGGGGAACTGGATTCTCCTTGACTACGGCGACCTGATAGTTCACATCTTCAGACCGGAGTTTAGGGAGCTTTACAACCTTGAGTCTCTCTGGATGGATGCTCCGAGGCTTGAACCCGGAGATTTGCTTCCCGAGGAAGTGGGGGCTTGAAGCTCAGGGTTGTTGCTGTAGGGAAAATTGCCCCGCACTTGTCGGAGGCTCAAAATTACTACCTTAAAAGAGTTCGCGGGCTTGAAGTTCTGGAAGTTAGGAAGGGAAGGAGTAAAGAGGAAGAAGGCAGAAGACTGCTTTCAAAGGCTGTCGGTTTTGTCGTGGCGCTCGATGAAAGGGGGAAGGAGCTGAGCTCGAGGGAGTTTGCCTCGCTTCTATCTAAACACTCCAGAATTACCTTTCTCGTAGGAGGGGCGGACGGCCTTTCCGGGGAAGTTAAGGAAAAAGCGGACTTTCTCCTTTCCCTTTCAAAACTTACCCTTCAGCACGACGTTGCAAGGATAGTCCTGCTGGAGCAGCTCTTCAGGGCGCAGGAAATAAACAGGGGAAGTCCCTATCACAGGGATTGAACTGCGGGGCAGATGTGCCTGTAGTCGCACCATCGGCAGTTTGATTCACAGGGAGCCGGAACGAGATCGGAAAAGCTTTTCCCCAGGAACTCGTCTTCTATAGTTTCGATTATCGGTAGGAGTTTTAATCGGAAGGCTTTAAGGTCGTTTTCTGAAAAGATTATGCGCTTTACAGTTCCGTAGCGGACGTTGTGAAGCTCAAGGGCAAACCGTTTAAACTGGGGAAACTTTACCTTTGCCAGCAGGGCGTACCACCTGAGCTGTGTTTTTACTTTGTTGTCAAAGTCGTAGCTCCTGCTGGTTTTGTGGTCTACTATGTAGAGGGTGTCCCCTTTTGAGAATACGAAGTCCAGCTTTCCCCTGAGGAAAACTTCTTTTGAACCGAAGGAAACCGGTTCAAATTCCCTGTTGGCCGCAAGCTCCACCTCAGAAGCTACCAGCCGGCTTTCACCTGCTCTTCTCAGCTGGCCGTTTACAAACTTAAGTATGTTCGGGAAGAACTCCTTGAGCTTTTTAAGGTCTGCTTCGGGTTCTTCTTTTTTAAAGTTCTCAGCAAAGTAAAAGAGGAGTTCTTTATTCAATGGCTTAAGTCTCTTGAAGGCCGTGTTGAGAGCGCTTTCGAGTATGTAGTGCACTCCGCTGCCGAGGATGAGGAACTCCGCCTTCTCTGCCGGTTTAAGCTTCTCGACGTACCTGAAGTAAAATTCATACTGGCACTTTTTTGCTTTCTGAACCTTTGAGAACGACCACGGCCTGAGGTGAGTGATATCAACTACTGCACTGTAATCTACCTTCAACCTGACCTTCTCCTCCGCTGAGCCGGTAGAATTTTAGCACTCTTCCGGTTTCTTTTATTTGGGGTGGATCCCGAAAACAGCGTCCCTTAGTTAAAATTCTCAAACAAGGTGGGATCCAATGGGAAAGAGAAAGAGTTACTCACCAGAATTCAAAGCAAAGGTAGCTATTGAAGCCATCAGAAAACCGTAGATGAACTGTACAGGTAAATAGGACAGCTGAAAGTGGAGAGATTTTTATTCAGAAAATTAGAACTATTCTGAGCAGGAAAGAAGGACTCCAGATGATAGAAAAAGACAGCAAACTAAGTATACGCAGGCAGTGCGAACTTTTGTCAGTTCCGAGTGATATGCCCAGAAGTCCTTGGGAGAACGGGGGGATAGAGTCATTTTTCTCTTGTCTTGAAAGGGAGGTATTTCAACGGTTTGAGATTGAAGATTTTAAGGAGATGAGGAGGTTGTTTTCTGAGTACGTTGAGTTTTACAACAATGAGAGAATGCACGGTACATAGGTTATAAAACTCCGAGGGAGAGGTATTTGGAATGTCTCGGTTCCCGTCAGGAGGTATTGGCTAATGTTAGTTGAGAGTTGTACAATTTTTAGGGGTCAAACCATAGTTGTCCAGTGATTTAGGGGGTAGCGGCATAAGCATTTCCACTAATCTTTTGTTTGAGGAGCAGTTTCCCGATGGGTAGAAACACACTTTTCTTGGCAAGCGTTTCCGGAAAAGCTTATGCCCTGCTTTGAATATCTTCAAAATTCAGTATGTCCATGTATTCCCACTCTTTGTAAGCCATTCCGTAAATGCCTTCCCTCGTGAGCGTATTCAGAATCTCTCCTTTTATGCTGAGCGATGCCAAAACAGGAATAACTTCTCTACCTGCGTATTCAGGGAAAAATTTAAACAGCCTTTCGACTTTCTTTTTAATCTGCTTCGCATGTTCCGGTCTTATAGAGCTTTTGACCTCTATTAAAAATACTTTATCCTTGCAGGCTCCTATAATGTCAAACTCTTCTCTTTCTCCCTCTCTTTTTCTTTCAACATTCATCATCAAATCTTCAGGCTCACACTTGAAATACTTCCTTATTACAGGCCTTGCAGCGGGAAATACAATATCTTCAACAATTGTTCCCATCTTGTTGGCAAGTTCTCCCCATTGCTTGTTGATTCGTTTCACTTCTCTCATCATTTCATCCTTAAACTCTTTCATTTCCTTCTTAAGGTTCTGTATTTCCATCTCCGTTTTATGTTGAATGTAAACAAGTTCCATAATTGCTTCTTCTAACCTATCTACTCTTTCTGTTAACTCGGGCATCTTGAAACCTCCAGAATATACCTAATTTTTCTCCTTACCAATATACTTTCCCCATTTCCCTCCCGCAACTTTCTTTCTGCCTTTAAAAGACGCAGTAACAGATAAGTTTTTTCTCCATGAGTGAGAGCTATTGCTATATGACAGCCTTCATTAAGAGGATTTCGGGAAGATGTCTTCGTATAGTTGTGGAACCTTTATGGGATAAATTGATAGTGATAACCGTGTTGTTTGACCGTAATTTAAGGAGGAAGGAGTTGTGCGACTGAAGTACAGTCCGGATGTTGACATAATTGTGATTGAGTTGAGCGATAAAACTCCGATTGAGGGTGAGTACTTAGAAGATAAAGGTGTTATAGTGGACTACGATGAAAATAACGAAATTGTCGGTCTTGGAATTTTTGATTGGAGTAAGAGAAAAACGCTCGAACTTCCATTTGTAGGTAAGCTGTTGCCTGTTTCAGCGTAGTGGCAGTTTTCTTTCTCGAGACTTTCGGTTTTTCAGAAATATGATTCTCAGGAATTGGTCTGACTCTTTTTCCCGCGTTTGCGTTAAGGTGTCCTTTATCCTTTCGGTTTTTACCTGTTCCGTGTCTTAAGATCTGTTACGACGGTTTTTGAGTGTAAGGGTTTGCGCCGTGTGCCGTATCTACGAAGGTTTTTCGTAAAATTTGCGGAAAGCCGTCGGTTTCGCTATCTTCAATAAAACAACCGAAGAGGAGTCGAAAATTGAAGGAAACTTCGACCAGACTCGTTCTGCACTTTCCGAAGGAGACTTGGGACAAACCGGTAATATACAAGCTCATAAAGGACTACGACCTTGTGGTGAATATACTGAGGGCGGAGATCCTCCCCAAGATGGAAGGATCTGCTGTTGTAGAGCTGAGGGGGGACAGAAAAAAAATAGGAGAAGCGGTAAAGTTCTTGAGGAGTCTCAAAATAAAGTTAAAGCCGCTGGAACTTGACATATTCCGTGAAGATGAGAAGTGCGTTCACTGCGGAGCCTGCATAGCCCCCTGTCCCACCAATGCGTTTTACCTCGATTCGGAAACCTACAGGGTTGAGTTTGATAAAGACAAATGCGTGGGGTGCGGTCACTGTATTCCGGCCTGTCCGCTGAGGATTATCTATTCGGCGGAGTTTTAGGAGTTAATTTCTTCCAAAATCCTTTCTGCGGCGCTTCTCGGGTTTTCTGCCCTTGTTATCGGTCTGCCGATGACTATGTAGTCCGTTCCTATTTTCTTTGCCTCTTTCGGCGTTGTTATCCTCTTCTGGTCGTCTTTCGAAGCCCAAACCGGTCGAATTCCCGGGGTTACTGTTAAGAAATCCTCTCCTAAGTTTTCTTTTATAGTCCTTACCTCTTTGGCTGAGCAAACGACGCCGTCCAGTCCGGCTTTTCGGGCAAGTTCGGAGAGCCTCAGTACCTCATCTTCCACTGCCGAGGGGATGCCCACGCTTTTAAGGTCTTCGTCTGACATGCTGGTCAGTATGGTTACGGCGATGAGTAGTGGCCTGTTTAGGCCGAGCTTGTCTGCGTATTCCCTGTTAAATTCGGCAATGTGTCTGAGGAAATCGTAGCCTCCTAAGGCGTGGACGTTATACATCCAGACGCCCGACTCTACGGCAACTTTAGCGGCAGACTTTACCGTGTTCGGGATGTCGTGGTACTTGAGATCAAGGAAAACTTTCTTCCCTTGGTTTGAAAGCTCCCTGACGATTTCTATTCCTTCCCTTGAAAAAAGCTCCAGTCCTACTTTGTAATGGGAAATAAAATCCCCGACTTCTCTTACAAGCTTTAATGCTTTCTCCCTTGAATCAAAGTCAAGGGCAACGATCACTTCCGGCTTCATTACAGCTCCTCGATCATGCAGACAAATGTCGGTTTAACTATCACGTCGAGCTTATCTATTTCCTCAATGGCTTTTTGAACTTCCCTTTTCCTGGCAGGATGGGTTGTCATAACAACGGGAACTGCCCCTTTGATCTGTCTTCCTTTCTGAAGTGCCATTCTGATGCTTATGTTGTACCGGGCTAATACTTCTCCGATTCTGGCAAGCACTCCGGGCCTGTCAAGAGCTGTGAACCTCAGGTAGAAGCTCGAGATAAATTCATCAGGTTCACTGATTTTAAGTTCTTCCTCTTTAAAGAGGCATTCCGGGACGGAATAGGAGTTCCCGAGGGCAAGGTCAATAATGTCGCTTACGACAGCACTGGCGGTGGGTTTCTCTCCTGCTCCTTTTCCGTAATACAGGGTTTCTCCGACAAAGTCCCCCTCTATCAGGCAGGCGTTAAAGACGCCGTTAACGCTTGCAAGGATGTGATCTTCGGGGATCATTGTGGGGTGAACGCGAACTTCGAGGTTACCATCGGTTACCTTGGATATTGCAAGGAGTTTAACAACATAGCCGAACTCTTCCTTTGCTATCTCTATGTCGAGGGGAGTTAGGTCGGAGATTCCTTTAACGTAAACGTTTTCCGTTTTTACCCAGCGGCAGAAGGCAAGAGATGAAAGCACGGCAATTTTATGGGCGGCGTCAAAACCCTCTACGTCGAGGGTTGGGTCGGCCTCTGCATAGCCCAATCTCTGGGCTTCTTTAAGGGCGGTTTCAAAGTCGATTCCTTTTTCCGTCATTTCCGTGAGTATGTAGTTTGTGGTGCCGTTTAGGATTCCGTATACGGCTTTTATCCTGTTACCCACGAGTCCTTCTCTTAAGGCCTTGATAACGGGAATTCCTCCGCCGACGCTTGCTTCGAATTTTAGGGAGACGCCGTTTTCCCGGGCCAGGAAAAACAGATCCCTTCCGAAGTCTGCAAGCAGGGCTTTGTTTGCCGTTACTACGTGCTTTTTCCTTTTTAAGGCTTCCTCTATCAGCCTTTTTGCTACGGTAGTCCCTCCTATAAGCTCAACGACGGCGTCACATTCTGCTGAAAGGGCTTTTAGTCCATCGTTGTACGTTTTATCGGCGGGTATCCCTAATTTCCTTACCTTTTCTGTATCCCTGTCTGCAACGAAAGCTATCTCTATTTTCCTTCCGATTCTTTTCTCAATAAGGGAAGCATTTTCCTTTAGAAGTTTGACTACTCCGCTTCCGACAGTTCCACAGCCGGCTATTCCGACTCTAAATGGAGTCATCGCTTCTCCTTAGACCTTTATATTCCTCAGACCGTACTTTTCAAATGCTCTCTTTATGCCTCTAACGGCCTGTTTTATCCTCAGCTCGTTCTCAACTAAAGCAAACCTTACGTATTCGTCTCCGTACTCGCCGAAGCCGATTCCGGGGGAGACGGCGACTTTCCCGTCTAAAAGGAGCATTTTGGAAAATTCCAGGGAACCCATTGCCCGGAACTTTTCCGGTATCTTTGCCCAGACAAACATAGTCGCTTTCGGCTTTTCTACACTCCAGCCTATCCTGTTAAGGCCTTCTACCAGCACGTCCCGGCGTCTTTCGTAGATTTTCCTGTATTCTTCTACGCAGGACTGATCTCCCTTAAGGGCAATAATCGCCGCTATCTGTATCGGCTGAAACATTCCGTAATCGAGGTAACTTTTCATCCTGTATAGGGCATGGATAATTTCCTTGTTGCCGGCGGCGAATCCTACTCTCCAGCCGGCCATCGAGTAGGTTTTTGAGAGCGAGTAGAATTCGACGGCGACTTCCTTTGCTCCTTTAACCTGGAGGATACTCGGGGGAACGTATCCGTCAAATGAAATTTCTGCGTAAGCTATGTCCTGTATGACTATGAGGTTGTTTTCCCTTGCGAAGTCAACGACTTTCTCGAAAAACGAAAGGTCTACCGTTGCGGTGGTGGGGTTGTGGGGAAAGTTAAGTATAAGCAGTTTCGGCCTCGGCCAGCTCTCCTTGTAAGCTTTTAAAATGGCTTCGAAGAAAGCTTCCTTGTCAAATCCCTCATCTGTGAGCAAGGGAATACTCCTTACGTCTCCTCCGGCAATGATTATAGAGTATGGATGAATCGGGTAAGCAGGAGCGGGAACGATTGCCACGTCTCCCGGGTTTATCAGAGTAAGGGCAAGGTGAGCAAGTCCTTCTTTTGAGCCTATTGTGGTTATTACTTCGGTTTCGGGGTCGAGATCAACGTTGTACTTCCTTTTATACCAGAGGGCTAAAGCTTCCCTGAGTTTGAAAAGGCCTTTGGTCTGCGAATACCTGTGGTTTTTGGGATTCTGGGCTGCCTCGCAGAGCTTGTTTACTATATGCTGTGGAGTGGGTAAGTCCGGATTACCCATTCCGAGGTCAACAATATCCTCTCCTGCTCTCCGAAGCTTCATCTTGAGGTCGTTCACAACGGCGAAAACGTAGGGAGGAAGCCTGTCTATCCGCGCAAACTGGAATTTCGGCATCTTTCTCTCCAAAACGGTAGTTGGAAATTATACCGAAAGGTTTTGGCTTTTAACTTAGTCGAAGACTCCCCGGGAAACAACTTGTGTCTTTGCTTGAGGGAAAGCTTTTCGTTTAGGAAGGGTGTGCAGTATTTCGGGATTTTGTTTGGATGCATCGGCCTCAAAAAGCAATAAAAAAAAAGGGGGCCGAAGCCCCCTTTGATTGATTTCTTAACTGACCTTAGAACTTGAGGTCGGCTTGAATGTAGATGTGATCTCCACTTTCATCATCACCGAAAACGTATTTGTAGGCGTCATCTGGATCAAAGTGATACCAACCAGCTTTCAGGCAGAGGTTCTTGCTGTACTTGTATGTAGCTTCGAGATCAGTTTCCCATCCGATAGTATCATCTGATACTTTTTTGCCATTTATAACAGTTTCCACATCTTCGTCGGTCTTGAAGTAGTGAGGAGCGAAGTAAAGAGCCAGTCTATCAGTTGGCTTTGCGGTAATTACTAAATAAAGATCTTTGACACCAGGATACTGAACCCCTGCAGCAAGGTCAATTAAACCGCCCCCATTCATGGCTATGAATTTATTAGCAATATCATAGTGTCCTGTCCACTTATGTGCTGTAGGAAGAACTGCCCAGAAGGCGTCGATGTCATTGTCGTCATCATTGCCGTCACCAGAATAGAAGTCATAGTTCAGCATAACTGAAGGTTTCCAAGCAACATTATCAAATGTTGCTCCGACACCTACACTGTAGAATCTACCTTTAAAGTCATATCCCCCGTCTTCTACATCTTCAAAATCAGCATTTCCTGACTGGATAGCTCCTTCAAGATTGAGTTTTATTTTTGCAAAATCTGTATCGAATACGGGAGTAACACGGACATAAAGGGTGTTTATGTTTATATCTTCCTTTCGGGTTCCAATGGTAGGATTGGTTATATCAGGGTCTTTTGTCGGATCTATAGCAGTAATAGTTGCCGTTTGCGGGTTAACATAAATGTCGGTTATTTCGTATGTTCCACCTATTCCAAATGGCTTGAACTTACCTTGCCATGTAGCTACGAAAAGTTCTATGTTGTGAGGATCTACTTCGATATTGTCGAGAGTGCCATCCTTGTTGATGTCATAAACTTTTTTATAAAGCTTAGGAGACATACTTCCATCGCTAAGCTTTCCGTAGAAGAATCCAGCAAGTCCGTAATCTCCAGCTACGTATCCAATTAAGATACCGTCAAGGCTCCTACCCGGCATAGACCAGTCGACGGCACCTACAAGCCTCTGGTTTCCGAGGTTAACTTCCTGACGACCGAGCTTAACGATTACGTTGCTGATTCCGAATGGGTTGGAAAGAAGCATGTAAGCTTCGTGCATTCCTACGTTGTCTTTCTCACCTAAACCAAGACCTTGTCCGTTTTCACCCCATTCTCCAGTAGCCTGTGGAGCAAACACAGCAGTTACACCATCAGTAAGCTCGGCTTTGATTTTCAGTCTGGCTCTGTAACCAACTTGAGCCTCTTTTCCATTTCCACTTCCAGGCTCGGAAGCCTCCCACTCAAGCCTTTCCCTCAACTGACCGCCGATGGTCACTTTAGTGCTGCCCATTTCCATGTCGGCAGCTTTTGCGCTCGGTGCAGCAGGTACTATAAGTGCTGCTGCGAGACCCATTAAGGTCACTGCCTTCAGTGCTTTCCTCATCTTGGGACCTCCCCATCTAAAGTTTTTAGAGTTTTGCTCGAATCTTGTTAAAGCTGTTCACTCACGAGAAAATTTAACATTACTGTCAAACCCGTGTCAAGATATCCTTTGTGCACCAGCCGCCTTGTTTTGCAAACTTGCAACAAACTGTTGGGAAACAGCTGTATCCCGGCAGTCATTATAGCAAAATTCCCTACTTTACGAAAAATTTGCGTGCTAACGCTCTCCTTTTCAAAGGAGAGATTCGGCACACGGCGTAAGCCGTTGCACTCAACAACTGTCGTGATAGATTGTAAACTATGGGACGGGTTAAAGCTGAAAAGACAAGAAACACCTTAAAGCAGACGAGGGAAAAGAGAAAAACTCAGGTTCCCCGAGTTTATCAGCTCAAGCTCCAGAATCTATCAGAAAAAGACAGAGAAGTATTAGGCAGATTATTCCTTGAGGCAAAGTGGCTATACAACTACATAATTGCAGATGTAGAAAACAGGTTGAACAGAGATACTTGGAAACTCAAAGAAGTAGAAATCAAAACACCAGAGGGGTTTAAAAGGAGAGAAATAAAACAACTCTTCTCCCAGATGAGGCAAGGAATAGTAGAAAGGATAAAGGGAAATCTTCTCTCCCTCAAAAGAGCAAAGGAGAAAGGAATCAAGGTAGGGAAGCTCTCATTTAAAAGCGAAGTAAGGAGCATACCGTTAAAACAGTATGGGATAACCTACAAGATTTCTGGGGATAGGAATAGAGTAAAAATACAGGGAATAAAGAAAAAGTTTAGAATCTTAGGACTCCACCAGATACCAAAAAACGCAGAACTTGCAGAAGCACACCTTATAAAGAAACCCTCCGGATATTACCTGCACGTAGTCTGCTACCTTCCGAAGGAAGAAGTTTTAAAGGAAATCAGAGAAAGGCGATTAAAAGAGCCGATAGGTATAGACTTAGGAGTAAAGCACCAGCTAACTCTATCAAACGGAGAAAAGTTTAGCTGGTATATACCTGAAACAAAAAGACTCATAAGACTTCAAAAATCCTTATCCCGAAAGAAGAAAGGGAGTAAGAACTACTGGAAGATAAAACAGCTAATTAGGAGAGAGTGGGAATACATCAACAACAAGCGAAAAGACACCCTCAATAAAGCAGTAAGCTACCTCAAAAGATTCTCTCTCATAGTAGTTCAGAACGACAACATCAAGAGCTGGAAAGAGGGATATTTCGGTAAACAGATACAAAACACGGGAATAGGGGGAATAACTGCAAGGCTGAGAACCCTTGCGACCCTTATTCCTGTGGTCTTTGTAGATAGATACGAACCTACTACCCAAACCTGCTCCTTTTGTGGGCATAGACAGAGAGTTTCCCTATCGGAGAGAACCTTTAAGTGTCAGAGTTGCGGTAAAGAGATAGACAGAGACGTTAATTCAGCGAGGAACATACTGAGGATAGCGATAGAGAAGCTTAAAGGAGAAGGAAAACTCCTAAAAACCCTACCCGTGGACTGCGGGGAAGTAACGCCCGTGGAGTGGGGTTTATCCCACGATGAAGCGGGAAGCCCCGACTTTAGTCGGGGGAGGAAGTCACGCTTTTGACCTTGCCTTCTGTTTTAAGTAGGCTTCTATGAAGTTGTCTATTTCCCCGTCCATAACTGCGTTAACGTTTGATGTTTCCTCTCCCGTTCTGTGATCCTTTACCATTTGGTAAGGGTGAAAGACGTAGGATCTTATCTGGTTGCCCCAGGCAATGCTCTTGTGTTCTCCCCTGGCTTCGGCAATTTTCTCTTCCCTTTTCTGCCTTTCGAGTTCGTAGAGGCGGGCTTTAAGTATCTTCATTGCCCTTTGCCTGTTCTGGATTTGAGATCTTTCACTCTGGCAGGTTACCACTATTCCGGTCGGTATGTGGGTTATCCTGACTGCCGAGTCGGTTTTGTTTACGTGCTGTCCCCCGGCACCGGAAGCCCTGAAGGTGTCAATTCTTATATCTTCTTCTTTTATTTCGATGTCTATCTCCTCGTCGATTTCGGGAACGACAATAACACCGCAGAATGAGGTATGCCTTCTGGCGTTTGAGTCAAAGGGAGAAATTCTGACAAGCCTGTGAGTTCCGTGTTCTGCCCTCAGGTAGCCGAAAGCATACGGCCCTTTTATGAGAAGAGTTGCGCTTTTTATGCCGGCTTCTTCGTTTTCCTGAAGGTCAAGAATTTCTATCTCAAACCCCTTTCTCTCTGCCCACCGGATATACATCCTCATAAGCATTTCTGCCCAGTCGCAGGATTCCGTTCCGCCGGCTCCTGCGTGGATGGTCACGATGGCGTTGTTTTTATCAAACTCTCCGGAAAGGACGCTTTTGACTTCCAGTGAGTCCAACTTCCTGGCCGTTTCCTTAAGCAGTTTTTCTGCTTCTTCTATAAGATCCTTTTCTCCTTCTTCCTCCGCCATCTCAAGCAGAGTTTCGGCGTCTTCCAGGCTTTCTTCTATCTTTCTGAACTCTTCGAGTTCACTTTCGATCCTGTTCCTTTCAACAGAAAGAGATTGAGCTCTTTTTTGGTCGTTCCAGAAATCCGGAGACGACATTTCTCCTTCGATTTCTGAAAGCCTTCTTTCCATTTCGGCTATGTCAAAAATACCCCCTTATTTCGGAGTATTTTTCTTTTAGTTTTGTCACTTCTGTTCTGAGTTCCTGGATTCTTTCCAGCATGATGCCTCCCGAACGTTGATTCGCTCTCTAATGTAGATTGGTTTTTTCTCCTGTCAAATTCCTGCGTATGTATAGGAAAGCCGAGATTCCCACCGTCAGGTACAGAATCAGTATGGAGGCGATCTCTTCCGGATTGGTGGCAGTCAAGTATATTACGATTGTTAGGGTGGTGATTGACATTAAAAAAAGTCCTGTTAGAGCAATGTTCTTGTTGGCTCCGGTTGTATTTATCAGCTTTAGATTTGCCAGCGACACGCCGATTGATACCAGAAGGAAGGTCAGGCTTGAAAATTCGGCAATTATCGAAAGGGTTCCAAAAAGCGTAAAAGCCAGGGAGAATAAAGAGAGGCTCCAGAGGGAAACGTAGGGAATTCCCTTCCTGTCCCTTTTCATGAAAGGTTTGGGCATCATTCCTTCTTTTGCCATTTCGGCCATCATGCGGGAAGCTCCGAAGAGCGTGGAGTTAATAGCAGAACTCGTTGCAAGAAGCGCTCCCACTCCTATTAGGATTCTTCCCCACTTTCCGAGTATCGGTTCTGCAACGACTGCTAAAGCGTATTCTTTTGCCGACATCAGCTCTTCGAAGGTCAAGGTACCGACCGCAACTACTGCCAGTAGAAGGTAGATGATTCCCGTTATTACTATTGAGCCGTATATTCCCGCCGGTATGTTCTTGTCGGGATCTTCTGTTTCCAGGACGGCATTGGTGATAAGCTGGAAACCTTCGTATGCAACGAATATAACGGCGGCTCCGAGGAAAACGGAGTGAATTCCCCTGTCAAAAGAAGGAATGAGTTTTTCCGTATCTACCTGTGAGAGTCCTATAAGTCCGAATAGGAGAAGAATTGCGATTTTTGAGTAAACAATTAAATCTTCGGTCAGTCCGGAGGACTTGACCCCCTTCAGGTTTACAAACAGGAAAAACAGGAGAACACCTGCCGAAAGCAGAACTCTAACGGCCTGAGAACCGGGAAATCCTATGAGGTCCGCTCCGTAAGCGCCGAAAGTAAAGGAATACAGAGCAAGGGTTCCTATGTAACCCACTATAACAGTCCAGCCTTCAATTCCTGCAATGTAGGGCTTTTCGGGAAAAGCCCTGCGCAGGTAAGTGTAGCTGGCACCGTCGTCTCTAAAGGTAAGGGCAAGCTTTACGTAGTGGTATCCGGCGAAAAGGGCTATAAGCATGTCTATTAAGAATGAAAGGGGAGCCATATTTCCGGCAAATCCCACCGATAGGCCGAGGACGGAGAATATTCCCCCTCCTATCATTCCTCCCACTCCCATAGCTATCAGTTCTTTGAGCTTCAGCTTTTCACCTGTCTGCCCTGTAAAGGCCAACGGTTATTCCTCCGTTTGAGAAGTGGGTTATTTTCCTTACGTTTAACCCTGTTTCCTTAGCAAGACTTTCTGAAGGCGAGAGAAAAAGAAGCTTGTACGATGAAAATTGACTTTCTACCCACTCTCCCAGCCTCCGGTAAATTTCCTTTACGTTTCTTACGGACAGCCTTTTCCCGTAAGGGGGGTTGGTTATCACGACTCCTTCCTTAAAGGAGAGGGAGGGAAAAGAAAGGTTTTCAAACTTTACTAGGTTCAAAACGCCTGCTGCTTTGGCGTTTTCTGCTGAAGCCTTTACGGCTTTTTCTTCAATGTCGAAACCGAGTATGGGCGACTTTACGCTTCTTTCTTTAATTTCTGAGAGGATCCGTCTGAAAAGTTCCTCATCGAAATTTTTCCACTCCATAAAGGCAAACGTTCTCTTCCTGCCGGGAGGTATGTTGGCCGCTAAAAGTGCCGCTTCTATCGGAATGGTCCCCGAGCCGCAGAACGGGTCGATAAGGGGAACTTCACCTTTCCAGCCCGAAAGTAAAATCATTGCGGCAGCCAGGTTTTCCCTTAGAGGAGCTTCCGTCTCCGCCACCCTGTATCCCCTTTTATATAAAGGAGGGCCCGATGAATTGATGCTGATAGTGCAGATATCCCTTTCAAACCTGACGACAATTGACGTTCCTTCATCTTCAAATCGGGATAGCTTCGGGGAAAAACCGACGGCTTCCTCTATGCTTCTCAGGATTCTTTCTTCGATTGCCTTTGTGTGGTAAAGCTTTGATCTTCTTGAAGTAACCCTTATTCTTATCGAAATTTCTGGCTTTAAGAAATTTTCCCACTTACACCTTTTCGCTTTCCTTACCAGTTCTGCAAAGTGCTTGGCCTTGAACTGGCAGAACCTGACGAGAACTCTCGTTGCCGTTCTAAGCCAGAGATTACACCTGTATAGTTCTTCAAGCCCTCCCGAAAACTCTACTCCTCCCGGAACGACTCTTCCCTTTATCCCCAACTCCTTCAGCTCTTCGGCGGTGACTTCTTCTATGCCGGGCTGTGAAACGGCGAATAACTCCAATTTAAGCCTCCAGTTCTTTCAAGATTTCCTCGGAGAGCTTCCTAACGGCGCCTCCTTCTAACTTGCTCTTTACCTTTTCATTCAGCTCCTTTCTCAGCTTTTCCTTTTTGAACAAAAGAGCTTCCAGAGCTTCAACAACCCTTTCAGCATTCGCCTCCCCCTGAAGGAGTTCCGGGACTACTTCATCCCCGGCAATGATGTTCGGGAGGGAGATGCGGGAAAGCCTTACGACCTTCTTTGCAATGTAAAATGTAAGAGGGTTAACCTTATAAACGACGACGTGAGGAAGGCCAGCAAGGGCTGCTTCAAGGCTTGCCGTCCCGGAAGCAATGATTCCGGAAGTCGCGTAGTAAAGCAGGTCATACCTTTCCTCTTCCGGGATAAGTCTTATTCTTCCGTTTCCTCCTTCCTTTTTAAACCACCTTTCGCCTATCGAGGATGCCACCGCAAGGCCGAACTGGAAGTTCGGGAAAAGCCTCTCTACAACTTCTTTCATTAGGGGAAAAAGCTTCTCCACTTCTGACTTCCTGCTTCCCGGCATTAGGGCAATTAACGGTTTTTCTACGGAAAATCCCCATCTGCTGAAGAACTCCTCCCTTTCCGAGGACGGCTTTACCAGATCTACAAGTGGGTTTCCGACATAGACCGCCTCTACGCCCCTTTCCCTGTAGAATTCGACCTCAAAGGGGAATATAACGAACAGCTTGTCAACGACCGACTTTATCTTGTTGATTCTCCGCTCCCCCCACGCCCAGAGCTTCGGGGGGATAAAGTAAAAGACCTTTATACCTCTTTTCTTTGCTTCCCGGGCAATTTGCAGGTTGAATCCCGGAAAGTCTATAAGAAGAACTGCGTCCGGCTTTTCCTTACTTAAAAATTCGCCGATTCTCCTCTTTGCTCTTGCGATTTCCGGAAGTTTTTTTAAAACCTCGAATAGGCCAAAAACGGCAATTTTCTTCGAATCGTAAATTCTTTTTACTCCCTTAACGTCCCTGCAGAAGACTCCGTAAATTTTGAGATGCGGGGAAAGTTCTCCTGCAAGTTTTTCTCCGTAAATTGAGCCCGAAAGTTCACCTGTTACGATAAGCAACTTTTTCATTGTTATCTGTCAGATCAATTTCAGGAAGTTTTCGATTATCTTTATTCCGTCTTCTGTTAAAATCGACTCCGGATGAAACTGAACGCCGTAAATGGGGTATTCCTTGTGCCTTATTCCCATTATTTCCCTGTCATCCTCGCTCTCTGCTGTAACTTCAAAGCACTCCGGTAGGCTATCCCTTTCAATTATGAGGGAGTGATACCTTATTGCAGAGAAGGGGTTCTTCATTCCTTCAAAGAGAAATTTGCCGTCGTGGATGATGTTTGATGCCTTTCCGTGCATTAACTTCTTTGCCCTGACTATCTTGGCTCCGAATGCAAAACCTATGGATTGGTGCCCCAGACAGATGCCCAGTATGGGAACTTTACCGGCAAAGTGCTTTATGGCCTCGACAGAAACTCCTGCTTCTCTCGGCGTGCAGGGCCCCGGTGAAATTACGAGGGCTTCCGGCTTCTTTTCCTCAATCTCCTCAACCGTTATCTTGTCGTTCCTGTAAACCTCAATTTCGGCGCCCAGCTTGCCGAAGTACTGGACGACGTTGTAGGTAAAGGAGTCATAGTTGTCTATCATCAAAATCACTTTCTATTCCTCCTTTAAAGCCTTGCAGATTTTTTCGTTCCAGTTAGAAAGGGCAACAACGTAGTCTTTTTCGGGTAGAGGGTTGAGAATCAGGACTTTCCCGCCTATTGCTCTGGCTACCTCTTCCGGTACTTTCCTGTCGGCAAATATTTCGGATATGACGACTCTCGCTCCCAGCTTCTTGGCCTTTTCGATGGTTGTTTTTAACCGTTCTGCCGTTACCCTTTCTTCGGGAGTTCTTGCTATTTCTATAACCTTAATTCCCAGCGTTTCGAGGAGCGGTTTCCATACGGGGTGGTAAATGACTACGGCTTTTTCTTTAGCTCCTTTGAGGCACCTGGTGGATCTTTTTAAGATCTGGTCGATCATGGCCGCATAGTCGTCGGCTCTCTTTTTGTAGTAGGTTTCCCTCTTCGGGTAAAAGGAAGTAAGTCTGTCTGCAACTTCAAAATAAACTTCTTCCATGAGGACAGGGTTCATCCAGAGGTGATACCCGGGTTCTCTGACCTGAGGGTACTTCTGTGCAAACAGCTCTCCGAGGTTGAGAACTTTATCTTTTTTAATTCCCCTGACTGCCCAGTCGTCGAGGCCGAGACCGTGGACGATTACCAAGGAGGCCTCCTTTAGCTCCTTTACGTCGGAGGGCTTGGGCTCATAGCCGTGGGGGGAGATGCCGCCCTTTAAGACGGAGTAGTACCTGAAGTCCCTTCCTCCTATGTACTCGGCGACAGACTTCCAGACCGGCAGGGATGTCGTTATCAGAGGTTTCTTGCTCCCACTTCTGCATCCGAAGAAGACTATCGGGATAACAAGGATGGTAAGGATTAGCTTCTTCATAACGCCTCCGGGTCAGAAAAGGCTGTTCCTGCTATAATTTATCCCAATTTTATACCGACAGAGGTGGTAATGCTTAACAGGAAGCCGGCAATCCTTGCCCTCGAAGACGGGACTTACTACGAAGGATACAGTTTCGGAGCAGAAGGGGAAACCTACGGGGAAGTAGTCTTTACCACTTCAATGACCGGTTATCAGGAAATTATTACAGACCCTTCCTTTAAAGGACAGATAGTCACGATGACCTGTCCGCTGATAGGAAATGTAGGGGCAAACTCGGAGGACGTCGAGTCTGACGGACCGAAAGCTGAAGGTTTTGTGGTTAAAGAGATTTCGGAAATTTACTCCAACTGGAGGGCCGAGAAGTCCTTTGAAGACTACTTGAAAGAGTACGGCGTTGTCGGGATATGCGAGGTAGATACGAGGGAGCTTACAAAGAGGCTGAGAAGTGCCGGAACTATGAGGGGCGTTATTTCCACTGTTGACCTTGATCCCGACAGCCTGATATCTAAAGCCCGCTCCATTCCGAAGATGGAGGGGCTTAACCTCGTTGATGAAGTTACGTGTAAGGAACCTTACGAGTGGGATTTCGGAACGTGGAAGCCCGGGGAAGGCTACCCGAGGAGAAAGGATTTTAAGTATTCCGTTGTGGTTCTGGACTTCGGCATAAGGTACAACATTCTGAGGAATCTGGTTGACGTCGGTATAAAACCGATAGTTGTTCCCGCCCACACCCCTCCTGAGGACGTGTTAAAGCTTAACCCGGACGGTATATTCCTGTCCTGCGGTCCCGGAGATCCTGCGGCCGTAACTTATGCTATAGAAAGCATCAGGTACTTAATAGCAACCTTCAGAAAGCCCATATTCGGTATATGCCTCGGCCATCAGCTTACCGCCCTTGCCATGGGAGCTTCCACCTATAAGCTGAAGTTCGGGCACAGGGGTGCGAACCAGCCCGTAATGAACAAGAAAACGGGAAGGGTAGAGATAACTGCTCAAAACCACGGTTTTGCCGTTGATGAGTCAACTTTACCCGACGATCTCGAGGTAACCCACTATTCCCTCAACGACGGAACTGTTGAGGGCTTAAAACACAAAACGAAGCCTCTATTTACCGTTCAGTACCACCCGGAAAGTTCCCCCGGTCCTCATGATTCAAGGTATTTATTCAGGGAGTTTGAGAAGCTTATTTCGGACTACAGGGGAAGGTAATAGAGATAACATTAACATTAAACGCTGGGGGATTGATAGGAGGAGATGGTATACGACGTTATAGTTTCGGGTGTCGGCCCCGCCGGAGCTTCTTTCCTCAAGTCCGTTGAAGGTTTCGGACTGAAAGTCCTTGCCCTTGAGAAATCAGAGTTCCCGAGAAAAAAACTCTGTGCCGGAGGCCTTACTCCCAAAGCTTACAGGCTTTTGAAATCGCTGTTTCCCGAAGTCGATTCGGCGGTAAGGGTCAGAACGAGGCGGTTTTTACTGTTTAACGATACAAGGAGAGTCGAGATTGACTCCGGAGAGGTTCTTACCTACCTGACCGACAGGACGGAACTTGATAATCTCCTTTTCCGTTCCCTATCGGCCGATGTTCACGAAGGAGAGGGAGTCGTTTCTGTTGAAAGGGAGGGAGAGCTTTGGAGGGTAAGGACGGAGAAGGGAAGTTACCTTACGAGAGTTCTCGTTGCGGCGGACGGGGTTAACAGCAGGATTGCCGCTCAGCTGAAAGTGAATCGGGATGTAGGTTTCACCTATGAAGCGGACGTAAAAAACTCCAGAGGAGAAGAGATTGTTGTCGATTTCTCCGGATTTAGCTGGGGCTACTACTGGCTGTTTCCGAAGGGCGATTTTGTAACTGCGGGGCTCGGAGAGTTTAAAGATAGAAGAAAAATAAGGACACTTAAGGAAGTCCTTGAAAAGTTCAACCGAAAGCACGGGGTTAAAGGGGAAGTTCTCCATAAAGGGGGATTTCCCATCCCCTGCGGCAGGCGCAGGAACGACGTTTGCAGGGAATCTTTAATCTTCCTGGGTGATGCCGGAGGACTTGTTGACCCCCTTACGGGGGAGGGAATCTATTACGCCGTAAAAAGCGGTATCTACGGTGCTGAAGTAGTGAAGAAAAGCTTTGAAAAAGGAAACTTTGCCCTCCTGTCGCTGTATAAGGAGCTTATAGACAGGGACTTCGGCAGAGAGTTCTTCTGGGCAAGGATAGTCGGAAAGCTCTTTTTCCCGCTTAAGGGTTTAAATTTCTCTGTGATAGAAAAGTCGGCTGGTATTGCCGAACTTACGGCAAAACTGCTTTCCGGGGAAATTTCCTACTTTGAAGGAATCAAAAGCTTCTTCAGTTTTGTTCCGAAAGCTCTTTTAAAGGGGTAGAGATGCTTCAGGTTTCGATAAAGAGGGGAAGGGAAAAGAGGATAAGGGGTTTCCACCCTTGGGTTTACAAAAACGACATTCTTTCTTTTTCCAGAAAGCCCAAGCCCGGGGAACTTTGTGTAGTCAGGGACTACAGGGGAGCTTTCCTTGCAAAGGGTTACATAAACCCGGACAGCTACATAGCCGTCCGAATTCTAACCTTTAAGAAAGATGAGGAGCTTGATTACGACTTCTTTAGGAGGAGAATTGGGGAGGCTTACGAATACAGGAAGTCCGTTGTCCCGCCCGATACAACCGGCTTCAGGCTGATTCACTCCGAGGCCGACTTCCTTCCCGGGCTGATAGTCGATTACTACAGCGGTTACCTGGTCGTTCAGGTTACGACTTTGGGGATGGAAATCCTTAAAGAGAAAGTAGTAAGGGCGCTCGTCGATGTCGTTAAGCCTAAAGGGATATACGAGAAGTCAACAGTTCAAACAAGGGAACTGGAAGGTCTGCCCTTAGTAGAACAGACCCTTTACGGAGATGTTCCGGAAAGGGTCGTTATTACGGAAAACGGCATAAGGTTTACCGTTCAGATTGTCGGGGGTCAGAAGACCGGATACTTCCTGGATCAGAGGGAGAACAAGCTGCTCTTTGCCAGGGAGTTTGTAAGGGAAGGGGATAGGGTGCTTGATGCCTTCTGCCACCTCGGCGGATTCGGGATACATGCTGCAGTTCTGGGTAAGGCGGGAGAAATCGTTGCCGTTGACAGCTCCCAGCTTGCTTTAGACCTTGCGAAGGAGAACGCCGAGCTTAACGGAGTTGCCGACAGGTTCAGGTTTGTAAAGGGAGATGCCTTCAAAGTGCTTAAGGAAATGCAGCTCTCGGGTGAAAAGTTTGACTCGATAGTTATAGACCCGCCGGCTTTTGCAAAGAGTAAAACGGTTGTTGAACAGGCAAAGAGGGGCTACAAGGAGCTTTTCCTGAGAGGGCTTAAAATGCTTAAGCCGGGAGGAAGCATAGTGGTCTGTTCCTGCTCTCACCACATAACGCCTCCCATCCTTGAGGAGATACTTCTGTCTGCCGCATACGACACGAGGACTCCGCTCAGGGTTCTCTACACCACCTACCAGGCAAAGGATCATCCCTTTGTCCTTCAGATACCGGAGTCGAGATACCTCAAGTGTATATTTGCCAGGAGATTTCAGTGGGAAGTTTAGGGGGATTTGATGGATAGGAGGATCAGGAAAGCCGTAATTCCCGTTGCCGGACTCGGAACAAGGTTCTTGCCTGCTACGAAGGCACAGCCCAAGGAAATGCTTCCGCTGGTCGATAAGCCGGTTATTCAGTACATAGTTGAGGAGGCTGTTGCTGCGGGGATCGAGCAGATAGTGTTTGTAACGGGAAGGCACAAAAGGGCAATTGAGGATCACTTTGACAGGAACCTTGAACTTGAGAGGGCTTTGGAGGAAAAGGGGAAAGAAGAGCTTCTGAACATAGTGAAGCACATTCCGGACATTGCCGACTTTATATACATAAGACAGAAAGAACCTAAAGGGCTCGGACATGCGGTTTTGACGGCCGAACCGGTTGTCGGAAACGAGCCCTTTGCCGTCCTCTTGGGAGATGACGTGATGGTTTCGAATCCTCCGGCTATCGGTCAGCTTATCGAGGTTTACAACAGATACAGGTGCAGCGTTATCGGTGTTCAGGAGGTAAAGAGGGAGGAAGTTTCGAAGTACGGAATTGTGGGAGGAAAGGAGATAGAGCCGGGAGTTTTTAAAGTGGACGAGCTTGTTGAAAAGCCTTCCGTAGAAGAAGCCCCTTCAAACCTTGCAATTTCCGGAAGGTACATACTCACACCTGGGATATTTGAAGTTCTCAAAAAGACTCCTCCCGGAAAGGGAGAGGAGATTCAGCTTACCGATGCCCTTGCAGGCCTGTCTAAAAGGGAGGCCATTTATGCTACGATAATGGAAGGTAAGCGTTACGACACGGGAAGCAAGCTCGGATTTCTGGAAGCTACCGTTGACTTTGCTCTTATGAGGGAAGACTTGAGGGAACCGTTCCTTGAAATCATCAAATCGAGAGTAAGAGAGGAGAGAGAGAATGGCTGAAATTTTGCAGAATGAGGTTATGGGAGAACCGAAGTTTCCCGAAGAGCTTCCCCTCCTTCCCCTCAGGGACGTTGTCGTCTTCCCCATGATGATTGCGCCCCTGTTTGTCGGGAGGCCTTTTTCCCTGAATGCCGTTGAAGACGCTTTGAGGGAGCACAAGCTCATATTCCTGGCGACCCAGAAGGATAAGGACATTGAAGAGCCTAAGAGGGAAGACCTCTACGACTTCGGAACTGTTGCCGTTATCCTGAAGGCAATGAAGATGGGCGACGGGCGGGTGAAGATACTCGTCCAGGGACTGGGAAGGGGAAGGATTAAGGAGCTTAAGATAGAGGGAGAACATTACAGGGCTGTAGTAGAACACCTGCCCGAGCCGGAATACCGCCCTCAGACTATTGAAGAGGAAGCCCTCTTAAAGCTCGTAAAGGATCAGCTTGAGAGGGTTGTTGCCCTCGGGAAGCAGATTCCGCCCGATATGGTTGCCATTCTCCGCTCCATTGAGGATCCCGGAAGGCTTGCAGACCTTCTGGCCGGACAGCTTGACCTTTCGACCGAAGAGGCCATTGAGCTTCTTTCCACGGTAAACCCGATAGATAGGCTTAAAAAGATAAGCGAGAAGCTCGAGCACGAGATAAAAGTCCTCGAGATACAGGAGCTGATAAGGACAAAAGCCCGCGAGTCTATGGAGAAAGAACAGAAGGAGTACTTTCTCCGCCAGCAGCTCAGGGCGATAAGGAAGGAGCTTGGTGAAGAGGAGGAGAAGTCCAAAGAGATAGAGGAGTACAGGGAGAAGGTAAAAAAAGCGAAGATGCCTCCTGAAGTTGAAGAGTCGGTCTTGAAAGAGATTTCCCGCCTTGAGAAGATGCATCCCGAGTCGGCAGAGGCGGCGGTTCTGAGAACCTGGCTTGAATGGATGATAGAGCTTCCCTGGTCTAAAAGAACCCGCGACAGGCTTGACATAGAAAGGGCAAGGCAGATACTCGATGAGGATCACTACGACCTTGAAAAGGTAAAAGACAGGATTCTTGAGTACCTTGCTGTAAAGGCGCTTATAAAGAAGAGGAAGAAGAAGGTAAAGGAAGTAAAGCAGCCTACCATCTGCTTTGTCGGCCCTCCGGGCGTTGGTAAGACTTCACTTGCCCGCTCAATTGCGAAGGCTTTGGGCAGAAAGTTCGTCAGGATTTCGCTGGGAGGCGTCAGGGACGAGGCTGAGATAAGGGGACACAGGAGAACTTACGTCGGGGCAATGCCCGGCAAAATCATTCAGGCCATCAGGAAGGCGGGGACAAAGAACCCGGTTATACTCCTTGATGAGATAGACAAGATGTCCTCTGACTTTAGGGGCGATCCTTCCGCAGCCCTTCTTGAAGTCCTCGACCCCGAACAAAACAGGGAGTTTGTTGACAACTACATAAATCACCCCTTTGACCTTTCCGAAGTTCTCTTCATAGCAACGGCAAACACGCCGCATACGATTCCGGAACCCCTATACGACAGGCTTGAAGTCCTGAACATTCCGGGCTACACGGAGCTTGAAAAGCTCCAAATAGCCAAGAGGTACATTGTTCCGAAGCAGATGAAGAACCACGCTCTTACCGAAAAGGATATCGAGTTCACCGACTCAGCCCTCCTTCACATCATAAGGCACTACACGAAGGAAGCGGGGGTAAGGAACCTTGA
The DNA here is from genome assembly GCA_027063785.1 of Desulfurobacteriaceae bacterium. GTDB lineage: Bacteria > Aquificota > Aquificia > Desulfurobacteriales > Desulfurobacteriaceae > JAMORC01. The sequence continues at coordinate 92,591 of JAMORC010000015.1, forward strand.
CAGGCGCATAGCCGCCATATGCCGAAAGGTTGCCCTCTGGATCAGCGAAGGGAAGGAGAAGAAGTACAGGATTACGAAGAAAATGGTGGAAAAGATACTGGGCGCTCCCAAGTTCATCCCCGAGCTTGAGCTCGGAGAGGATGAGGTCGGCGTTGCAACGGGGCTTGCCTGGACTCCCGTGGGAGGAGACGTCCTCTTCATTGAAGTTGTGGTAACGAAGGGAAGCGGTAGGCTGATTCTGACGGGAAGGCTCGGTGAAGTGATGAAGGAGTCTGCTCAAGCAGCCCTCGGCTTCATAAAGGCAAATGCTTCCAAATATAAAATCAAGCGGGACTTTTCAAAGATTGACATTCACGTTCACGTTCCCGCAGGGGCTATACCGAAGGACGGTCCTTCTGCCGGCATAACGATTGCTACTGCAATGCTCTCCGCCCTTACGGGGAGAAAGGTGAGGAAAGAAGTTGCCATGACCGGAGAGATTACCCTCGGCGGTAAAGTCCTTCCCGTCGGTGGGCTGAAGGAGAAGATACTGGCTGCCCTCCGCTACGGTGCGAAGCAGGTAATCCTTCCAGAGAAGAACAGGCAGGAAGTTATGGAGGAGCTTCCCGAAGAAGCGAAGAAGAAGGTTAAACTCATCTTCGTTGACAGGGTCGAGCCGGTATTCGAGATTGCCCTCTACCCGGAGAAGGGAAAAAGCAGGTCGGGCGTTTAGGGCTGAGCGGTTCACTTTCTCGAAAGGGAGTGCGCCGCCGGCCGGAGGCGTCCCTTTTCCAGCTTGTAGATTTTCCAGTTAAGCGTTTCTATCAACTTCGTATCGTGTGTAACGGTGATGACCGAACAGTCCACCGACCGGAGGATTTCTGTAACCTTTTTAAAGTTTTCCCTGTCCAGCCCCGTTGTCGGTTCGTCCAGCAGGAGGAGTTCGGGTTCCTGGGTAAGGACGCAGGCTATTGAAACCAGCCTTTTTTCTCCGCCCGAGAGTTTGAAAATCGGTTTGTTTCTCAGCTTCTCGAGTCCGAATAGCTTAAGATACTTTTCCACCAATCTTTTGACTTTTTCCCTTTCAAACCCGAGGACGAGGGGGGCAAACGCCAGCTCCTCTTCTACCGTCGGTGAAAAGAGCTGGTCGTCCGGGTTCTGGAAGACGTAACCTATTTTCTTCCTCGCTTCCCGAAAATCTTCTTCCTCCTTTAGAGCCTTTCCCTTAAACAGAATTTCTCCCGTTGCTGCTTTTACGAAGCCCAGAAGTGTTTCCAGAAATGTGGTTTTCCCCGCTCCGTTCTCTCCGACTATTAAAATCTTTTCTCCCCTATCCACCTTGAAGTTCAGTTCTGAAAGAACGGTTCTGCCTTCCCTTTTTACCGTTAAGTTCCTTACAGCCAGAAAAGCCATATTCCACCTATCCAGAGCATTATTGCGAAACCGAGGAACAGCCGGTCTTCTGTTTTCATTTTAAAGTGTCTGAATACGGGGACTTCTCCCCTGTAGCCCCGCGCTTTCATGGCTTTGAAGATGTTTTCTGAGCGTATGTAACTTCTCACGAGAAGGTTTGTCAGCAGGTAAGCGTAAGTCTTGTAAGTTTTCATGTTCGTCGCCGGGGAAAATCCTCTTGCTTTTGCCGATTTAAGCGTGATGTCGAGCTGTTCTTTAAGCGTATGAATGTAGCGGTAGGAAAAGAAAAGGAGTTGAAGGAGCTTATTGGGTAGTCCGAGGTGGTGAAGGGCGTGAAGGATTTCAAAGATGGAGGAAGAGGCAAGCAGGGACAGAGTCAGCAGGATGAGGAGGTTTGACTTTAGGATTAAGAATAGGGCAAGGTCGGGGTCGGAGAAGGCCACAGTTGCCGATACGAAAGCCAGAAAGCCGTTTGCCGGAAGGAGAACGGGCAAAACATTTTTCCACTCTTTCATCCAGATAATAGATGATGCTGCCGGGAGAGGAGAAAAGCAGAGAAGCTGATTCCATTCGATCGAGAGAGCGATCGGAACGGAATAGAGAATAAAAACTATCCACTTTACTCTCGGATCGAGGTCTGACAGGATATTTTTACTCTTTGAAAGAACCGCTTCCACTTCGCCTCCTGCAGTATATCAGTGAAGAGGCTCCGAAGATTCCCAGTATCCAGCCTATTCCCCCAAAGACGTCTTTATATGAAATTCTTGAGCCGTTTTCCTCTGTTCGGGTCTGTTCTTTGCGGGCGGGGTTGGGGTTTCCCGGTTTTTCTGTAGAAAAGGTGGTTGAAGCTCTGTGTCCGAGTTCTGCCGTTACTACCGCTCTGTATTTTCCGGGTTTTTTCAGGGTGAAGGTGAACTCTCCGTTTTGATCAGTTTTTCCCGTTTTTACGAGCTTCCCGAAAGCATCGTAAATCTTTACCTTTGCCGACTTTGCGGGAGTTCCGTCGCTGAAGTAGGCCATCAGGCGGGTCTTGTTGCCTTCGGTATCGACGAAGGCCGAGATTTTGTGAGCGAATGAGTTCTGAAGCAGCAGAAGCAGGAAAAGGAAGATTAAAAGGGAAGTTCTAACCATCTTTGACCTCCAGCACTTCCGGAAGAACTCTTTTTAGGAAGTTGAAGATAAAGGCGTAAATTACTGCTTCTGTTACGGCGACGGGTATGTGTGCCAGAAAAGCCAGTTTTGCCGTTGTTTTGAAGGATGATCCGGACAGCCACAGTTCCGAGGATAAGAGTAATGCTCCTCCGAAAACGCCGACGGCCGCTCCGATTATCCCGGCCAGAGAAGGGTGTTTTAACGTTATTTTTCTCGTCAGGTAATATGCGATAACTCCGGGGAAGGCCATGTTAAACGTGTTAACTCCGAGGACGGTTAATCCTCCAAACTGGAAGAGGACGGCCTGAAGGAAGAGGGCAACCAGCATGGCGGGAAATGCAGCCCATCCGAGGAGCATTCCGGCCAGGCCGTTTGTGAGAAGGTGAACGCTTGTTATTCCGACGGGAATGTGAATTAAAGAAGCTACGAAGAAGACTGACGACAGAAGCGCAACCAGGGGTATTTCCCTGTCGTCTATTTTCTTCAAACCTGCAGCTGTTCCTGCTATTGTTAATCCCCAGCCGGTGGCGAGAAGCCATCCGGGGAGTATGCCTTCGGAGATGTGCATTATTTGACTCCTCCGGGTTTGGGATACGCTTTTATCCAGAGAACGGCATCGAGTTCAACGGGGTATAGCTTTCCGTCCCTGTACCTCTTTTTCCCGCCGCGGCCTATTGCTGAGAAGCCCCACCAGCCCGACCAAGGTATCGTGTAAATGAAATACCCGTTTTCATCGGTTTGAACGACCTGGGTTACTAAGGCCTGATTGGGAGGTTTTATTCCTTCCTTGTTGTAGTATTCCACTTCGACCCTGATGTTTGCCGCCGGCTTTCCGTTAAAGAGAACTCTTCCGACGAAGGTGTTTCCTTCCCACAGGCCGAAAGGTCTCGTTACGGGAACGATTTCGGCTTTAAGTCCGATCGGCTTTTGCCACCCCTCCTCGAGTCCGAAAGCTTCAACGTAAACTTTTGTTATCTGCCTTATGAACTTCTGTTCCGCGGGTTCAAAGTAAGCCGAAGGGACAACGAATATCTGGTAAACACCGGGGCGGTGAATTTTGAGTTTTCCGATGTACATAGGAACTTTTTCTTTACTTCCGGGTGCGGCGGCTATCTTTTTCTCTTTCCATTCAATGGGCAACGTTCTGCCGTTGATTACGGCACCGCTTCTATCTATCCGAAAGGGCATGTTGGGGCTGCCTTCCATCGGATGTGTGAATTTTGCTGTCAGGCGGATTTCCCTGCTGTTTACGATGTCGTTCTGAGGCTTCAGCAGCAGGAAATGAGCTTCTGCCGAGGTCGAGGCAGTAAGGAGCGTTATGGCGGCCGTTAGGAGCTTTTTCATGCTTACCTCCCGGTTGGCTTATGCCTTAAAGCTTACACTATTATTAATCCGTAGTCAATTTTTTCAAAATTGTATTACTCTGGTTGTCAGAAAAAAGAAAAGTGGCGATGGGTTCCGGATCGGTGCTTTTGGCGGAATCGGGCCGAACGGGTTTAAAGGGCGGTATCCCTCAGAAGGGATACCGCTTTGGAGGGTCGGTTGTGACTGCGGAAGTTTTTGATCAGGTTTGATTCTTTCTCAACAGGAGTTCGACTACCGTTCTTACCGGCTGTCCGGTTGCCCCTGGAGAGTAGTACTTCCACGGCTTGTCGAGGAAAGCCGGTCCTGCTATGTCAAGGTGTGCCCAGCTCTTTACCTTCTCCTTGTCGACAAAGTTCTGGAGGAACAGTGCTGCAGTTATAGCCCCTCCGTATCGGCTTTTCCCGACGTTCTGAATGTCTGCATAGGCACCCTTTATTTCTTCCTTAAGGTCTTCGTCTAAGGGTAATCTCCAGACCTTTTCCCCCGTTTCTTTCGAGATTTCCTCAATATCCCTTGCAAGCCTGTCGTCTTCCGTAAACAGACCGCTGGTGTAGTGGCCGAGGGCTACGACGCAGGCTCCCGTCAGGGTGGCCATGTCTATCATCAAGTCCGGTTCAAGGTCGGAGCCGTATAGAAGGGCATCGGCAAGAATCAGCCTTCCCTCTGCGTCCGTCGAGTGAACCTCTACGCTCTTGCCGTTTCTGTAGACGATTATGTCGTCGGGCCTGTAGGCCTTTCCGTCGGGCATGTTTTCCACAGTCGGTATGAGGGCGTGGACTTCGATGTCCGGTTTCAGCTCTCCCACGGCCTTCATTATCCCGAGGACTGCACAGGCTCCGGCTTTATCCGATTTCATCGTTTTCATAAACTGTTCGGGCTTTATGTTGATCCCGCCGCTGTCAAACGTTACGCCTTTACCGATGATTACGGCTTTGCCTTTCGGGTTCTTCGGAGCGTAGGAGATGTGTATGAACCTTGGAGGGTTCTTGCTCCCCTTCCCGACTGTAAGTATTCCGACCATTCCGTTCTTTTCAAGCTTCTTCTCATCAAAGACCTTGCACTTGAAGCCGTACTCCTCGGAAAGCTCCTTTGCTATCTCTGCAAGCCTTTCGGGCGTTACGACGTTTCCCGGTTCGTTAACTATTTCTCTCGTAAAATTGGTGGCTTCGGCGAGCACCTTGCCGAGCTTGAATGCCTCCTCAAACTCTTCCTCTCCTGCTACCGTTACCTTCTCGATAGAGAACTTTTCGTCACTTTTGTACTTGTTGAACTCGTAGTTTCCTATGATCAGCCCTTCGGCTACTGCCTTTGCGCTTTTCTCTTTGAGTTTTTCGACTCCGAGAAGCTCGCATACAACCTTTCTTGCCTTTATTTCCTTTGCCTTCTTTATCCCCTTTGCAGCGGCAGTTCTAATCCTGTCGCAGCTGATGTCCTTTTTCTTCCCGAGCCCTACGTATATAACGCTTTTAAAGGCTTTCCCGGGCAGGACTGCTACTTCTCCGGGCTTGCCGGAGAAGTTGAGGGCTTTGAGGTTCTCCCTTTCTTCGACCTCTTTAAGGCCTTCGTAAACTCCCGTTATAAGGGCGTCTGCCCCTTTCTTTATTTCAGTTGCGTATACGACCTTCACAACTCACCTCCTGTTCAGATTTTCCAGACTGTTCCCGTTAAGAAGCTGTACCTGTCCAGGGTTCTCTTCACGTATTCCCTGAGAGCTTTTTCCCTGTTTTCCTTAAACCTCTCGGCCCACTCCTTTCTCCCGAACTCGGAAGCTCCCTCTGCGATTAAATCTTTTACCCTTTCGGACTCCGGAAATATCGGAGAGTAACCGGCCTTAAGGGCGTAGTTTATCAGCTTCCTGATCTGCTCCATTCCGTGACTTTCGGCATTAACCTTTTCTCCGTAAGCCCTCAGGAAAAGGAGTTCGAGAACTGACTTCGTCCACTTGACGGGAAGGTTGCACACTCCCCCTTCTGCAAGCTCGCACTCGACCGAGGAGAGGGACTTCATCCATCGCCTGTGGAACCTGCACCAGCCGACGTTGTCGTACCAGTACTCTCCCACCGCACTTTCCAGTATCCTGTCTGCAAGCTCTTCTGGTTCGGGGAATACGCCGAACTTGTAGTAAGTCCAGTACTTACCCTGAACGGGAAGCGGGATAAAGTTCCCCATTGCCCAGTACATCGTGGGCGTTATTTCCCCGTCTTCCCCCAGCGCAACGTAAACGGCACAGTCCGAAAAGCTTTGTCCCGGCTTCAGCCTTTCCCCGAACATTTCATCTAAAACCTTTGCTGCGTTTCTCTTACCCTTCCCGAGGAGCTTCGGTATCTCCCCTTCTCCGTAGGCCACCTTTTCTGCAAGTTCGGAGAGAAGCTCCGCGTTTCTCTTGCTTACTTCTACGGGGTTTTTCAGGAGGGAATCGGGGTTAAGGTCGGGTTTGTCCGACAGCCCCACCTCTTCCGGCTTTAGCAGACCTTTCCCTATGAGTTCAAAAACCCAGGCTGCCGTTCCGCCGAACTCTATTGCGTCAAATCCGAGGGCGTCAACCTTCCGTACCCCGAGGTCGCTGGCTTTCAGGAAGAGGCTCCCGCTCAAAGGGCCGTTTGCATTGTAGGGTTCGTAGTCAACTTTTAAACCGTTTCTTACCTTCTTGCAGGTGGCCGGGCAGGGTTCACCGCAGGTCGTCCAGCTCTTTTTCTCTATCGACTCTTCGTTAAAGGGGTCAACGTAATACTTCTCTATTGCTTCGTATAACCTTTTCCTCTTTTCTACAGGAATGTAGGGCATCTGCCAGTTCAGGACGGGAGTTAGCTCTTTCTCAGCGAGGTAGTCTCCTCCGAAAGTCCCTCCGGTTTTGAGCTTCGGGTTGTAGCGGTACTTTTCCGTCTTTTCAGCTATGACCTTAAAGAGCGGTTTTGAGTAAACTTTGGAAAAGAGGCTTTTCACGTGGTCGTAGTTGGACAGGTCGAGTCCCTTAAAGCGTTTTCCTTCGTTGCTCCCGCCGAAAGCTATTCCGCATAGGCCGTGCGCCCTCATCATAACTGAGCCTGAACCTCCCCTTGCCGCCCAGTCCTCACTTCCTTCCACAGGCTTTCCATCCCTCAGCGTCTGGGAGAATATCGCGCCGTAGTCGGTGTTGAGCGATGCCGGGCCTACGCAGGCAATTCTGAACTCTTCTCCGTCAAAGAAGTCGGCGAGTTCCTCTATCAAGAACTCGGTGAGGGCGTAGACGCCCTCTTTTCCTTTGTATCCGCGCCATACCCGGAAGAGCTTTTCCTCCTCCATCTGGTACAGTGAGACGTTAAGCTCACCTCCGCTTCCCCTGATTACGACCACCGTGGGTTCCCCGGCCTTTCCCGTTACCTCCACTATGTCGATGCCGGTTCTCATAAACGTGTAAGCCGCCCCTCCCATAGTGGACGGGAACAGAACCTTGTAGAGGGGAGAGCGGAAGAAGAAGGTAAGCCTGTGGGATCCGGGGAGGATTGAGCCCGAAAACGGGCCCCTTCCGAAGACGAGGACGTTCCTTCCGTCGTACGGGGAAACGCTGTAACTCCTGTAAACTTCCGAGTGGACGTAAATGCCGTAGTCGATAACGCCCAGCACTCCTTCCCTTTCAAACGGCTTCAGTACTACCCTTTTTTCGTCCAGGTCGATCCTTAAGGTTATGAACTCCATCACTCCCTCTGGTCAAATGTGGTAAGAGCCGGTGATTTCTTCCCTTTTAGGTAGTTTTCCCTCTCTGCCGGAATTATTTTCTTGAACCTCCTCTGAATGAGGTAGTTGTAGACAAAGATCGTGAAGACGGGGAGGGAAGCTCCCACAAAGGCGCTTTTTATGTTCAGAGATAAAACGGTGAACTCCTTACCCGAATACTGGACGATGAAGTCAAAGAGGAGGAAAAATAGGTATAGGGAGACGATGTAGTAAACCTGCTTTACGTACTCCACGTAGTCGAGTATTACCGCCGTCAGGAAGGTAATCTTGAAGCTGAAGGTAAGGGCGTAGGCAAAACCGCCGGGCTTAATGGCGTTGAGGGGAGAAAACCTTCCGGTTTCCGCTTTTTCCAGAAACTTAAGGGCGGAGTAGATTCTCATAAGCCCCGTTATGGTGGGGAGGGCGATTACCAGGAATACGACAAGCCCCCAGAGGAACATCGTCCAGCTCATTTCACCTCCTTCAGCATCTCTTTTATTCTCTCATCTATTCCGGGCTCTTCCTTGAGTATTTGTGGGTTTCCCTCAATTCCCTTGAGGGCTTTTTCGAGGAATTCCTTGGCCTCTTTTTTCTTTCCGGAACGGAAGAGGCACTCTCCGTAGTGTTCGTTAATGACGGGGTCTGCGGGTTTAAGGCTGAGGGCTTTCTTGAGTATTGAGCAGGCCTCTTTCAGCCTTCCCATCTTGTAAAGGATCCAGCCTTTCGTGTCGAGGAAGGCGGGGCTTTCGGGCTGGGATTTCAGAGCTTCCTCTATAAGCTTCAAAGCTTCATTTAGGTTCTTTCCCCTCTGGGCGTAAAAGTAAGCCAGGTAGTTGAGCGCGTCGGGATCCCTGCGGAGCTTCAGGAGTTCCTTGAGGTACTTCTCCGTTTCATCGAACTTCCCGAGCTTTTCCGAGAAGTATGCAAGGTAGAAGAGGATTTCCGGATTTTCCTTTGCCCTGTCCTTCCAAAGCTCCAGCAGTTTGTAAGCCTCTTCCGTTTCTCCGAGCTTGTCCGATAGGACTGCTATCCTAATGAGGTAGTCGAGGTTCTTGGTAAGCTCCCAGAGCCTTTCGTAGTAAGCCTTTGAATCCTCAAGTTTTCCGAGCTTATAGTAAATTACTGCAACCCTTTCCAGGACTGTCGGGTTTTCCGGGTAGAGGTCTAATGCCTTCCGGTAAGCCTTAAGGGCTTCCTCCAGGTTGCCCGACATCTCGTAGGCAAGCCCCAGCATGAAGTAGACGTTCGGGTTGTCGGGGTTCAGCTTCGTTATCCTTTCTATTATCGGGATAACTTCCTTGTATTCCTTCATCTTGAAGAGGCTTGCGGCGACCCACGAGAGGAGCTTCAGGTTGTAGGGTTCCAGGGAGACAAGCTTGTTGATAACCTTTACGGCGTCCTTGGGTCTGTTTTCCTCCATGTAGATGAGGAGAAGCTCCTTCAAGGCGTGGACGTTGTTTTCGTCCTTTTCGAGAATCTCTTTAAGGAAATGTTCTGCTTTTTTAAAGTCTCTCAGCTTCTCGTAGGTCTTTCCGAGCAGTACGTAGGAGCTTCCAAAGTCCGGGTTGAGTTTCACAGACTTCTCAAGGTGTTCCCTGGCTCCCTTGTAGTCTTTCTTGAGCAGGAGAACCTGACCGAGGAAGTACTCAATCAAGTAGTCTTCCGGAAACTTGGCCTCTCCTTCTTTAAGTACTTTGAGAGCTTCGTCGTACTTTCCCTCGTTTATCAGCAGGTTGGAAAGGAATATGTAAGTATCCCTGTCGGGCTTTAGCTTCAGGATTTTCCTGTAGAGTTTTTCTGCTTTTCCGGTTTTGCCGGTAACGACGTAAATGCCGGCAAGCAGTTTCAGGGCTTCTCTGTTTTCAGGGTCTTTCTTGAGCAGTGCTTTAAGCTCCCTTTCCGCCAGATTGTACTTTTTCATGGCTGCGGCAAACCTTGCAGCTTCAAGGCGGAGCTTTAAGTTATCCGGGTCAAGCTCTGCGGCTTTTTCTATCGCCCTTAGGGCTTTTTCGTTTTCTCCCTTCCCCCTGTAGTTGAGGTAAAGCATGTAGTAGTAAAGGCTGTTCGGCTTGAAACTTTTCGTCTCCTTTTGTACTGTCCGGGCTTTTGTTTTCGGTTTTACCTCTCCTCTGTTTAAGGTTACGCAGGACGGCAGGAGAAGCGTAAGAGATATAAGGCAGAAAACTTTTCTCATCGGTCTGTCCTTTGTTCGTTGTAGAGTTTTAAGTATTATAGCCCTATCACGTTTTGGCGGAGGAGAGATGTTTGAGGTAATACCGGCGGTTGACATAAGGGGAGGAAAGTGCGTAAGGCTTTATCAGGGAAGGGCTGACAGGGAGAAGGTTTACTTTGAAAATCCCGTAGAAGTTGCGTTAAAGTGGTGTGAACTCGGAGCTTCCCGCCTTCACGTCGTTGACCTTGACGGAGCTTTTGAGGGAGTTCCGAAAAATATCGGGATTGTTGAGGAGATAGTAAAGAGCGTTGCAGTTCCGGTTCAGTTCGGCGGGGGAGTGAGGACTTTAAAGGCCCTCGAAAGACTTTTTGATGTCGGGGTGGACAGGGTTGTTGTGGGAACTGTCGCCGTTGAGAATCCCGAGCTTTTTGAGGAAATGGTTTCCCTTTATCCGGGGAAAATCGTTCTCGGTATAGATGCGAAGGGAGGTATGGTTACGACGAGGGGCTGGGTTGAGGTAACCGCCCTGCCGGCCGTTGAGCTTGCGGGAAAGTGGCAGGAAAGTCCGATTTGGGGCTTTGTCTATACGGACATTTCGAGGGACGGAACTCTTACGAGTCCCAACTTTGAGGAGGTCGGCAGGTTTGCATCTTCCGTCAGCAAGCCCGTTATTGCCTCCGGAGGCGTGACGAGGGTGGAAGACCTTGAGAGGCTTTCCAAGATTGAAAACGTTGTCGGGGCAATTGTCGGCAGGGCTTTATACGAGGGAACGGTTGACCTGAGGGAAGCTTTGAAGAGGGTTTCCGGTGGAGCTTAGGTTATCGGAAGTTCTGAAGGAGATAGAGGGGAATAAATTCTTTAAGCTCCTGAAAGAGGGGAATCTCGTTAAGGTTTCCTATCGCTTTAACTCCCCCAAGGTGTTTGACTCTCCGATCAAGAGGGAGTTGAGGGGTATTACCTTTGATGCCGTCAGCGGTAAAGTTCTTTCCCGCCCCTTTCACAAGTTCTTCAACCTTAACGAACACCCGGAAACAGAGGAACGGAAGCTTTCGGACAGAAGGTTTGTTTTCAGGGAAAAGTTTGACGGAACGATGCTTCACCCCGTTCTGGTCGGCGGGGAAGTTAGATTCCTCTCCCAGAAGGCCTTCAGGAATCCTCAGGTAGAAAAGGGTGAGGAACTTCTGAGGAGAAGCGGAAAGCTTTACGAAAGCGTTAAGAAGTTGCTTGAAAAGGGATATACCCCCATCTTTGAGCTGATTTCCCCTCAGTTTCAGCTCGTCATACCTTACGAGGAAGAACTGCTCCTCCTGACGGAGGTGAGGCGGAACAGGGACGGCCGTTACGTTATGGAGGAGAATTCAAAGGAGCTTGAAGAAATGGGCTTTGTTCTTCCTCCGGTTTTCTCCGGGACGCTGGAGGAAGCAGAGGCTGTCGTATCCGACAGGGAAGGAATAGAGGGGTTTGTCGGGAAGGAGGCGGTCTGGAGAGAGCCTTTCCCCCTCTTCTTTAAGCTGAAGTCTCCCTGGTACCACGACAGGCACTACGCCTTCACTTACCTCCACAACATCCCCGATCACAAGCTCTTTAACCTCTTCCTCAGGGGAGAGGCGGACGACATTTTCCAGAGGGTAACTAACAGGGAGCTGAGGGAAGATAAGAGGAAGAGGCTCTCCCTCCTGACGGAGCTTTACGGCGAGCTTCTCTCTCTGGTTGACTCCCTTGCTCCCCTTTACGGGAAAAGGGGTTTTGAAGAGGCTTTAAGGAGGGGGATTTTAGAGCTTAAGGAGCGGTTTTCCGGGAAGTTCCGCTCCCTCGATATTAATGAAAACTACCTGAAGGAGGCCTGCAGGATAAGGAGGAGAGGAGGGAACTACGAGAAGTTTCTCGGGGAGAAGCTATACATTCAGCTCAAGCACGGTGAGGTTTCACTTGCTCCTTAAAGCCCCAGCCTCCTCCTCCGGGAGTTTCTATCCTTAGCTTCTCTCCCGCCCTGAAAAGTCTCGTGAACTTTGGGGGAAGCACTCCTTTTTTCCCTCCCTTTTCTATCAACCAGTTCTTCCCGGCTTTTCCCGGCTCACCGCCGCAGAGGCCGTAAGGCCTGTAAAGCCGCCTTTCTGATATTACTGTCACTTCCGTGTCCGTCAGGAACAGGAATTCCCTGACTATTCCGTTTCCGCCCCTGAAGGCACCTTCTCCTCCCGACTCTTTCCTTATTGCGTATTCGGTAACCATTACGGGGAACTGGAACTCGAGTGCTTCCACCGGGGTGTTGAGGGTATTTGTCATGTGGGTCTGGACACCGCTTTCGCCGTTGTAGCCGTTTGCGGCGCCGGCTCCTCCTCCGATGGTTTCGTAGTAGGCGAAACTCCTACCGCTTTCCGGGTCTGTGCCTCCGAAGCTCACGTTGTTCATTGTTCCCTGAGAAGCTGCCGGGATTTTGTCGGGAACTGCCTTTGACAGTGCTCCCAGCAGTACATCCACGAGTCTCTGGCTTGTTTCAACGTTGCCGGCAGAAACCGCCGAGGGTGGTTCGGCATCTACGACGCTTCCCTTTTTCGTTGCCACCTTTATCGGCCTTAAACAGCCTTCGTTCGTCGGCATTTCCGGAGGGGCAAGACACCTGAAGGCGTAGAGGGTCGCAGACAGGGCTATTGCCTTTACGGCATTTACGCTTCCGCTGACCTGCGGGTCGGAGGCTGTAAAGTCAACCTTTGCCTCATCTCCTTTTACCTCAACCGTAACCCTGATTCTTATGCTCTTCCTTCCGGTGCCGTCATCGTCGAGGAAGTCGCCGTAGGTGTAAGTTCCGTCGGGAATTTCTTCAATCGTCCGCCTCATTATTCTTTCCGCGTAGTCAAGGAGGGCTTCTCCGTGGGCTTCCACCACTTCCGGCGAGTATTTCTCCATTAATTCCGCAAGTCTCTTTATTCCCACGTTGTTCGCCATTATTTGGGCTTTAAGGTCTCCCTTCCTCTCCTCCGGAATTCTTGAGTTTGATGAAAAGAGCTTCAGGAAGTTTTCTTCCACCTTTCCACCTACAACGCACTTGACGGGAGGTATTACAAGCCCTTCCTGGAATATGGAGGTCGAAAGGGGCATGGAGCCGGCCGAGATCCCCCCTACATCTGCGTGGTGAGCTCTGTTGGCAACGTAGAAGAGAAGCTCTCCCTCAAAGTAGACGGGAGCGACGACAGTTAGGTCGGGCAGGTGAGTTCCCCCTGTGAAGGGATCGTTTACGGCGGCCATTTCCCCTTCCTTCAGGTCAAGCTCCTTGATTACTGCTTTCACGGAAAGGGGCATGGAGCCGAGGTGAACGGGAATGTGGGCTGCCTGGGCTATCATCCTCCCGTGTCTGTCAAAAATGGCGCAGGAGAAGTCCCTCCTCTCCTTAATGTTCGGAGAGAAGGCCGTTCTCTGGAGGACGGCGCCCATTTCCTCGGCAACGGCCGAAAGGTAGTTCTTAAAAAGCTCTACGGAAATCGGATCAACCAACGTTAACCTCTACTATCAGGTTTCCGTAAGGATCGACGGTAGCAGTCGATTCCGGCGGAATTACGGTTGTTGAGCTGTACTCTACGATAACGGCCGGTCCTTCGATTCTGTTTCCCGCAAGGAGCTTCTCCCTCCGGAAGAAGGGAGTTGTTAGCCACTCCCCTTCAAAGAGGACTTTCTCCTTTTTAAGGAATGCCCCTTCGGGGGGAGCTTCGGTTCCCTCTTTGACGGTCGGAAGCTCCGGTTTTTCCGTTTTCCCGACTGCCCTTACCCTCAGGCATACGACCTCTATCTCCCTGTCGTGGACGTAGCCGTAGCGTTGTCTGTGGAGCTTTTCGAAGCTCTTCCTAAGCTCCCGCGAGTAGGGGACTGTAATTTCAAAGGACTGTCCCTTATACCTTACATCTGCGAAGCTTTCAAGTATTACCTCTTCCGGACTAAAACCTTCCTCCTCCATTTCCCTGACGGCCTTTTCCTTGAGTTCCTCCAGCACTTCCTCCAGCTTCTCGCTTGACGCCTTTGCTTCCTCAAGCATTACGGACAGGGAGTAGTCCTTTATAACGTCCGCGAGCACCATGCCGAGGGCCGAGAAGGTTCCGGGGTTTGCCGGAATGATGACCCTGGGTATCTTCAGTGATTTTGCCAGGAAGGCTGCGTGAAGTCCCCCCGCTCCTCCGTAGGTGAAGAGAACAAAGTCCTTCGGATCGTAACCCCTTTCGACGGATATAACCTTTATAGCCCTTTCCATTTTGGCGTTGGCAACCTTCAAAATCCCTTCGGCAAGTTCCGGCGGAGTTATGCCGAGTTTTTTTGATGTTTCTTCAAAGAACGGTATTATCCTGTTGTAATCCAGTTTCATTTCCCCGCCCAGGAAGCAGTCGGGGTCGAGCCTCCGGGCAAAGAGGTTGGCGTCCGTTACTGTTATCTCTTCTCCTTTCCCGTAACATATCGGTCCCGGGTCTGCACCTGCGCTTTCTGGACCTACCGTCAGCGCACCTCCGGCATCCACCTTTGCTATTGATCCGCCCCCTGCGCCTACCGTATGTATGTCGATTACGGGCACCTTAACGGGGATTCCCCCTAACTTTGCCTCTGTGGTTACGGTTGGAGTTCCGTCTATCAGCGAAACGTCTGTCGATGTTCCTCCCATATCGAAGGTTATCAGCTTCGTGTAGCCGCTGCACCTGCCGATGCTCCAGGCTCCCACTACACCGCCTGCCGGTCCGGATAGGACTGTCCTGACCGGTTCTGCCTTGACCTTCTCGGAAGAGATTATCCCGCCGTTTGACTGCATCACCCTCAGCGTGTCGCCCTCTTTGAGGTTTTCCTCAAGGTAAGATATGTAGCTCTTCATCTTCGGCAGGACGTAGGCGTTTACCACCGTTGTGGAAGCCCTCTCAAATTCCCTGAACTCCGGCACGATTTCGTGGGATGCGGATACCGGAATTCCCGACTTTTCGATTATCCTCTTTACCTTTTCCTCGTGTTCGGGATTGAGGAAGGAGAACAGGAAGGAAACCGCAGCCGATTCGAATCCTTCTTTTTTCAGCTTTTCGGCAAGGGCGATTACCTCTTCCTCGCTGAGGTCTAATACCACTTCACCTTTGGAGTTTATCCTGCAGTTAAGTCCGAAGCACGCCTTTTCAGCTATCAGGGGTTTGGGCTTTGTAGGTTTGAAGGTGTAAAGCTCCTCCCTGTTCTGTCTTCCTATTAACAGTAAATCCTCAAATCCCCTGTTTGTAATAAAGGCCGTCTTTGCCCCCTTCCTTTCCAGAACTGCATTTGTGGCAACGGTTGTTCCGTGGATTACTCTCCTGCACCTGCCTCCGACTGCATTCAGTCCCTTTACTACCGCCTCTGCGGGATTTTCGGGAGTTGATAGGACTTTGAAAATTTTTACTTTGCCTTCGGCAAGAACTACAAAGTCTGTGAAGGTGCCGCCGGTATCAACGCCTATCAGCATTTTAGTCTCCTGTTGAATGGTTTACCTGAACGGTATCGCTTTTCCTGAAGTCTTTTGAAACATCTATAATAATAGAGCTTAAAAAACCTCTGGAGGTATTCGATGTTAACCGGCAGGTTTCCGCAGTTGAGGCTGAGGCGTTTGAGGAAGAACGAGAACATAAGAAGGATGGTAAGGGAGACCGTGCTCACTCCCGACGACTTTATATACCCCGTTTTTGTAGTTGATGGAGAGAACGTTAAGGAAGAGATACCTTCAATGCCGGGGCAGTTCAGGTACTCCGTGGACAGGCTGCCCGAAATCGGGGAGAAGGTGTTAAACCACGGCATTCCAGCCGTTATACTCTTCGGCATACCTTCGCACAAGGATGAACTCGGAAGCGACTCTTACTCCGAAGAGGGGATAATTCAGAGGGCTTTAAGGAAGCTGAAGTCCGAGCTGCCGGAGCTTTACCTGATAACCGATGTCTGCTTCTGCGAGTACACCTCCCACGGCCACTGCGGTTACCTTGAGTGCCACGGAGAGGTGTGCGATGTTGACAACGACAGGACGCTCGAGCTTCTGAAGAAGCAGGTGGTCTCCCACGCCCAGGCGGGAGCCGATATGGTGGCGCCTTCGGGCATGATGGACGGGATGATTAAAGCGATAAGGGAAGCCCTCGACTCTGCCGGCTTCACTGATATTCCCATAATGTCCTACGCCGCCAAGTATGCTTCTGCTTACTACGGGCCTTTCAGGGATGCGGCCGAATCTACGCCGGCCTTCGGCGACAGGCGTTCATACCAGATGGATCCGGCGAACGGGGATGAAGCTCTGAGGGAAGTAGCCCTTGATATTCAGGAAGGGGCAGACATTGTTATGGTTAAACCTGCTCTTGCCTACCTGGACATAGTCAGGAGGGTGAAGGAGACCTTTAAGTATCCTACCGCCGCTTACAACGTTAGCGGGGAGTATTCTATGGTAAAGGCCGCGGCCCAGAAGAGGTGGATAGATGAAAGGAAGGTGGTTCTTGAGACGCTGACATCGATGAAGAGGGCCGGGGCTGACCTAATCCTTACCTACCACGCGCTGGATGCTGCCGGCTGGCTTAAAGGTTAACCGAGGCCGGAAGGCCTCTTCCTTACCACCACTCTTCCTCTTTCGCCTCAAGGACGGTTTCGACCAGCAGTATGATGACGGAAAAGATGTTTGCAATCAGCGCTCCCCATGCCAGGGCTATCACCAGGGATGTGCGCGCTCCCATCTCGTAGAAGATCAGGGCCGGAATGAGGTGGAGGTCTGCGGCAAGGCTCGTTGCCAGCATTTCTGCACTCAGCGTTTTCTTGCTTCCGAGCTTGAGTAAAGTGGCAATGAGGTTGAAGGTAACCGATGCGATAAGCTCGTAAGGATCGCCGTCGTAGACAAATCCTGCCGTGGTGGTAAGGGACATCATTACGAAGAATGCGGTTCCGACTTTACTCCAGTCCATTGAGCCTCTCCTTGAGTTTCTTTCTCAGCATTGTGCTTCTTGAGGTTATTTTTCCTTTAAAGAGGGCCTTTACGGCTTCCTCTATCTTTTTCCTCGGAGCGACGATTACCATTATGTCGAGGGGTTCAATTTTCACGTCTCCGCCGGGAGTGAAGATAACGGTTCCGTTGCTCTTCTTTATCGCAATTACTGTTATTCCGAATCTCTTTCTGAGGTCAAGTTCCTTCAGGGTTTTGCCGATAATCGGTGAGTCGGGCTGTACGACAAGTTCCTCTATGTCTATAAAGGTGTGTTCACCGAAGAGGATTTCCTCAAGGAGCGATTTCTCACCGAAAATCGGCGGTTTCCTTGCGAGTATGGCCACCCTTTTGGAGATTATCGACGGAATGGTCTCGACGTAGTCGGCCCCCACAAGCTTTAACTTCTCCTTGAACTCCTCCTTCTTTGCGAGGGCCAGTATGAAAAAGGGATAAATGCTGTTTTTCGTTACGGCGTTCTTTACGGTCAGGACTATTGCAAGGTTTCTGTAATCGTCAAGCGTTGCAACCACTGCTCCGACTGCCGCCTCCAGGTTTGCAAGGTAGAGGGTGTTTTCCTCTGTAGGCTCCAGGTTGAGGTAGTACCTGATGTCGTGTTCTTTTGCGAACTCTTCAAGCTCTTCTGACGGGTCAATGAGGACTACCGGAATTCTGTAGTGCTTTAACTCTTTTATCAGATGGATTACGTAATCGTTAAGGCCGAAGATGATGTAGTGGCCTTTAAGAGCAGAGATGTCCGAAACCATTTTCCTGAACCTCAAGATTTTCTTTACTTCTCCCGAAGTTACGATGTTTATGAGAACGGCTATGGAGTAGCCCATTACAGCCCCGACTCCGACCGTCATGACGGCAAGGTTGAATATCCTGTCCTTTGCCGTCATATCCCACATTTCGCCGTAGCCTATCGTCGTTACCGTCAGAATTGTCATGTAGAAGGCTTTGAGGAGGTCGACTTTGGAGAGGATCATGTAGCCGACGGTTGAGGCCATTATTGTGATGAGGGCAATAATCAGGGGTGCCCTGAACTTCATGAGGATTTCGAGAATCCTCTCCTGACCGTATCTGGGCGGTATTTTCCCCTCTGGAAGCTTTCTTCCCACTCCCTACCTCAAGAGCTTGCAGAGCCTTTCCAGGCCTTCTTCTATGTTCTTCAGCGAGGTACAGTAGGAGAACCTTACGAACCTGTCGGTTCCATTATATCCGAAGTCCCTTCCCGGGGTTACCGCCACGCCGGTCTCCTCAAGGAGCCTGAAGGAAAACTCAAAGCTGTCCTCTGTAAAGCCGGAAACGTCGGCGTAAATGTAGAAAGCCCCTTCCGGTTCTACGGGCACTTTGAATCCTATTTCCTTCAGACCTTTGAGCATGAAGTCCCTTCTTTTCCTGAAGATCTCGACGTTTGCCGCAAGCTCTTCGAGAACGTCTTCCTCAAAGCAGGCAAGGGCTGCGTGCTGGGAAGCTGTCGAGGCTGATATTACGGTGTTCTGGAGGATGGCGGTTATGTGGGGGACAAGCTCTTCGGGTACTATTAGGAATCCCAGCCTCCACCCCGTCATCAGGAAGAACTTTGAGAAACTGCCCGCGACGGCGGCGTTGTCGGTTACTTCGAGGGCCGAGGCAGCCCTTCCCCTGTAGGTTAAGCCGTGATATACCTCGTCAGAGATCAGGAAAGCCTTTTCAGAAAGCCGTCTAAGTTCCTCTTTTCTGTAGACGGTGCCTGTCGGGTTTGAAGGGGAATTGACGATTAGGGCTTCTGTTTTTACACTTTCGGGTCTTAGTTTAAAGGACTCTTCGGGAGAAACGGGTATCCTTTCTCCCGGCAAGTTGAGAAATGAGAGCATGTTCTTGTAGCAGGGGTAACCCGGGTCGGGGTAGGATATAGTTCCGATTAACTCTGAAACAACTTTTAGGAGTGCCAGTAGTCCGGGGGAACTGCCCGGGGTGATGATGACCTGCTGAGGCTTTACCGACACGCCGTAGGTTTTCCCGTAGTACTCTGCTATCTTTTCCCTCAAGGGGTAAATCCCTGCGCTTTCTGTGTATCTGAGTTCTATATTCCCGATGACCTTTCTTGCAGCTTCCTTTACCTTTTCCGGAACGGGCAGGTCAGGTTCACCTATTTCAAAGTGGATTACTTTCCTCCCCTTCTTTTCAATCTCCCTTGCCCTTTCCAGAACTTTCATCACGTAGAAGGGCTTTACCGGCAACTTCTCCATAGTTTTCCTCCCTCTTCCTTCCTGCCTCCTTAAGGATAACCTTTACGACCTCTCCGGGCGGCAGTTTTTCATTGACTATGCACCTTATGTAGTTGCCGCTCAGCGTTACACTCCTGCCGTCCCCAAGGTTGGAGAGGACTAAAGATTCCAGCTCCTTACCGATAAACCTTTTCCTGTAGGCAAGGCTCTTCTCCTCTCCGAGCTTCCTAAGGATTGCCGCTCTTTCCTTTTTCTCCTGCGGAGATACGCTGTCTTTCATTTTTGCCGCTGCCGTTCCCCTTCTCGGGGAGTAGGGAAAGACGTGAAGGTATCCGAAGGGAAGTTCTTCTATGAACGCTTTGGTTTCTTTAAACTCTTCCTTCCCTTCTCCCGGGAAGCCGACCATGACGTCGGTTCCTATGCACATATCCCTCTTTGAAAGGATTTTCTCTATTACTTTCCTGTAGTCCTCTGGGGTATAGCGCCTGTTCATTGCTTCAAGTATCCGCCTGCTGCCGCTCTGGAGGGGGATGTGGAGGTGGGGGGCTACTTTTTCGCATTCTGTAACGACACTTATAAGCTCTTCCGAGAACTCCATCGGTTCTATTGAGCTTAACCTTAGCCTGTAAAGTCCCGGAATTTTGACAATCTCTTCTACAAGCCTTGCAAGGTTCCAGTTCCCTTCAAGGTCGATTCCGTAGGAGCCCAGGTGCGTTCCCGTAAGGACTATTTCCTTGTATCCCTGTTCAACCAGTTCCCTTACCTGGGATATAACCTCCCGGGGGGTTTCGCTGACCATTGCCCCCCTTGCCTTGGGAATTATGCAATAGGAGCAGAAGAGTTGACACCCCTGCTGAACTTTTAAAAACGCCCTGGTCCTGCCCTCGAAGCTTCTGATGCTCAGAGGGAGGAATTTTCTGTCGCTCCAGACGCCCTTGACGGTTACTTTGGGAAGTTTCCCCGAAAGCCTTTTTTCGACAAGCTCAACCATTTTGAACTTCTCAAGGTTTCCCGTTATGAAGTCTACTTCGGGAAGTTTTTCCAGCTCTTCGGGGTAAACTTCGGAGTAGCATCCGGTGGCAACTACCAGGGCTTCCGGGTTTCTCTGTTTTGCTTTCCTGAGGGCTTTCCTGCTCTTGGCATCTGCCGTAGAGGTAACGGTGCAGGTGTTAACGATGTAAATGTCCGCCTTTTCCTCAAAGGGGACAACTTCGTATCCCTTTTCTCTGAACCGCTCTTCCATGTAGGCCGTTTCGTGGAAGTTCATCTTACAGCCAAGGGTATAGAAAGCTACTTTTTTCCTTTTCACTTCCCTGCCTTATCGAAAATGGTTTTCATTACTAATATAGGCTCCTGCTTACGGAATAACGTGCAGGAGGCACTTAAGCTTTTCTATCCCCACAGGTTCCTCTTCCTGAGGAGGTACTTGGATAACGGCTTTATCCGGGAAGAGGGAGTTGAGGGGGGACGGATCGGAGAACCTGTTGGCAATTAGCAGCTTGACTGGGATTCCCAGCGACTCCAGTTCCTCCACCGTCTTTTTCCCTACTTCAATCGGGAGGACTTGGGGGTTAAATACCACGCCGAACAGCGTGTCCTTTCCCGTGAGAAGTTCTCTGAGGGAGGAGTACTGCTTTTTCCTCCTGGTCAACGCCCGGTAAACGGGATCTTCGGAGAGTATTTCTTCAAGGCTTTTCTTCTCTTTCAGTTGAGAAAGCCTTTGGTAGCGGAGAGCTTCCCTCCTCATGGATAGGAGCCTGTCAAGCCAGTTTATCAGCAGTTCCGGAAGTGCCACGAGCCGTAGAGTATAACCTGACGGAGCTGTATCGAAGACGACCTTTTTAAATTCCTTTGAAAGACTTTCCTTTACTTTAAATAGGACGTCTATCATTGCAAGTTCAAAGGCACCGGGGGAGTAGTAGGCAAGCTCTATCTGCTCCTCGATTTCCGAAAGGAGAAGGGGACTTACAACCTTTTTAGCTTCTTCCTTGACCTTTCTGAGGTAGTTCTTCATTTCTCCTTCAATGTCAACTTCGAGGGCGTAAAGGTTTTCGGTTACTTTTGTCGGTTTTTCTCCGATTTTCTTCCCGAGGATGTAGGAAAGGGAGTGTGCCGGGTCGAGCGAAACAACCAGAGTTTTGAACTTTTCCGATAATTTCAGGGCTAATAGCGTTGAGAAAGTTGTTTTGCCTGCTCCCCCCTTTCCGGAGAAGAAGAAAAACCTGTACCTGTAAATCTCCATCAGGGTTCCCCGAACTCCCCCGCAAGTTTTGAGAAGAACCTCTCCCTGTCTGCTATCTCCCTTTCCCACCTGCTTATGTTCTCGGCAAAGTAGGGTAGCAGTTCTACCGTGTGGTAGTAGAGGGGGTTAGGAATCCCGAGCCTGTCGCTGAGTATGATCGTTAAAAACTGGTCGTTAATGAGGGATGCCTTGAACTCGAGTTTTTCCGTTGAAGCATCTACGACAGCTCCCTTAAAGAAGAGCTTGAGGAATTCAAGGAATT
This sequence comes from Desulfurobacteriaceae bacterium, assembly GCA_027063785.1. Taxonomy (GTDB): domain Bacteria; phylum Aquificota; class Aquificia; order Desulfurobacteriales; family Desulfurobacteriaceae; genus JAMORC01. The sequence goes on from JAMORC010000015.1 coordinate 114,023, forward strand.
CCATTATTCCCTCAAGTCTCCGATCAGTTCCTCTACCGAGGAGTAGCTCATTTCCTTGAGGTAACTCTCAATGCCCGAGACGATTTCCTCGGCGGCTTTGGGGTTGAAGAAATTGGCAGTTCCGACCTGGACTGCCGAAGCTCCGGCCAGGAAGAACTCGACCGCATCTTCCCAGGTTGATATGCCTCCGATTCCGATTACCGGGATTGATACTGCCTGGCTTACCTGATAGACCATCCTTACGGCAACGGGCTTAATGGCCGGGCCGGAAAGTCCCCCGAACTTATTCTTGAGCCTCGGCTTTCTCCTATAGATGTCTATTGCCATTCCGAGAAGCGTGTTTATTGCGGAAAGGGCGTCGGCTCCGGCACTTTCTATGGCCTTCGCTATCTCTACTATGTCGGTTACATTCGGCGAAAGCTTTACTATCAGGGGCTTGTCGCAGACCTTTTTAACCTCTTCCGTAAGCCTTGCTGCTTCAACGGGGTCAACCCCGAAGGCAAGACCTCCCTTCTTAACGTTGGGGCAGGAAATGTTAAGCTCGAGTGCGTGGACGCCTTCAACCCCTTTCAGGGCTGATGCCACTGCCGTGTACTCCTCGATGGTTGACCCGTAGATGTTGGCAATGACCCTGCACCGGTACTTCCTGAGTTCCGGCAGGACGTTTTCTACAAAGTGATCAACTCCCGGATTCTGAAGTCCTATTGCGTTCAGCATTCCGCACGGGGTTTCCCATATTCTCGGAGGGGGATTCCCTTCCCTCGGTTCTACTGACAGTCCTTTTACGCACACGGCTCCTATCCTGTTAAGGTCTACGTATGGTGCATATTCGAGGCCGAAGCCGAACGTTCCGGAGGCCGTCCATACCGGATTTTCGAACTCAACTCCGAAAAGCTTTACTTTTAGCATCACTTCACCTTTCTGAGGTAGGCTATTGCTTCAACGTGGAAAGTTTGGGGAAACATGTCTATCAGTTTGGCTTTTTCCATATTTATTCCGAACTTGTGGAAGAGGTGAATGTCCCTTGCCAGGGTTGAGGGATTGCAGGAGACGTAAACGATTTTTTTCAGCCTGCTCAGCGAGGCAACTGCTTTTACTATCTTTTCACTCAACCCGCTTCTGGGCGGATCAAATATCACAAGGTCGGGATTGTGTTCTGTAACTATTTCGAGTCCTTCCAGCGCTTCCCGGCAGTAGAAAGAAATGTTCCTGAGGCCGTTTATGTCCCTGTTGTAGAGGGCGTCGCTTACGGCAGAGAAGTTAGACTCTATCCCGAATGCCCTGTGTACGTACCTTCCCACCGGAATAGTCAGAGTTCCCACTCCGCAGTAAAGGTCGCCGGCAAGCATATACTGGTGCTCCATCGCAACCCTGGAAACCCTGTCTATTAAATTCCCTATCTGAAAATGGTTGACCTGGAAAAAGGAATCGGCGCTTACTCTGAACTTGTACTTGCCGACCTTTTCGTACGTGAAGTCCCTACCGAAGAACTTTATTCTCTCCGGATATCCTTCCTTCCCCTGCCGGTAGATGCCGAATCCGACGACGTTAAGGCCTAAAACTTCCCTGACCCTTTCAAGGGAAAGGTCGAGCTTCTTAAACCTGTTTTTAAAGACGATCTTTAAGAGGACTTCTTCCTTGGAAGAGGAGTAGATGTGGAACTCCGATGGTTCTGATGGAAGATCCTTCAGGAGTTCCTTTAGTTTAGGCATAACGTCGCATATTTCCTCTTTAAGGATGAGGCACCTTTCAACGTCAACGACGTTATGGGTGCCCTTTTCGAAAAATCCGACCTTTCCGTCTTTAACTTTGAGCTGTGCTCTGTTCCTGTAGTGCCACGGTGATGGGGACGGGATTGCTTCGTCGATGTTGGGTTTTTTTATTTTTCCTATTTTCTTTAAGTTTTCTTCGAGAATTTCTTTCTTAAACCTTACCTGGTCTTCATACCTTATGTGCTGCCAGTCGCATCCCCCGCACTTTCCGAAGTAGGGACAGGGCGGCTTGACCCTGCTCTTTCCCCTGCTGAGGATTTTGACGAGCTTAGCTTCGCTGAAGCCGCTTTTCCTTGAAACTTCTTCAACGACAACGACATCACCCGGGACAACTTGAGGAACAAAGACAGCTCTGCCGTTAATTCTGCCGAGGCCTCTGCCGCCGTAGACTAGCTTTTCTATCCGGAGCTTAAACTGTTTACCCTTTTTCAAGCGGTACCTCCGGGCGAAGTTGCTGAATTATACGAATTTTTTTACGATAATAATTAAGAGACTTTGAAAAAGAGGAGAGGAGAGATGAGGATAAAGACAAAGCTAGTTGTTTCATTGATTTTGGAAGTTCTGGTAATTTTATTCTTGACCGAGTTCGCCTACCACAGGATAGAAACTTACAGGCAGAAGCAGGAACTTCAGGAAGTTCTCGAAAAAGTAGAGAAGGACATTTCCAGACTGAAAGTTTCTCTTCTCACGGGCTCGGCCGATAAAGCCCTGGAAAGCTTTCAAGAGGATTTATCTGCGCTGAATAATTTCTCCGATCCGGAGTCAACTCAGGCATACACAACGCTCGTTTCTGTTCTTTCTCTGCTTAAGGATACCTCTGACCCCTTGAGGCTTGTTAAAGAGCTTGATGCTAAAGAAGAGCAGATAGAGGAACTTGAACGAAGAGTGATCAGTGAAGCGGAAGAGATTCTCTCTTTTGCCGAAGAAGTGGTAAGGATTATCCCCCTGTTTAGTTTGTTGATTATCGGTATAGGAGCTTTCAGCACTTACAGGGCCATTGTTATGCCGATTCAGGAGATGACGAGGACAATGAAAGAAATAGAAAAAGGAGACCTTACGAAGTCCCTCCAGATTTCAAGGCGTGATGAGCTTGGAGAGCTTGCGAGAGAGTTTAACGGATTCCTCCGGTGGATAAGGGAAACCTTTGAAGAACTTGAAAAACTGTCTGCGAAAGTTTCTAATGATGCCAGTCAGCTTATAGTTAAGCTCTTTAACACCGATATAAAGAACGAAGACATAAGGAAGAAGTTTGTTGAGCTTTCCGTTTCTTCTGAAGTCCTTGCCAATTCCATAGCTGATGTAAATAAGCTTATAAATTCCGTCTCAAAAGAAGTAGAGGATGCGGACAGGGAAACCGAGAAGGGGGCGCAGATCGTTACCCGATCCGTTAACGATGTTCAGAACCTTGCGGATAAAGTCATCGCTCTGAGAAATCAAATAGAAGAATTGCAGAGCAGTTCTGAGAGAATCCAGAATGTTGTTGAAACTATAAAGAACATAGCCGATCAGACAAACCTGCTTGCCCTTAACGCGGCGATAGAGGCTGCAAGGGCAGGAGAGGCAGGAAGGGGATTTGCCGTAGTTGCAGAAGAAGTCAGGAAGCTTGCTTCAAGGACTATTTCCTCCGCAGAGGAGATAGGAAATACCGTTTCTACCATTATTCACCTGATAGAGGACTTTTCGAGCAATCTTGAGGAAAGGGCCAACGAGGCATTTACGGTTAAGCAGGAGATGTCAAAGACAGAAAATGTGTTGAACAGGATAAGGGAAAAGGTTCAGTCACTTTCTGAGATGACGGATAACATTCTCTTCTCGCTTAAGCAGCAGCTTAGTGCTCTTGATACGGTTAGGGATAACGTTTCGACGATAAACAAGGAAATTTCCGGTTTCCAGAAGGTGTTTAAGAGGCTCAGGGAGAAGATATTTAAGACAAGGACTTCCATAAAAACAGTTCACGAGAACGTGTCGTCGTTTAAGATCGGGAAGTTGTCTGAAGTAATGAGGGGACTTGAACTTTTTTCCGATTGGCTTGCAAGACTGCCGGATGCTCTTGAAAATCCATCTATAGTGGACTTTGAAAATTCTCCCATCAGGAAGTGGCTTGTTGATCTAAAAAGGGAAGCACTTGCTGAGACGGTGGAACTCGTTAACGAGATTGAAAATAACGTTGAATTTGCCTTTAAGCTGGCAAGAGAGATTGTTGAGAAACTTAAAGAGGGACATGTCCCCGATGAGCTTTTTGAGGAACTTGAAAGAACCTCTTTAAAGTTGCTCGATGTTTTTGAAGAACTCGGGGATAAGGTAAAGGAATCGTAATGGCCAGGTTTAGCGGTGTTCTGAATATCAGACTGTCTTGTCGCAGTATAGGTAAGCCCGTGGAAGTTCCGCTTTTGTTTAGCTTTGACGGGAGGAAGAGAGAGGAGGACTTTATTCTCGGTAAGTTGTTTTCCCCTCCCGGAGTGCTCGGTTTTTTGGTTGATAGGGAGTTCTTCCTGATAAAAAACTTCAGTCCGACCTCTTCCACTCTACTGAAGGCGAGGATTGAGGAGGTTTTTCCTGATAAAGACGAAGCAGTAATAAAGTTGCTTGACGATTCCATCCCCGACAGGAGGTTTTTTGATAGGTTCGTGTTCTGTCCGGAAAAGTTGGGAGACTTTTTCTTCCAGACTCCGGACGGGGAAGTAGAAGTAAAGATTCTGGACATTAGTGTTTCCGGGGTTCACTTTCTAGTTCAGAAAAGCCGGGTGAAGCAGATAAATGTCGGCTATAGGGGAATTTTAAGAAGCGATTCTAAAGTCGTATCGGTCGAAGTGGTGAGGGTCGATGACGGCGGTTCATACTACCACGTGAGATGTAAAGTAGTGAGGAGTAACTTTAATTTGCTTAAGTTTATAGTTGAAAATTACGTAGATGAGGTTGCAGAACTGCTTATGAAAAAGTCTTGATTTTCCTGTAAAGGGTATCTCTTTGGACGGGCGTGTAGCCGGCATCCTTTATCAGCCTTATAATCTCCGACAGGGGCATCCTGAACCTTACGCCGGCAGCGGCTACGACGTTTTCCTCTATCATCAGGGATCCGAAATCGTTAGCTCCGAATTTTAGAGCGATCTGGGCCAGCTTTCCGCCCTGAGTGACCCAGGATGCCTGAATGTTTTCGAAGTTGTCGAGGTATATCCTCGAAAGGGCAAGCACTCTCAAGTAGCGCTCTCCGCTGCTCTTTTCTTTAACTTCCTTTCCGAGTTCTGTATTATCAGGCTGATAACTCCACGGTATAAAGGCGGTAAATCCTCCCGTTTCGTCCTGAAGCTCCCTTATTACCCTGAGGTGTTCAACTATGTCCTCATCGGTATCGAGACTTCCGAACATCATAGTAGCCGTTGTTCTCAGGCCAAGCCTGTGAGCAGTTCTGTGAACGTTTAGCCATTCTTCAGTCTTAGCCTTATTGGGGGCTATTCTTTCTCTAACCCTGTCAACAAGTATTTCTGCTCCTCCTCCAGGGATTGAGCCCAGCCCGGCCTTTTTCAGCCTGAGTATTACTTCTTCGACCGGAATTCCCGAGACCCTGCTTATGTGAATAATCTCGGGAGCTGAAAAGCCGTGAACGTGAATCTGAGGAAACTGTTCCTTTATGAAGGAAAGCAGGTCTTCGTAGTATTCAATCGTTAGATCGGGATGAAGTCCTCCCTGCAGTAGAACGGCGGTTCCGCCGATTTCAAGCGTTTCTTTAATCTTCTTTGTTAGCGTCTCTTTGTCTATCAAGTAAGCTTCGGGATCGTTTTTTTCCCGGTAAAAGGCACAAAACCTGCACCTGCAGGTGCACACGTTTGTATAGTTGATGTTCCTGTCAATAACGAAGGTTACTTCCCTTTCGGGATGCTTTCTGTTCCTTACGGCATTGGCAAGCTGCCCGAGAGTGAGGAGATCCCCTTCCCTGAGAAGGAACAGGGCTTCCTCTTCGGTTATTCTTTCTCCTGACAGCACCTTTTTAACGACTTCCATGCGTAAGCCCCTAAAGGGAACTATAATTGAAAAGGGCAAAGTCAAATCTACGGAGAAAACGTTGGCCTGTCAAATATGCGGCGGAAGCGGGTGGATAATAGAGGAAAGGGACGGCAGGAGGGTGGCAAGGAGGTGTAAGTGCCAGTTTAAGGCCTTTGTTAGGGAGTATTTAAATTCTTCCGGAATTCCTAAGAGGTATAGAAACTGCAGGTTCAGGAACTTTAAACCTGAAACGGAAACACAGCTTAGGGCGCTGAAGGTCTGTAGGGAGTTTTTTTCGCTTTATCCTTTTACAGAGAGGGGAATCCTCCTATACGGTCCTCCCGGAACCGGTAAGACCCACCTTGCCGTTGCTACTTTGAGGAACGTTATAGTTCACAAAGGACTGAAGGGCATTTTCTGTGATTTCAGGGAGCTTCTTATTGACCTTAAATCAACCTTTGATACGAAAGACTCGACCACGGAAGTTCTTGACGCCGTTAGGAAAGCTCCTCTCCTTGTGCTAGACGATGTGGGGGCCGAGAGGAATACCGATTGGGCAAGGGACGTTCTGGCCGAGATTGTGAATTTCCGATATACGAACAGCCTCCCAACGATAATTACTACCAACCTCTCCTTCGGTATTCCGGGGGAAGAGAGCTTCGCGGCGAAGTTCGACGAGAGGACAGAGTCGAGGATTTACGATATGTGCAGGATACTGAGGGTGGAAGGCCATGACAGGAGAAAGGCGAACTGCCTATAAGAAGGTGGGAATCATTGCAAATCCCACCAAGCCCGAGAGCGGCAGCGGTGTTATGAGGATCTTGAAAAAGCTTTCTGAATACGGCGTTAAGGTCTTTACCGATGAAGAAACCTGCCGTCTTGTTAACGATTCATCCTGTAAGGAAATGGTAAGAGTGGTTGACAGGCTTCTGCTTCCCGACAAGGTAGAAGTTATGCTCGTCCTCGGGGGAGACGGAACTTTCCTCACAGTAGCAAAGCTCGTGGATAAACGCCCCGTTCCTCTGCTCGGTGTAAATTTCGGGACTCTGGGATTCCTCACTGAGATAACGATTGAAGAGATAGAGGAGTGTATTGACAGGCTCCTTGCCGGCGAGTTTAAGGTGGAGAACAGACCCGTTATACGGGTTAAGGTAATAAGGAGAAACGGTCACATTTCCATATACAGGTGCGTAAATGAAGTTGCGATAAAGAGGGATACCCTTGCTAGGATAATAGAAGTTGAGGTTTCGGCCGACGGGGAATACGTGACTACGTTCAGGGGAGACGGCGTAATAATTGCAACCCCGACCGGTTCGACTGCTTACTCCCTTTCCGCCGGAGGTCCTATACTTATACCCACCTTGAATGCCATGCTCCTTACCCCTATATGTCCCCATACTTTAACTCTGAGGCCGTTGGTTTTAAATGGGGAAACCTGCCTTACTGCAAGGCTCAAGACGGAAAGCGAAACCGTGATGGTTATCTTTGACGGTCAAGAAGGAATAGAGCTGAGGGTCGGTGATCTCATAGAGATAACCCGTTCTCCTTACGATCTGTTAATCCTGAGGGATCCCAGGAAGTCTTACTACCAGACCTTAAGGGAGAAACTGAAATGGGGATAACTGCCGGTGCTGCAACAGTTTTTATTTCCCTCGCACTCCTGCTTAGTGTTAACCAGGGACTACACACTCCAGAAAGTGTTCAGTGTTACGGCGGTAAAGTTTACGTTTCAAACATTGGTAATCCGCCTCCGGACGGGAAGGACGGGGATGGTTTTATTTCCCTTTTGAGTGAAGACGGAAAGGTTATCAAAGCTAAGTTCGTTACGGGATTGAATGCTCCGAAGGGAATAGCTTTCGGCGAAGGGAAGCTTTTTGTGGCTGATATAGATAGGATTGTTGTGATCGATCCGGAGAAGGGAGAGATAGTAAAATCGATACCCGTTCCCGGATCGAAGTTCCTCAATGATACGGCCTTTTATAACGGAAGAGTTTACGTTTCCGATACTCAGACTAACACGATTTATGCGGTTGATCCGCAGAGGGGTAAGGTTAAGGTTTTCTTTAGAAGCCCTAGCCTTCAGGGACCGAACGGTCTTGCTTTTCTCCCCGATGGAGCTCTGATTGTCGTCAGCTGGGGAGGCGGAAAGGTTTTTAAGCTTAAGGGGGGAAGGCTTGTAACCCTGGCAGAGGGATTTAAAAACCTTGACGGCGTAGTTGTAACGGAAGACGGGACGGTTATCTTCTCTGACTTTTCTGACGGTAAAGTTTATGCACTTAAGGGAAATAAAATAAAACTTCTTGTTTCCGGTTTGACCTCTCCGGCCGATATAGGCTACTGTAATGGTAAGCTTTTTATCCCGGAGTTCCTTTTCAACGATGTAAAAGTTTTCAGGGTAAAAAGGTGAAAAGGACGCTCATACTTACCGGAGAGTCCGGGGCTGGAAAATCGAGTGCTCTTAAGTACCTGGAAGACCTAGGCTTTTACTGTATTGATAACATTCCTCCGGACTTAATTCCGTCTTTCCTGAGTCTTATCGAGTCAAACCCTGAAGTGGAGAAGTCAGCCCTTGTGGTTGACGTCAGGAATCCGGCCTTCAGGACTTCTGCTCCGGAGATGCTCAAGAAAATTAAGGAGGCCTTTCCCGAAGCTGAGATCTGGCACTTCACGGCTTCGAAGGAGACCCTTCTGAAAAGGTTTAAGGAGACGAGGCGTCCCCACCCTTTCCAGAGGTATTTTCCCGGCAGGAGCTTGGAGGAGCTTATAGAGAACGAGCAGGCCTTCTACGAGGGTTTAAGGGGACTTGTAGACAGAGTGATTGACACTACAAACTTGACACCCCACGACCTTAAAAGGAGCATCAGGCTGATCCTCAGCGTAGGGAAACCTCAGCTTCAGGTTACGATTATGTCCTTCGGCTTTAAGTACGGCGTTCCTTCGGGGGCGGACAACGTCTTCGACGTCAGGTTTCTTCCCAATCCTCATTTTGTTCCGGGCTTAAAGCTCAAGACGGGTCTTGATAGGGATGTGCGTGACTACGTCCTGAGTTTTCCGGAAACTCTGGAGACAATCGAGAGAATATACTCCTTCATAAGCCATACCCTTCCACTATACGAAAAAGAAGGAAAGGCTTACATAACCTACGCTGTGGGATGTACGGGAGGACAGCACAGGTCAGTAGTCGTGGCCGAGGAAATCGCTGAAAGGCTTTCCCGGGAATTTTCTGACTACTCTATTTTTGTAGAACACAGAGAACAAAACGTAAGGCGAAAAGTTAAAGGTTCTTAAGTTTCTGCTCCTTCACAGCTGAAATTTCTGCTGTGGCGCTCTCCTTTTTCCCTCCAAAATTAAGTATCAGGTTAAATGGGAGGTCTGAAGTTATGGATATGTTGCCGGAAAACTCTATGTCCCGTCTTTTGACGTTGATAACGCCTTTTAACTTTGAGGAGATCAAGGGAAAGGTAAGTAAAGATACTGGTAAAGAGGTTATTTCAAGGGCTTTAAAGCTTGTTCGGGATCTCGGCAGAAGGGAGCTTGTTGTTCTTCCCGAAATCCTTCCCCATGAAAGGTTCTCTGAAGTTCTGACCTACTTTGACATCAGATGCCTTGAAGCAAAGAAGGAAAGCCTGAAGGCTAACAAGGATTCTCTGGTGCCGGTAGCTTTTCCGGGCATTCTTTATGAATCTTTCGAAGGAGACTTGGTTTACCGGGATTTCTTTATTCCGGTAATAGAGCTGTTGACCGTTCGTGCTTTGATCTGGCTGTTGAGGGAAGTGGGTTTCTGTTACGCCGTTATTGTTTGCAGTTCCTGGCTTGAGGATGTGATATCGGAGAAAGGTAACTCTGAACTTAACTTGGAGGGTATAAGGGTCGGATGTTCTGCTCGGGTAGGAGATCTCAGGTTGATTGTTTTGGAGCTTGAGTCTTGCCCTTCCTGCGCTTCGGCTCTCCGGGAATCTGCAGAGAAGTCGAGAACGTCCGATGTTGACCTGCTTGTTCATATCCTCTCTCGGTTTTCACAGATGCACTGTATTGGTGGAAGCGGCAACCTTTCCTGTCTCTTCCTGAACAAACCGTCCGACTTTGTCGTGATTTCCTCTCCTCTTTCTTTGAACCCGGAAACGATATCGGATGATGTTTTGGAAAAGGAGGTTTTTGATCTTTCGAGGGTAAAAAAGGTGGGAATGAGACAAGTGGCTCCGGTCTTTGTTATGGGCAGTGATCTGGAAAGCGGTGAATCGCTGCAGGACATTTTGGAAAAGCTCGATAGGGAAATTAGTGAAGAGAGGGATGAAGACAGGAAAGTCAGGAGGAGAAGCAGGAGAGAGGATCTGGAGAAACTTTTCAAACAAGCCCTGATTGAAATCGACAGGAAAAAAGGAACGCTGGAATCACCTGCTATCCGGAAGCTTGACATTCTTGTGACCATGAAGAGGAAAAAGGGAATCGGTGTGGCGGTAATTCTTGATGAAGTTCCCGGGAGTGAAATCTTTATACCGAACCAGGATATAGCGATTATCCGCTTTAATCTCCGGAAATACTCTCCAGAAGAGGTGATTCTTATTGCCCTGATGTTGCTGTCTGAGTTCAGGAGATTTCCCTGGAAGAAAAATGTATCTGTAAACGATGTTAGAGGAATCCTTAACAGGTTCTTTAGTGAGTTCGGACGTAACCTTAAAAGCGGTGACTTATACGAAGTTCTGCAGTTCGGAAGAAAAGTTCTCAGGGGAATTTTAGAAAGTGAATTTTCGGAAGCTGAACTTTGTCGCGGGCAGGCAGGAGTGAGGAAAAAATTAAATCGCCGTTAAGGGGGATATCATGTTGACTTTTGCCAGTTACGCTGTTGCGGAGAAGCTCAGCAGGCATGTTGTAGGACAGCGGGCGGCTGTTGAAGATGTTGTTTCGGCCATATGTGAGAATATGGAAGCCTTTTTCCTGGAAAAGCCTATGAAAGTTAACAATATCCTTCTCTACGGTCCAACGGGAAGCGGGAAGACGGAACTGGCACGGTCGATAACCAAGGTATTGGACATTCCATTTTTAAAAGAGACTATGAACGACTTTACTTTGACAGGATATAAAGGTAGAGACCCTCAAGAAATAGTGACCAGGGACTTTAAGAAGCTGATTACTTCCGAAGAAGTAAAAGCAATCTCCGAGAAAAGAGAGAAGTTTCTGGTAAGAAAAGAGGCGTTAGAGGTTCTGAAGGAAAGTGATTTATCTTCCATCGAATTCCTTATAGCTCTTGAGTTTGCGTCTTCGACCGTTTTTATGACGGAAGAAGAAGCCCTTTCTATTCTGAGAGGCAAGTATAGGGGCAGGGAAAGTCTTGTGGATTCGGTGGCTTCAATGGTTAATATCGTGCTTTGGGATTTTGAGGGAAACATAAACATCGGCCATGCCATAGATGAAGCTGAGTTTAGGTCAAAGCCTTTTGGAGTCGTCTTTATTGATGAAATAGATAAGATCCTGATAAACGAGCGGGATGGTTATTCGGAGAGCTTCTACCGTCCCCTTCAGGAGTTTATCCTTACAATGGTAGAAGGTAGCGTTGTAACGCACGAGGATTGGGGCTCAATAGATACTTCGCACATAACCTTTATACTCGCCGGGGCTTTTATAAACCACTCAATTGACGAGATAATCCCGGAGCTAAAGGGGCGTCTCAACGTTAGGGTGAAGGTGAGAGAACTCGGGTATGAAGATTACCTTGAGATTGCAAGGCTTCAAAAGCTTGAAATTCCCGAAATCCTGAGCGGAAAAGTGGTAAAAATCAGAGATGGAGTTTTTGAGGAAGTGGCAAGGATATGTGAGGAGCTTAATGCCGAGGAATACCTGGGAGCCAGAAGGATAAAAGAGGTGATCTCAAAGGTTAACAGGGCAATTAAAAAAGAGTTGACCTTTTTCAGCGGTGAGGAGCCTCTTGTTATTGATAAGAGCTTTGTAAGGTGGGCTGTTTCATTTGACAGCTCAAGGAGTACGGACTATCAAAGTGTTTCGGTTTTTTCCGATTTTTCCCGTGATTCCGGTTTAGGTAAGAGTAAACTCAACAAAACTAAGATGAAAGAAATTAAAAAGAGGCTTAGAGATAAGATTTTCCGGGACTTGGTCGAGAAGTATAGAAGAAAAATTGAGGAGTTCAGCGGTAAGTTAACTGTGGCGTTTCCCTTTTCCGTTAATGTTAAGGAGCTAAAGTTTAAGAATTCGGAGGGTAAAACCGTAATTGAGTACCTGGTGGAGAAAGGAATACTAAAGGAGATGACAGAGGGAAACTTTAGATTCCTTAAAAAGAAATTGAGCAAGAGGATTGTCGACAACATTTCAAGGCACCTGGTAGTTAGGAAATTTCCGGACGATATCGATTTTTAATCAGCCTCTGAACCTGCGGAGCATCTTCCGGAAGTCTGGGATAAATCGTGTAGCGAGCGTCTTTGTGCTTAAAAACTTCTATGGAGCGGGAAGGAGAGCGGTATTTTTGGGTTTTTGAGTTTGCTCGGGTTTCTCTTGAACCCGGTTTAAGGTATCTGCCGTTTTTGTTGTTGCGGTTGGAGGCGGCACAGTAGGACTGCTATTCAAGCTGGACAGCAAAATCTCGCTTTCTCTTATTGTAATTGGTTTGTGGATATTGGCTGCTGCATTCTTCACTCTTGTCAAAGCATGGTTAAACGTTAAAAATTGTATAGAGGAGATAGATAAATGGACAGAGAAGTTTTAATAGCCACAGCAGTTGGAATAATCATCGCTTTATCGCTTTGATGTTTACCTATACTATGTATATCCTTATTTCTTCTGAAAAGAAAACGTGAATTACTCCGCCATTTTAAGGTGAGCGGATAAGGTTTTTTGTATTTTGAGAGTTTCCTCTTCGGCTTTGATTATTTTTAGGTAGGTTTTTATGTTGGAGTGACTTAAGGTTCTGCCTTTTCTGTCGGAAAGCCACTTTTTCAAAACCTGATAACCTTAGGGGGGAACGTGTTCGCTTCGGGAAGGATTTGTATAGATCTAAAAAGAGTCGGTAGAGAGGAACTGTACGGTGAGGATAAATACAGGCTACTCAGGAATTTTTTTCTCAAACTGTTTGCTGAAGCTCCCGAGGAAGTTAGGAGAAAAGAAACGGAAGTATTCGGCGCAGTTCATCGCTTCCTCAATTCCCTGGATAAAGAGAGCTTTAACTTAAGAGGTTGCGGTGAAGAAGCAGTCGAATTTTTTAGGAGTTACGTTAATCCGGTTTTGAGAGGAGCTGATCTGGGTGTAGATGATGAGGGAACTGTTCTTTTTAAGTTATCCGATTTTGAAGTTCGATTGAATTCTTTCAGAGAACTGTTTTTCTACTGCTTCTTTTCGGGATCTCCGATAGAGACCATACTTCCCTTTTACTACGTAGACGACCACAGGCAGGAGTTTTTAAACGTTAATACCCGACTTTTGGATGATTTGTGTGTTCCTGTCGATCAGTTCCTGTCTTTCCTTTTAAGGTTGTCGATTCCCGGTTCGGCCGGAAAGCCTTTCTTAAAAAAGGTTCTTGAGAGGTGGCTCCGGAATGAAGAATCTGCGGCGGAGAGAGAAGTATGGCGTTCCCTGGGCCGAAAGGCAGAAGTGGGTGATGGGTGGTTAATTACCGATCGAGGAGTAAGGATTGCCTCCATCATCGGAAATTCCTTGCATGCCGGTTTTATAGAGGAGTTTTTTTCCGAGCACTGGGAAGAGTATGACGACCTCAAGAAGCAAGTAATGGCCTTCGTTTACATTTCGGCGGAAGGGGCAAAACTTGAGTGGGTGAGTAAGAATTTCGAGGTAATAAAGCGTGTTATCGACAGAAATCCTTCTATACTTAAGTTTGTTATGGATAAGACAGGTTTGGTTTTTGCTGTTTGCCGGGGAGAGTTTACAGGTGACGGCGTTTTTTTTGGAAATACTTACCGGTCTCTTTACGACTTCCAAAAGCCGAAAAAGAGTCGGAACTTTAAGGGGAAATTAGTTCTGTGAGCTTAGCAGTCGGTTCAACCCGCGTAGAGTAAGGTCAGGTGATCCTCCTGCGGGAGGAACGTTAGCGAGACGTTTACCTTAAGCCTGTAAAATAGTTCTACTGCTCCTTCCGACTTTGTCACTTCGTCCTTCCCTCCCACTATGATTGTCACCGGGCATTTTACCTTTTCTGCCCAAGGTGAAAGGTCGAGGCTACAGAAAGATTTAAGTAACTTGAAAGCCTCTTCCTCCGAGAGCGCAACGGGAGGGAGTTTTTTCCTGGAGCAGAGTTTTCGGAACTCAAGGACAGTTTCTTGAAAGTTCCTTTCCAGTTTCCTTAGAAACCTCTTTACCACTATTTCCGGCTGAGAGATTCCTTTAAAGCGAAGGGTGGGGGCAAGCAGAATAAGCTCTTTCACTTTTGAGGGGAATAGGGCGGTCGTTATGAGGGCAACGGAAGCTCCGAGTGACCACCCTACGAGGGTGGATTTTTGGGATAGGTAGGCTCCGACTTCCTCGGCAAGACCTTCAACCTCGGTTGACCTGAAGGGAGTTTCTCCGTGTCCGGGTAAGGTCAGGTGTTCTGCGGCCTGAAAGGGAGTTCCCTTCCAGACCGCCGGTGAGAAGCTCCACCCGTGAATTGTGTAAATCATGCTGCCTTTTTCTTCTTTGTTCTGTTCATTTCTTCAAAGAGGTGAAACTCCTTAATTACTTCCATTGCTCTTTTAATCTGAGCGTCAAGCCGCTTTTCCCTCTCTCTCCTTATTTCCTCCGTTTTTTCCGGATGTTCTTCCATCTCCTTAAACTCTTTTTTGAGCTTTTCAACATCTTCTTTTGAAAGTTTAACTTCTATGTCCGGTTTTATTCCCTTTCCGTCAATGCATTGGTGGTTTGGCATGTAGTACTTGGCCGTTGTTATCTTTACGGCGTAGCCCATGTCGAGAGGATAGAGTGTTTGAACAGAACCTTTCCCGAACGTTTTTTCTCCGACAACCACCGCCCTGTTGTTATACCTTAAAGCCCCGGTGAGAATTTCCGCAGCACTTGCTGTTCCTCCGTTGACGAGCATTACGACGGGGATATCTGTCGGTATGACAGGATCGTTGAGTGAAACGTACTTCTTTATGCTCTGCGGAATTCTGCCTTTCGTATAGACTATGAGCTTCCCTCTAGGGAGGAAGTAGTCGCTGATTGCAACGGCGGAGTCGAGGAGTCCTCCCGGATTGTTCCTTACGTCAACGATTATTCCTATTAGTTTCTTATCCTTTTTTAGGCTTTCGAGTGCCCTTTTAAACTCTTCGACTGAGTTTCTCTGGAACATGGTGAACCTTATGTATCCGATGTCCCCCGGGAGTATCCTGAATTTAACGCTCTTTATCTTTATAACCGCTCTGGTTAGCGTGAACGGCTTTGGTTCCGGCCAGCCTTTACGCCATATCCAAATCGTGATCTTTGTTCCCGGTTTTCCTCTCATAAGCTTTACTGCTTCTGACAGCGTCATGTCCGGCGTAACCTTTTTGTCGTTTATCTTTACTATCACGTCTCCCGGCTTTATTCCTGCCCTGTAGGCGGGGGTATCCTCAATGGGAGCTATTATCATAAGCCTTCCGTCTTTCGTCTTCGTTATCTGAATTCCCAGACCTCCGAATTCGCCGGAGGTTTCAACCTGAAACTCTTTAAGCTGATCGGGGGTGAAAAGTGTAGAGTGAGGATCAAGGCCTTCGAGCATTCCCTTTATAGCTCCCTCGTAAAGTTCCCGGGGCGTTTTCTTTTCAACGTACTTTTCCTTAACCAACTGGTAGGCTTCCATAAAGAGCTTAATGTACTTGAGCTCATCTTCCGAACTTGTCCCGTTCTTCGGCACGGCCGATAGGGAGGACTTTGCCAGTAAGGATAGGAAGATGATGAGAACGGTGAAGAAAAGGGAGCTTTTAAGGAACTTTTTCATCTTTCCTTCCTCTCAAGAACTTTTTTAACTTTTTCTACAATTCCCTTTTCGTCCAGCTTAAAGTAGTGAAGGAGTTCCCAGCCTTTTCCGGATCTTCCGAAGACGTCGGGGGTTCCGAGCCTTTCCATCGGAACGGGGTAGTTTTCCACCAGCACTTCTGCCACCGCAGAGCCGAGCCCTCCGATGATTGAGTGTTCTTCTGCTGTAACTACCGCCCCGGTCTTTGATGCCGATTTTACTATAAGTTCGGTGTCGATCGGCTTAACGGTCGGCATGTGGATTACTTCTATCGAAATTCCCTCCCTTTCAAGGATATCTGCTGCGTACAGGGCAAAGGAAGTCATAACGCCGTTCGAAATTACGGTGACGTCTTCCCCTTCCCTGAGGACGTGTCCTTTGCCGATTTCAAACTTGTAGTTTTCGTCAAATATCCTCGGAAATTTTTCCCTTGTTAGCCTTACGTAGAAAGGCCCTTCGGTGTATGCTATTTTCCTTATTACCTGTCTCGTCTCAACGTCGTCTGCGGGGACTATTACCCTCATGTTGGGAATGTTCCTCATATTTGCAACGTCTTCTAAGGCCTGGTGGCTTGCCCCGTCCTCACCTACGGTGATTCCTCCGTGGGTGCAGACGATTTTAACGCTCAGGTTGGGGTAGCATATTGTCTGCCTTACTGCTTCCCATGCCCTTCCCGTTCCGAATATCGCAAAGGTGCTTACGAAGGGGATTTTCCCGGTGGTTGCCATTCCGGCGGCAACGTTCATCATGTCAGTTTCGGCGATTCCCATATTGAAGAATCTTTCGGGGAAAGCTTTGGCGAACTTTGCTGTTTTGGTAGAACCTGAAAGGTCTGCGTCAAATACCACTATTCTGTCGTCTTCCTTGCCGAGTTCAACGAGAGTTTCTCCGTAAGCGTCCCTGAGGCTTACCTTTTCCATTTTTTCCTCCTTAAACCAGCTCTCCAAGTTCTTTGAGAGCTTCCTTGAGAAGCTCCGGGGGTAGTGCCTTCCCGTGCCACTCAGCCCTGTTTTCCATAAAGGAGACCCCCTTGCCCTTTACCGTTTTTGCTACGATCATCGTCGGCTTATACCTGACCCTGTCGGCTTCGTCGAGAGCTTCCCTTATTTCCTTAAAGTCATGGCCGTTTATCTCTATTACGTGCCAGCCGAAAGCTTTCCACTTCTCCATTGCCGGATAGATTGACATTACCTCGTCAACGGGGCCGTCTATTTGGAGGTTGTTGTTGTCAAGTATTACGACGAGGTTGTCCAGGTTGTAGTGTGAAGCAGCCATTGAAGCTTCCCAAACGCTTCCCTCCTGAGCTTCTCCGTCACCTATCATGCAGTAAACTTTGCTGTCGCTCTTGTCTAACTTCAGTCCCATTGCCATCCCTACGGCAGCCCCGATTCCGTGTCCCAGGGACCCCGTGCTTATTTCAATTCCGGGCGTCTTCTTCATATCCGGGTGTCCCTGAAGACTCCCGTCTATCTTTCTGAACTCGTGGAGCTTCTCCAGCGGGAAGTATCCAGTCCTTGCAAGCACCGAGTAGAGGGCGGGGCAGACGTGTCCTTTGGAGAGGACGAACCTGTCCCTTTTCTCCCACTTCGGATTTTCGGGATTATGTCTCATCTTGTAGTAGTAGAGGGTAACTATGATGTCTGTCGCGGACATGGCACCGCCGGGGTGTCCTGACTGAACTTCCGACGTCATTTTCAGGATGTCCTTCCTGACCTCACGGGCTATCGCCCTCAGGGTTACGTCGTCTATATCCCTGTTCCTTTCCGTAAAGAATGAAGGCTCAAAGGTTATCATCTGAAACCTCCGTATTTAAACTTCCTCTTCTTCTTTTATCCTTTCTATTTCGGCCTTAACCTGCTCTGTTGCCGTTCCTCCTATGACGTTCCTGCTGTTTATAGACCCCTCAACGCTCATAAGGCTGAGAACGTCCTCCTCGAAGGCATCGGAGAACTGTTTAAGCTCTTCAAGGCTGAGGTCTTCAAGTCCTTTCCCTTTGTCGAGGCAGTAGGCCACAATTTCCCCTACGACTCTGTGAGCTTCCCTGAAGGGTATTCCTTTCTTTGCCAGGTAATCGGCAACGTCGGTAGCCAGTGAAAAGCCCTTTGAAGCCTGCTGCCTCATCCTGTCAGCCTTCGGCTTCATTCCTTCTACTATGAGGGCATTTACCTTTAGCGAGATTTTAACCGTGTCTAAGGCGTCAAATAGGGGTTCTTTATCTTCCTGGAGATCCCTGTTGTAGGTAAGGGGAAGGCCTTTCAGAATAGTCAGTATTGCCACGAGGTCACCGTAAACCCTTCCGGTTTTCCCCCTCGTAAGTTCGGAGACATCCGGGTTTTTCTTCTGGGGCATTATTGAGCTTCCGGTGCAGAATGCGTCCGGAAGGTTGATGAAACCGAATTCCTCAGTTGACCAGAGAACAAGTTCTTCCGAAAGCCTTGATAGGTGCATCATTACCATTGCGCAGTTAAATATCGTCTCTGCCACAAAGTCCCTGTCGCTTACAGCATCCATGCTGTTTCTCGTAACTCCGTCAAAGCCGAGAAGCCTGGCCGTGAACTCCCTGTCAAGAGGGTAGCTCGTTCCGGCAAGGGCTGCGGAGCCTAAAGGAGAGACGTTGACCCTTTTCAGCGTATCTTGAAACCTGTCTGCGTCTCTTTTGAACATCCAGTAGTAGGCGAGCATGTGGTGGGAGTAAAGTACGGGCTGGGCTATCTGAAGGTGGGTATAGCCGGGCATTACGACTCCCAAGTTCTCCTCGGCCTGCTTGAGGAAGGCAAGCCTCAGCCTTTTGAGCAGTTTTAAAACTTCCTCTATCTCGTGCCTTACGTAGAGCCTTACATCCGTTGCGACCTGGTCGTTCCTTGACCTGCCGGTGTGAAGTTTCCCTCCTACAGGGCCGATTTTCTCTATCAGCCTCTTCTCTATGTTCATGTGGACGTCTTCAAGCTCCTTCTTCCACCGGAACTTGCCCTCTTCTATTTCCTTCAGTATTTTGTTCAGTCCGGTTATTATCCTTTCGGCCTCTTCAGGTTTCAAAATTCCCTGTTTTTCAAGCATCTTAACGTGGGCAACACTTCCGGCTATATCAAAAGGAGCAAGCCGTTTATCGTAGGAGACCGACTCGGTAAACTCCTCAACTAGTTCGTTAGTTGACTCTTTGAACCTTCCGCCCCAGAGCTTCTTCTCTCCCAACTTTGCCTCCTTATTAACCTCTTGCCCAATTCTACCAGCAAAACTATAATTGCCTAAAGTTTTGTAAGGAGGAAAATATGCTGGGCAAAGAGGTCAAGGAAGCCCTTACCTTTGATGATGTCCTTCTCGTTCCCAACTACTCCGAAGTTCTTCCCACCCAGGTTGACGTAAGGACGAAACTCACTAAGAAGATAACCCTCAACATTCCCATTATGAGTGCCGCCATGGATACCGTTACCGAGGCGGAGTTAGCAATTGCAATTGCCAGAGAGGGAGGTATCGGTATTATCCACAAGAATATGAGTATAGAGGAGCAGGCCGAGGAGGTTGACAGGGTTAAGAGAAGCGAGAGCGGAATGATTGTTAAACCCGTAACTGTCAGGCCCGAACAGACGATAGCAGAGGCCGAGGCCTTGATGAAGAAGTATAAGATTTCCGGCCTTCCAGTTGTAGATGAAGAGGGTAAGCTTGTCGGGATAATTACAAACAGGGACATTAGGTTTGTTAAGGACTTTTCCAAGAAAATTGCCGAAGTAATGACAAAAGAAAACCTCAAAACCGTTCCTGTGGGTACTACCTTAGAAGAGGCTAAGGAAATCCTCCACAAGTACAAGATTGAAAAGTTGCCGGTCGTTGACGATAAGGGTTACCTCAAGGGCTTAATAACAATCAAAGATATAGAAAAGAAGGAGAAGTACCCCAATGCCTGCAAGGATGAACTCGGAAGGCTGATGGTAGGCGCTGCGATCGGTGTGGGGACTGAAGCCCTCGAGAGGGCGAAAGCTCTTATCGAGGCCGGCGTTGATGTTATCGTGATAGATACGGCCCACGGTCACTCAAAGGGCGTTATAGAGATGGTGGAGAAGTTGAAGGGGCTTTACCCCGACGTTGACGTTATAGCGGGGAACGTCGCGACTCCGGAGGGAACAGAGGCACTAATTAAGGCGGGAGCCGATGCCGTAAAGGTCGGA
Source organism: Desulfurobacteriaceae bacterium (assembly GCA_027063785.1). Lineage (GTDB taxonomy): Bacteria > Aquificota > Aquificia > Desulfurobacteriales > Desulfurobacteriaceae > JAMORC01. Next base: position 133,870 of record JAMORC010000015.1, read on the forward strand.
ATAGGCCCCGGTTCCATTTGTACGACGAGGATAGTTGCAGGTGTGGGTGTTCCCCAGCTTACTGCCGTGGCCGAGTGTGCCGAAGTTGCCGATAAGTACGACATTTCAATTATTGCCGACGGAGGCATTAAGTTCTCTGGAGACATTGCCAAGGCTATCGGGGCGGGTGCAAGGGTAGTAATGATAGGCAGTCTCTTTGCCGGGACGAAGGAGTCTCCCGGGGAGCTTGTCCTTTACCAGGGAAGGAGCTACAAGGTTTACAGGGGAATGGGTTCCCTCGGAGCAATGAAGAAGGGAAGTAAAGATAGGTACTTCCAATCAGAAGTTGAGGAGAAGAAGCTGGTTCCCGAGGGAATTGAGGGAATGGTTCCTTACAGAGGGCCCCTGGCCGATACAATCCATCAGCTTGTGGGAGGCTTAAGGGCCGGTATGGGCTACTGCGGTGCCGCAAACATTGAGGAGATGAGGAAAAAGGCGAGGTTTGTCAGAATAACCTCCGCAGGTCTCAAGGAGTCCCACGTTCACGACGTGATTATTACGAAGGAAGCTCCCAACTACTGGATAGAGAGGTAGGCTCAAACAGCCTCCTCTCCCACCTTTACTCCGTAGAGGGCAAGGGCTTCAAGAAACTCCCGGTTAAACCTTCCTTTCCACTTGTTGATTGCAAGCTCAAATCCGGTGGGCTTCTTCGGCCTGTAAAGGAGCTTCATTCCCGCTTCTTCCGGTGTCCTGCCTCCCTTTTTCTGGTTGCACTCTGAACAGCAGGTTACGAGGTTTTCCCACTTCCACTCTCCACCCCTGCTTTTGGGCAGGACGTGGTCAATTGTGGCCTCGTTGTCCTTAACGATTTTCCCGCAGTAGGCACAGGTGAAGTTATCCCTTATAAAAACTGCCCTTCTTGTCGGAGAACTGTTTCTCCAGTGCTTCAGCAGGACGGGGATTCTGATTACTAAAGGAGCCGGATAATCCCTGCTCGGGGATTTCAGCTTAACAGTTGAATAGTGCTGGAGAACTTCGCACTTGTTGAGAAGTTCCAGCAGGAAGGCCTTTTTGTGGGAAAAGATCGTTACGGGCAAATAGGTTCTTTCAAGAACGAGAACGGGATACAGTACCATTGTTCCTCTCTATCCGGTTCCCCCCCTACAATATATTACTTTTCCTTGCGTTTTCATGTACGATCCTGTTTCTTATGTCCTGTGGTAATCCATACCATAGTGATTGCTGTCAAAAAAGCTATTCCGATTACAATAGCAACAACGGCTGCTATAAGGAATAAGGACTTCTTTTTCCATTCTTCCAGCTCATTAAGAGTTTCTTTAATCTTGAAAATTTCTGCTTCGAGAAGTCAAATCAGAAAAGGATGAAGTTCTTTCCCCAGTATTTTGTAACCTTCGGGTGTCAGCTTCCTTCCCCTCGGCGTTCTTACGAGGAGTCCCATTTCGATAAGGTAAGGTTCGTGGACGTTCTCTATCGTGTCGACGTCCTCCTTCAGCACCGTTGCAAGCGTGTTAAGGCCTACGGGCCCTCCCTTGAAGGTTTCGGCTATTGTCCTGAGTATTTTCCTGTCGAGGGGATCGAGGCCGTAGGAGTCTATTCCTAGCTCTTCGAGCACTTTCAGCACCTGCTCTTCTTTTACCCTTTTCCAGCCGTGAACTGTCGCGTAATCCCTTATTCTCTTGAGGAGCTGGTTCAGTATCCTCGGGGTTCCCCTCGAACACCTTGCAACGGCCCGGAGGGCATTTTCGCTCATTTCAATGCCCAGCTTTCTCGCTCCTCTTTCCGCTATTAGCTTTAACTCTTCCACAGAGTAAAGCTCCAGCCTGCAGACAATTCCGAAACGGGAGCGGAAGGGCGGAGTCAGGAGGTTGAGGCGGGTCGTTGCACCTATGAGGGTGAAGCGGGGAAGTTCTATTGAAACGGCCTTCCTCCCTCCTGCCATGACGATGTCTATTCTGAAGTCTTCCATTGCCGAATAAAGCGTTTCTTCTACTGCCCTGTTGAGTCTGTGAATTTCGTCGATAAAGAGGACATCTCCCTCCGAGAGGGTTGAGACGAGGGCTACAAGGTCTCCCTTCCTTTCTATTGTCGGGGCAGAAATGATTTTGAGATTACTACCCATTTCGGAAGCAACTATTGCGGAGAGGGTGGTTTTCCCCGTTCCGGGCGGACCGTAGAAGAGAATGTGGTCAACCGGTTCTTCCCTTTTCTTGGCCGATTCTACGGCTACTTTCAGGAGCTTCTTCGTCCTCTCCTGGCCTATGAACTCGTCAAAGCTCTGAGGCCTTTCTATCACTTCCCTCTCCCCGAAAGCCTTTTAAGGGATTCCCTGACAGCTTCCTGCAGGTCGAGTCCCTTTAAATCTAAACCTTTCAATGCCGAAAAGATTTCTTTCCTGCTGTACCCGAGGGAAGTTAAGACCTCCATCAGCTCTTCCGGAATTTCTGCTTTTTCTTCCATCTTTCCTTTTAGTTCGAGAACTATTCTTTGGGACAGCTTTTTTCCGATGCCCGGTACTTTTGAAAGCTCCGCCGAGTCGCCGGCGGAGAGGATGGCTTTAAGCTCTTCGGGAGAGAAGTGGGAAAGTATTGAAAGGGCTACTTTTGAACCGACTTTCGGGATTTTGGTCAAATTCCTGAAAAGTTCCCTTTCCTCCCGGCTTCCGAATCCGTAAAGTGACGGCGTTCCTTCCGGCGGTATCACGACTTCGGTGAAGACTTCAAGCTCTTCTCCCTCCTTTGCCCGGGTGAGGAGGGAAAGGGGAACAAATACCCTGAAGGCAACGGGGCCGCACAGGAGGGAAACGGAATCCAAGTACCTGAACAGAACTTTTCCTTTGAGGAAGTCAATCACTTCCAGATCCTCAAGTTGCCGAGGTTTCCTCTGACTGTAAACTTAAATTTTTTCCCGGAAAGCGGAGGGATTTTAACCTTTACGGTAACTTTCAGCTTCAGGTAGCTGTTCTTTGGATTCTTCGGGTAGTAGTCCAGGTATCCTTTTGCCGTAACGTCGGCGTCTCTTCCCTTTCCTTCTGCATTTATTTCCAGCCTGTTCTTCCTCTTTACGCTGTAGGTACCCCTGACGTTTCCCAGCTTCAGCGCCGGGAAAGTAAAGATTCCAAACTCTATTCCCTCTAACTTCGAATCCTTTAATAAGAATTCTCCTCTGCCGCCTGTAAGATCATTCCCGGAAACCTTTAAGCTTCCGCTTCCCGAAAGTCTTCCTCCAACTCTGGGACTTTCCTTCCTGCACTTTTCCGCCTCGATTTCTGAAATCTTAAACCTTATCTCCCCCGGGTAGCTTCCTTTTAGGTTTACCCTGCCTCCGCAGAGGAAGGATACGGCTTCGAACGACTTCTCTTTTGACAGGATGGAAAGGAGGGAAGGCCTTACGATGACCCTTTCGATTTCCACGGGCAGTGAAGGTACCCTGACGTTTTCAAGCTCGACCTCGAAGGGGAACCTGTTTACGCTTAAACTCGAGTAGGTAATGCCTTTTTCACACAGTATCCTGCCTATTACCCTGTCAAAGGGAAAAGTCAGGTAGAGGAAAAGGGGGAAAGTTATGATAAAGATGAGTAGCGGTGTCCACCTCTTCATCTTTCTCTCCCGAAAAAGTAGAAGGTTACCCGTCCGGAAACGTATTCGTTCTTGTCGTAGTCGCTGAGGGAAACTGCTACTGCTTTGAAGTAATACCTTCCCGATTCAAGCCTTCTTATCAGGCAGGCTACTCTGTCAAGTTCTGCTTCGGAGAACTCAACAGAAATCTTCTTCCTGACGATCCCTTCGGCCCTCTGACTTTCCAGCACTTTCACTCTCTTTACCTTTAACCTGCACCTTTTGGCTGCAGAGCGGATCAGTGAGGAGATGTCGGCATTTCTTCCCCTCTCAACCTTCCTCTCCACGGGAGAGAGTTTTTCCCGAAGCCTTTGGATCTCTGCTAATTTTGGTTTGAGAAGCTCTTCCTTTCTCTCAAGCTTCTTAAGCCTTTCCCCGTATTTGTCCGATAAGCCCTTTAGGGGCAGGAAGACGAGCGCTATGAAAAGGAGAAGCAGGACAACGGGGATTCCGACGGCTATGACGTTTCTCTCCCTGTCATCAAGCCCTTTTAAATACTCCTCAACCGCTTCTCTAAGGTTATTCAACGCTGACTCCTGAGACGGTTATGGTGAACTTTATCCCCTTTCGGGTTTCTTTCGAGGAGTTTACCGTTACCTGATTAAATTTTTTCTTCAGCTCGCCGACAAAACTGTCGAGATTTTCCTGTTTTTTGGCGTACCCCTCTATCTGAAGTTTCCTCAAATCCCCTTCAACCTTGTATACGTCGATCCCCTCCTTTACGGATTCTGAAATCCGGTTGAGGAGGAACAGCAGCGGAGGGGAGTCAAGGAGCAGGAATTTCTCCTTCTTCTTGAGTTTTTCGAGTAACTGCGGAATCTGAATTTCGGGGGCAAGTATCTTTTCACCGGTAATTTCCGTTAGGTATTTCTTGAAGGCTTTTTTTTCCTCAATGTAGTCGCGCTTGAGGGAGATGTAGTTGATGAACTCCGCGCCTGAGAGCAACAGGAGGGAGGCGATTCCGAGTGCCGAGCCCAGCGCTATAGTTTTTTTGTTTTTCTTGAAAAATTCTCCCAGGAACAGGGAAGTATCTTTGAAAAAGGCCTTGCACGGAAGTGATTTTAATCTGGTTAAGCCGAAGGCGTTAAAGTAAAGAGGAGCTTCCTTCCCGAAAGGCTCAAACTGCGGGATTTCCGCATCGATGAGGTTTGTGATTTCCGACACTGCCTTCTCGTCGAGGGCGCCGCCGCCCACAAGCACGACCCTTTCTCCCTTTAGCCGGGAAAGGGCTTCCTTAAAGCTTTCCCTTTCCAGGTTAAAGCTGTAGCTTCCCCTGAAAATTTCTACTTCGGAGATTTTGCCGTTTACCAGCTTAAACAGGGCAACCTTTGACGCGCCGAGGTCTACAACCGAAACGTCTTCCCCGTAAAGGGATAAAGCTCCCGCCGCTCCTCCTATCAGGTCGGAGGTTATTCTCGACTCCTTTGCGAAGAGAGGCAGGTTGTCGAGCACTTCCCTCTTTTCCACGAGTATCAGGAACTTGCATCCCTTGTCTTCCTTGCCGACTCGGCAGAACGTAAAGGTGATCTTGTCCGGCTCGACAGAAAGTTCCGAGGTGACGTCGCTGGTGATAAGCTTCTTCAGCTGTTGTCCCCTGCAGATGGGGTAGTAGGATTCCTTTACCAGGAGTGAGGAGGAAGAAATTCCTACCACTGCTGGTCGGGCTGGAGGTTCTCCTGTCCCGAATGCCTTACCGTCAAACCACTTTATAACCTTGCTGCCGAGGTCAGCTACAATCATTGAACTACCTTCCACTCAAGAATCTTGTGCCTGTCCGTGAATGCTTTAACTACGGCGACGGCCTCTCCGAAGGAAGCCGTTGCCTCTATCCGGAAGAAATCACACTTGTTTGTTATTAAAGGCCTTATCTCAAAGTAGAGTTCTTCGCTGAATCCCGGAAGCTCCTTTAGGTCTGAGAGCTTCTTTACGGGACGGGCTTCAATTATACTATCGGCCGCTTCCTCGGTCATTTGCGGGGACAGCGCCGTTAAAAGTGCTTTTGGAGCTGAGTTTACGTTGATTTTTCCGTTACCGTAAGTTGTCAGAAAGTTTTCGAGTTTTTTGAAGAGCCTGTCGTTTATACCCTTAATGTACCGAATCTCTCCCAAACTTCTGGCTTTGCCGTTCGTGGGAAGATACCCGATGCCCCGGTAGTATTCCGATTCCGCTCCTCCCCAGGAAGGTTCGCTGTCGGGGTCTATCCAGTCCTTCAGGGCATCTGCGGTGTCCGGGTCAATTTCGAGTTCCTGGAACAGCCTGCGGGCGATTTTGTAGTAGCGTGTATCGGTAAGCTTGTTTACATTCAGCATTCCGCACTCGTCCTTTATCCTCAGGGAAATTGTTATTCCGCGGTAGTTGTAGAATATAGGCCTTGCCCAGTTGTCTCCTTCTCCGTCAAAGCCGTTGTCGTCCTCTTCCAGAAATTTCAGCGCCATCTTTACCGCAGATGCCGCGGCGTGGTAGGCAACAGAATAGTCTTTAAAGTTTTCTGCCCTCTCATAGCCCTTTCCGGAAAGGAAGTAAACCGAAAAAAGGAAAGAAGCTACTATTGACACCATAACGAGAACGAGGAAGAGGGCAAAGCCCCGCCTACTGGCTGAAGAACTCAACTACCCTATCCTCGCTTGGTGAGTTGATTACTCCTTTCTCCGTTATGATTCCCGTTATGTTGTAGTGAGGAGTAACGTCGAACGCCGGGTTCTTGACCCGTGCACCGTAAGGCGCTATTCGACAGTTCTTGCAGTGGCAGTAGAGAACCTCTTCCGAAGAGCGTTCCTCTATGGGGATTTCTGAACCTTCCTTTATGGATAAGTCAAAGGTTGAGGTGGGCGCTGCGATGTAGAAGGGGATTCCGTGTTCCTTCGCGAGGACGGAGAGTGTGTAAGTTCCTATCTTGTTTGCCGTATCACCGTTTCTTGCTATCCTGTCGGCTCCTACAATTATGCAGGTTACCTCCCCCAGTGCCATTAGCCAGCCGGCCATGTTGTCTGTAATGAGGTAGTAGGGTATTCCTTCCTGCTGAAGCTCCCAGGCTGTAAGCCTTGCTCCCTGAAGGTAGGGGCGTGTTTCATCTACGAGGACTGTTACGTCTTTTCCCATCTCTACTGCTGCCCTTACAACCCCCAGCGCCGTGCCGTACCCCGCTGTTGCCAAGGCTCCTGTATTGCAGTGGGTAAGTATTACTTCCCGGGAGGAGAGAAGCTCTGCGCCGTAGTAACCGATTTTCCTGTTTGTCTCTACATCCTGCCTTTCAATGTTTATTGCTTCTGTTTCAAGGGCAGCGATTATATCTTCGATGCTTTTGCCCGCCTCCACTATCTTCTTCATTCTTTTCAGTGCCCAGAATAGGTTGACTGCGGTCGGCCTTGTTGCGGCGAGCCTGTTTATTATCAGCTCTACCTTGGCTTTAAAGTCTGCGTATCCTGCTGATTTTGATGCCATTTCCTTTGCTCCGAGGACGACGCCGTAGGCTGCTACAACTCCGATTGCCGGCGCTCCCCTTACGACCATTTCCTCTATAGCCCTTGCTACACACTCATAGTCCCTGCACTCCACCCACTCTTCGCTGAGGGGGAGTTTTCTTTGGTCAAGGAGCAGTAAAGAATCTCCCATCCACTTGAGGGGCCTTATGTCTTTTATCCTGCCCATCCTACTCTCCTTCCTTTTTCTTGACAACGAGAACGGGACACTTGGCGTTTTTTATAACTGCCTTTGCGGTGCTTCCGATTTCCAGAATTCTTTCTATCAGGCTTTTTCCGTGGTATCCTATTACTATTACGTTAACTTCTTCTTCCTCTGCGGTTTTTACGATTTCTTCTTTAGGTTCTCCTATTTTCAGGACTTGCTTGACCTTAAATCCAACCGCTTTGAGTTCCTCTGCAACTTCGGACAGCATTTTCTCCGCTCTCTTGATTATTTCTCTTTCTACTTCCGGTAGATGGATGTAGATGGTCGCTACATCAAGGGCAAAGGGGTCATCAAACTCGGGAAGGGAGAACGTTGTTATCGGAATAACGTGTAGCAGGACAACTTCCTCTCCCTTTGCTTCTCTCAGCTTCTTTACGTACTCCTTCGAAACCTCCGAAAGTTCGGAAAAGTCTGTGGGGTAAAGTATTTTCCTGAACAGCGGCATCTCTCCTCCAGAAGTAATTGAGTCAAAGCTTTGAAGTTAATTCTACAATTACTCCTCTCTTTTTGCCCTTTCCCAGAGCTTCTCCATTTCCTCAATGTCCAGTTCCTCAAGATTTTTCCCTTCTTCTGCTGCTGCCTCTTCCATTTTTCTAAATCGCTTTTCAAACTTTTCGTTGGCCTTCATAAGGGCGACTTCCGGGTGGATGCCGAGGAATCTGGCAAGGTTTACGACCATAAAGAGCAAGTCTCCCACCTCTTCTTCCAGCTTCTTCCTGTCATTTTTTCTTAACTCTTCTTCTACTTCCTCAAGCTCTTCGGCGATTTTCTCCTTTATGCCCTTAAAGTCCTTCCAGTCAAAACCGACCTTTTCTGCCCTCTTCTGGAGCTTGTAGGCCCTTTCGAGGGCAGGCATTGATTCGGGAATGCCGTCAAGGAGACTTTTTTTCTTCTTGCCCTCCTTTTCTTTCAGCTTATCCCATTCCCTGATTACGTCCTCCGGACTCTTTATGTCGCTCCTTTCCCCGAAAACGTGGGGGTGTCTGTGAACAAGCTTCTTTGCAATTGAGTCGATGACTTCATCGATTGAAAAGGCTCCCCTCTCCTTTGCGATTTGAGAGTGGAAAATTACCTGAAGGAGGAGGTCTCCCAGTTCTTCCTTTAGTTCTTCATCATTTTCCTTCCTTATGGCGTCGATTACCTCGTACGTTTCCTCAATCAGGTAAGGGATGAGAGAACTGTGGGTCTGTTTCCTGTCCCAGGGACACCCGTCGGGAGAGCGGAGTTTTTCCATTATCTCAACCAGGTCGTTAAAGGTATACTTTTTCTCCATCGGGAACTCCTTTTCTCTCGTTTTAAGGAAAATTTAGGAGGTTCAGGATGATTAGGGTTACCGACACGCTTATGGAGAAGAAGCTGGAGTTTAAGCCGTTGGAGGATAGAGTCGTAAAGATGTACGTCTGCGGCCCCACCGTTTATGATCACGCCCACGTAGGTCATGCAAGGAGCGCTGTTGTATTTGACGTGATAAGGCGCTGGCTTGAGTACAGGGGATACAGGGTTATATACGTCAGGAACTATACGGATATAGACGACAAGATAATTAAAAGGGCGAAAGAAGAGGGGATTCCGTGGTATGAGGTGGCGGAGAAATATATCGCTTCTTACGAAGAGGATATGAAGGCCTTAAACATTAAGGAGCCTACCTACAAGCCGCGGGTAACCGAGCACATCAGAGAAATAATTGAGATGATTGACGGCTTGATTGAGAAAGGATATGCCTACGAAGCAGAAGGAAATGTTTACTTCTCGGTCGAGAAGTTCCCCGAATACGGGAAGCTTTCAAAGAGAAAGCTTGAAGAACTTCGGGCTGGGGCGAGGGTCGAGCCCGGTGAAGGGAAGAGGAATCCCCTCGACTTTGCCCTGTGGAAGAGGAGTAAGGAGGGAGAACCGGGCTGGGAATCCCCCTGGGGGATCGGACGTCCGGGCTGGCACATCGAATGTTCTGCCATGTCTATGAAGTACCTGGGCGAAACCATGGACATTCACGGGGGAGGCCTCGACCTAATATTTCCCCACCATGAAAACGAGATTGCCCAGTCTGAAGCTTATACCGGAAAGACCTTTGCCAGATACTGGATTCACAACGGTTTCGTTATGGTTAACAAAGAGAAGATGAGCAAGTCTCTCGGTAACTTCTTTACGATAAAGGAGATTCTTGAGGAGTTTTCCCCGGACGTTCTGAGGCTGTTTCTCCTCTCTACTCACTACCGCAGTCCGATAGACTTCAGCTTTGAAAGACTCAAGGAAGCAGAGAGGGGGCTTTCGAGGCTTCGGAATTTCCTTGACAGCGTTGCTGCTGTTGAAACGTTGGCCGTAGAGGAAGGGGGAACAGAACCTTTAAGCGTGCTTTACTTTAAGGAGGCCTTTGAGGAGGCTATGGACGACGACTTTAACACGGCCAAGGCCATTGGAGTGCTTTTTGACCTTGTCGGCAGGTTGAATCCTGTTAAGGATGAGGTTTTAAAGAGGGGCAAGGTTACCGAAGCCGAGAAGAAAACACTTCTCGACGGTGCCGGGCTTGTCCGCAGTTTTCTTAAAGTTCTCGGCTTTAAGCTTGAAGAAAAAGTCCGAAAAGGTATGGAGGATGAGCTTATAAAGCTTTTGATAGAGGTAAGAGGAGAGCTTAGGAAGAGGAAGCTCTTTGATCTGGCCGATAGGATAAGGGACGGCTTGAAGGAATTGGGAATTACTCTTGAAGATTTACCCGGCGGAACCATTTACAAGAGGGGTTGAAATGGGAATTTACGACAGAGACTACTACAAAGAGAGAAAGAAGGAAAAGTGCTTTACCAAAAAACTTTTTAAGTTGGCCTGGTTTTTAATAGTTTTCCTCTTTTTATTTGCTTTTGTTATCTATCTTCTAGCGCTTTTCAGTGAAAAATAAAATAAAGGAGGAAGCCCCGGGGCTTCCTCTTAAGATTTCTTCCTTCTGTAGCCGAGTAGTCCGAGAAGACCGGATAAGATTACTCCTAAATTTACCGTTCCTGTTGATGTCGGAACTTCGGCCAAGGAACAGCCTCCTCCTCCTCCGCTGCCGGATATTCCGGAAGCCACTCCTGAGGAACTTCCGGTACCTACAACAGCGAAGTAGCTGAAGTGAGATCTTGTGAAAGAAACGTAGGGATTTTCGGGATCGACGGGGAATTCCGCAAGTTTACTCCAGTTTTTACCGTCTTCACTTACAAGGACGGCAACTTTATCTCTAACTTTTGTTGGGTCGTACTTAAGACGGAAGGTTATAGGCTTTTCGAAGCTTTCAACTTTTGCTTCTATGTTTACTATTTCCGATGCAAGGACAGGGTTTCGTATTCCCATCTCTTCTGCGGAATCAACAGCGGAATCCTCTATATTGGGAGATTCCACTTTCTCTACTTTTAGAATGGTTGGTACCCTGACAGCTTCCGGTTCAACAATGATTTTTACTTCTTCGCTTTCGGGACCGCTTATGTTGCCGTCTGGAGTTATGAGGAAGGCTCCTGCGTACTCCTTACTCTCGACGGGAACTGAAGTAAACTGATACATAGCTCCTTGGGTAAGCCCCATTATTTCCCTGCCGTCGGAAAGCTTAACGGTTTTTACTCCTTCCGGAACGTGCCATCCTCCCTTCGCTTTTGATTCCTCTACAGCTTTTTCTGGAAGGGCAAATGGGACAAGGGTTATGAATCTTCCCGCTTCCTTATTACCGGCCATTACAGCTTCGCTTAACCTGTTTTTGTTTTCGTCTGAATTGTGGCAGGCTTTGCAGGAAAGGGTATCCTGATATCCCAAAGAATAGGGTTTGGGCAGAACGCCGTGGTCTATACCAAAAGGCGCTATTCCTAAGAAGATTACCGGGTCGTGTTCGTGTTCCGGATCTTCCTCGTCGAGAACTTGCTTTAAGGCCAGCTTCATGGATTCGTATTCGTAATCTGAATCTATTTCCGGAATCATATCTCCGTCGTTGTCGTAGATGTATCTGTTTTTATCCTCTCCTTTAATCTTGATTAGTTTAACGGCAGCTACCATTCCGGTGTCGTTGCCGTTTGCGTCTTTCGTGGAAACGGCGGGTTTCCCGGTATCTTTTTCTGCCTGTGACTTGGGTACCATCGTTATTGCGGGCACGGCCTTTTCGGGGTTTTCCGGATCTACCGTTGACCTTCCGAGGGGATTTCCGTCCGCTCCGTAAGCAAGACCTTCGACGGCGGCATTAAGTTCCCTTATAAAGAGAACTTTTCCTGTTGTTGCGTCCATCCAGGTTGCTACTGTTACAGGATTGATGAGACCGGCTTTGACTACGTCGTTGCCTGCATCGTCAACGGTGTGCCTCTTAACAATTACGGGTGCCCACCTCCACGGGAAGAAGGGGGATTGAATTTTCCACATTCCGAAGTTGGTTCCGTTATCGTTCCATCTGATTAATGCTCTATAAGGATCCATGTCAATCTGATTCATTGGGATTATTATGTCGTTGCCATTGTCATCGGTTTGTATGATTGTGAAAGAGTAGTTAACACCGTAGGTTGGAGATGGAGAGAAGGCCGGTATTGCCCATTCGCCGGGGAACTGATACATTGTGACTGTTCCGTTTTCCACTGTGAACTTCTGGAACCTGTTGTCAAACTGGTTGGAGTATCCGACAAGGTCGTTGAAGAACCTGAAAGTCCAGTAAGTTTTGTAGGGTATGTGGCATACCTGACACATGATCTTTGCGATGTGAATTTCTGCTCCATCTCCAAACTTGTCTCTGTGATGTTGTGCTGCTTCCTTTTCGGAACCCCAATGACACTTTAAGCAGGTCTGAGGAGAGGGGTTGTAATCAAGGGCCGGCATGACTTCCCCGGCAGGATCATTTCCTTTTAGGAAGTTGTGGGGATTGTGGTTTTCTCTCGCTTCTTCGTTTAAGTTGTCCTGTCCGTGGCAGGAAAGACACGAAAGGTTCCCCTTATTCTTGTCGAAGTGGACGTCGTAACCTATGGGAATACCTTCTGTATCCGTGTTCGGATTAGCAAGCTCTCCGTTAGGCTTCATAGCTATTGGGGCGGTTGAGTTGTCGTTTTCTGATTCTCTGCTAAAGACGGCTCCTCTCTTTACGACGTCGGCCCCTAATCCGATGATACCCCTCCTTACGTACCAAGAAGGATGGGAGGCGCCGCTGGGGTCAGTCCACTTATTCTTTCCATCCGGCATTGCAAAGTGGCACTGTGCGCACATCCTCGTAAGCTCTGTGTCTTTTTCTCCCTCGGATAGCTTCTCTACTCCTTTTTCAGAAGAACTTGAAGGTTCACATAAAGAATATTTTCCCGACGTTTTAAGAACCGGTAAAGGTACGGTTGTTGAAGCATAGTATGCTTTTGCTTTGAATGTTCCGTCGGACTGCTTTACAAGTTTGACGAAAGCAACCGGCATGTCTTTTTTGTCGGATAACGATACTCCCATAAGGGAGCCTGTATCTGCCCAACCGAAGAAGAACCCTGCCCTTCCTAAGGTAACGAAAGCCGGAGGGTTCTTTGTGTCCATCGGGTTGTAAACAATGCCTCCCTTTTCGGTGTTCAGCTGACCGACTCTCAGGAACATTCCTGCGCCGACGTAGGGTTGCCCTTCCTTATCGGCCGTTGACTCGTAGAAAGCGTTTCTGAGGTAGTCTCTTGCGGAGAAATTGGGGGCACCGGGATCGATGTAGTAAGTGTCGAAGAATTTAGATAAGCCCGTTCCATTGTAGGTGTAGTCACTACCTCCAATCTCGCTGTAGGGAATGGTAAATCCCTTTGTTGTTCCTTTTTTAAGATTGCTTGTAATCTTTGCGATTGTAAAGGTTTGAACCAGCTTTCTTTTTTGAGCATCGCTGAGATCAATTCCGGAATTATTCATACACTCCTGTACCACATTGCTGTAATAACTGGCTACAATTCTTTCCAGAGGGTTTGAATAAAATGCTACCGAATCGATTGTGTATCCTTGAGTTTTCTCTTCGTCGGTAAGCTGAGGAGGGAAACCGAGAGAAATCTCGACAACGTTTCCGTTTTTGTCCTTTTTCTCAAAAACGAAAACTCTGGGGTTTGCAGGCGTAGGGTTATTTGCGCTCCAGCCATTTGGAGAAACTACTTCTTTTCCGGCGCTGGGATCTGCGTGACAGAGGAAGCAGTCCGTATCGAGAACTCCCGACTTTTTCCAGTTAAACTTGTGGGGCTTACCGATATATCCTCTGGAGTATTCGTCCTGGGTGTAGGAAAATACATCTCCGTCAACTTCATCGTCGTCGTAGTTAAAGGCAGAGAAGAAACCGCTTCCGTCTGATTCTTTCCAGTCTGATATCTCGTCGTGTCTTTTACCGCTTTCCCTGTCAAACTCGAGAATTCCACCGGAGTGGCAGGATGCACAGGAAAATGCCTTATCGGGAACTCCCATGTCTACAGAATAAGCAGTATTCCCCCTAAAGTCCTTTCCGTTGTTAACTTCTGGAGAAAGACCGGGTTCATCAGCGGGTTTCTTTGCCGCCAACTGGCGGTAGGACGGGGGTCACCAAGCACCGTCGTCTCCAAAGGAGCGAATGAACTTTCTCCAGTCTTTTCCTTTTAGGACTCTTTCTGTGCCGAAGTCGTCAGACATCTCCTCCCATCCGCGACCGATGTGGTAGGCGGCGTGGATGGGACCCGGAGAGTGAACTCCCGGTTTGACGTTTCCGGTGATGGCATCGTGGCAGTGACCGCAGGTGGCTTCCCAGCTGACCGGATTACCTGCTTTGTAGGTTACTCCGTTGATTGTTATTGTGTCATTTTCGCTTAAGGTTATGGGGTTCCCTTCTATATCCCTCAGGGTTACTGCTTCGTGTGGATCCTGGGCCATTGCCTGTACGGCTCCAAGGAGGAAAAGGGATGTAACGGACAGCTTTACCTTCCAGCGCCTCATGGTAGGCCTCCCGAAAAGTTATTCAGAATTAATTTTAAACATAATTTTCTAAATTTCAAACAAGCTAAACAAAAAATAAGGAAATTTTAATTAACGGTTAATAAGGAAAGTTTTATTTGTTGATGATGTTTAGCCTTTGGCTCTTTCTACTGCCCGGAGCTTCGCACTCCTTGCTGCCGGATTTTCCTTAACCTCTTCGGGACTCGGTTCAACGGGTTTCTTTGTAACAGGTTTGAACCCCTCCAGCTCCTTCAGGATGTTCTTTACGAGCCTGTCCTCAAGGGAGTGGAACGTTATTACCGCTATCCGCCCTCCCGGCTCAACAAACTCGGCTGCTGCGGGCAATCCCCTTTCTATTTCTTCAAATTCCCTGTTTACGTAAATCCTGATTGCCTGAAACGTCTTAATTGCCGGGTGCTTTTTCTTCCCTGCCCACAGTTTCTTCGGTATTACTTCCTCTACAATCTTTGCCAGCTCCGTAGTAGTTTCTATCGGTTTTGATTTTCTCCTTCGCACGATTTCCCTGGCGATTTTCTTTGCAAATCGCTCTTCTCCGTACTTAAGGATGATCTCTGCAAGTTTCCTTTCGGGAAGTTCGTTTACCACAGTTCTTGCGGTTAATTTTTGCCTCCTGTCCATTCTCATGTCCAAGGGCTGTTCTTTCCATACCGTAAAGCCCCTCTCTCCCCTGAGGTGGAAGTGGGAAACTCCGAGGTCGAAAAGAACCCCTTTTACCTTGCTTATGCCTTCTTCCTCGAGTACTTCTCCGATTTGTGAAAAGTTGGCGTGGTATATCGAAACCCTTTCTCCGAAAGGCTCAAGCCTCTTTATGGCCTTTTCTATTGCTTCTTCATCCCTGTCCAGAGCTATCAGCCTGTTTTCCGGATTCGCCTTCAGTATTGCTTCTGCGTGTCCTCCGCCTCCGAGCGTTGCATCAACGAATACACCGCCTTCTTCTGCCTTTAGTAAGGCTATCGATTCTTTAAGGAGTACGGGAGGGTGGTAAATTTCCTTCATCTTCATCTCCTCGACTTTCAAGTAATCCCGAAAAAAAGTTTTCCTTAAGTCAAATTTAAGGCGGACAAAAGGAAAATTCGGGGTATAAAATCGGAAATGGTAGAATCAAGGCATGGGAGAGCTGACGTCCCGTTACCATTTTGTAAGGAAAACGAGGGCTTACTGGGTTTGGCTTAATACAGTTGCAAAAGCCCTGGCTGCCCTTTGCAGGCTTAAGGTTTGCGGAAGAGAAAACATTCCGGATGAAGGTAAAGTACTGCTGGTGGCAAACCACAGGAGCTACCTGGATCCCCCTCTTGTGGCCTATGCTGTAAAGAAGAGGCCGGTTTTCTTTATGGCTAAATCGGAACTCTTTACTATGCCGTTGATTTCAACGCTGATAAAACACTGGGGAAATGCTTTTCCGGTTAAGAGAGGGAAGGCCGACCTGGTTGCTCTTAAAACGGCCCTTGAGATTCTTGATAAGGGAGAAATTGTCTGCATATTTCCCGAAGGTCAGAGGGCATCTGCCGGTAAGTTTGTGAGGCCGAAGTGGGGAGCCGGAATGGTGGCTTTAAAAGCAAAGGCTCCGGTAGTGCCGTGTTTAATCGAAGGAAGTGAGGCTTTAATAGGAAAGGAGAGACTTTTTTCGGGAATTCCGAAAGTTACAATAAAGTTCGGAAAACCTTTTTTCTTAGATTTAGAAGACAGGAAAGAAAACTATCAGAAAGCTGCAGACATAATGATGGAGAAGATAAAGGAGTTAAAAGGTGGAGATTAAGATAGCTGAGAGTGCGGGCTTTTGCTGGGGAGTGAAAAGGGCAGTAAATATAGCAACTCAAGCGCTAAAAAGGGGGAAAGTTCTCTGCCTCGGAGAGCTTATTCACAACAGCAGAGAGATAAAGAGGTTGAAAGCGCTGGGAATGGATTTTGTTGAGGATATTGAAGATGTAGGTAAAGGAGATACGGTTGTTATAAGATCTCACGGGGTTTCTCCCGGAGTTATCAGGTATTTAAGGAAAAAAGGGGCAGAGATTGTTGATGCGACCTGTCCCTTCGTTAAGGATGTTCATGAAAAGGCCATGAGGCTTGAGAGAGAGGGATATCCGGTTCTCATACTCGGGAATCCGCGTCACCCGGAAGTTATAGGGATAGCAGGACACGTTAGAGAGCCGCTGATAATAAATGATATGGAAGGGATAAGGAGGCTTCCCAAGTTTCCGAAGTTGGGTGTTGTTTGTCAGACAACTTTAAACATGAATTTCTTTAAGGAGGCAATAGCTGAGCTTTCGCTGAAGGTGAAAGAACTGAAGGTGTACAACACAATATGCAGGGCAACGGCTGTAAGACAGAAGGAGACAAGAGAACTTGCTGGACAAGTTGACTTAATGCTGATAATTGGAGGGAAGAACAGCTCCAATTCGACGAAGCTCTATCAGATATCCAAGTCCGTTAATCCCAGGAGTTACCATATAGAATCCAAGGAAGAAATTCGGGAAGATTGGTTTAAGGGTGTGAATGTAGTGGGTGTAACTGCCGGAGCTTCTACGCCCCAGTGGGTCATAGATGAAGTAGTAGAATACCTTAAAGACCTTTCAAAAGGGGGAGAGCTAAGTGGAAGGGGAGTTTGCAAAACTACTGGAGGAAAGCTTTAAGAAGCTGAATCAGGAAGTCATTACGGGAACAGTTGTCAAGGTTACAGACAGGGAAGCCTTTGTAGATTTTGGCTGGAAGTCGGAGGGGGTAGTTCCCCTTAAGGAGTTGGGGTATAAGCCGAAGGTCGGAGAGAAAATAGAGGTCTGCGTAGTTGAGCCCGAGACTGAAGAAGGTTATGCCCTGCTTTCGGTAAACTGTGCCCGATCTATCAAGGAGTGGGAGAGGATAGCCGATGAGATAGAGAAAAAAGGCATTGTAAGGGGTAGGATCAGACAGAGGGTTAGAGGAGGGTATAAGGTTCAGCTGGAAGAAGGCATTACCGTATTCCTTCCCATGTCTCAGGTTGACATAATGCCCGTTACTCAACCGGACCAGTGGCTCGATAGAGAGATTGAGGCAAAAGTTTTATCTGTTGATAGGAAGAGGAGAAGTATTGTAATTTCAAGAAGGAAACTGCTAGAAGAAGAAAGAGCAAAGAAGCGTAAGGAGACTTTAAAACGCTTGAAGGAAGGGGATATTGTAGAGGGTATAGTAAAAAATATCGTTGACTTTGGGATATTTGTTGATGTTGACGGAGTTGACGGCCTCATCCATAAGAGTGATATCTCCTGGTCCGGCCTTAAAACTCCTTTTGATGTTGCAAAGATAGGAGACAGGATAAAAGTAAAAATTAAGAAGATAGAAAGGGATAAGGAAAGGCTTGTTTTGAGCCTTAAGGATGTAGTTCCCGATCCCTGGGAAAAGATAGAGGATATATATAGTCCGGGTAAAGAAGTGGAGGGAGAGGTAGTAAAGGAAGATAGAAAGGGCTATTGGGTGTACCTGCCTGAGGACGTTGCCGGTTTCCTGCCTGCGGATTCCCTGCCCAAAGGGGTTAAGCTAAAGTATAAGCATAAGTATAAATTTATCGTTGACAAAATAGACAAGGATAAGAGGAGAGTTGTGCTGAAATGGCAGGAAACCGAGCACCAGAAATAAAGAACAAGAAAGCTTACTTTGACTACGAAATACTTGAGAAGTACGAAGCCGGAATAGAACTTAAGGGAACTGAAGTAAAGTCCCTGAGGGAAGGTAAAGCCAACCTGAGGGATGCTTTTGTCAGGATAGAAAACGGAGAGGCATTTCTATTTAACGCTTACATAGCTCCCTATACCCACGGGAACCTGTTTAACCATGAACCTACCCGTAAGAGAAGGCTGTTGCTCCACAAATCTGAAATAAAGCGTTTGGCCGGTAAAGTGGCCGAAAGGGGACTTACAATTGTTCCTCTGAGGATTTACTTCAACAGCAGGGGTAAGGCGAAGGTAGAAATAGCCCTGGTTAGAGGAAGGAAGAAGTACGATAAGAGAGAAGCTATAAAGAGAAGGGAGCTAGAAAGGGAAGCTCAGAAAGCCATGAAGTTTTACAGGTAGTGACTTCCTCCCCTCACTAAAGAGAGAGGCTTCCCGCTTCATCGTAGAAAAAACCCCACTCCACGGGCGTTACTTCCCCGCAGTCCACAGGTAGGGTTTTTAGGAGTTTTCCTTCTCCTTTAAGCTTCTCTACCGCTATCTTCAGTATGTTTCTCGCTGAATTAACATCTCTGTCTATCTCTCTACCGCAACTCTGACACTTAAAAGTTCTATCCGATAGGGAAACTCTCTGTCTATGCCCACAAAAGGAACAGGTTTGGGTAGTAGGTTCGTATCTATCTACAAAGACCACAGGAATAAGGGTCGCAAGGGTTCTCAGCCTTGCAGTTATTCCCCCTATTCCCGTGTTTTGTATCTGTTTACCGAAATATCCCTCTT